>JBDTBU010000303.1:0-9412 GCA_039923935.1 Ktedonobacteraceae bacterium | reverse complement strand
CAGAAGATCGCATCTTTGCTCATAGCATTCCTCTTCTTCTCGATTTCAGAGGACATATATTCTTCGCGAAAGCTGGAATTCTATTGCTATATTAGCATAGAAAATCGAGTAACTGGCGACCATTTACATCGACTTATGTATCAGCAAGCGCCCGACGTACGGTTTCCAGCAGTACCTCTTGCGCACAGGGTTTGCTCAGAAAATCGTAGGCACCCAGTTCCATGGCACGTTGACGGTGCTTCTCAGAGGAACGTGAGGTGAGCAGGATGGTTTTGCAATCGGCGATCCCCGGCTGCGTGTGCAGGATATTCAGCAGATCGTAGCCGTTGAGGTTGGGCATCTCGATATCGAGCATCAGAACAGATGGCATTTGCTCGGACGTGAGGTATTCCAGCGCCTCGATGCCGTCGCGGGCCTCGACAACCTGATAGCCAGCACGCTCGAAGGTTGAGCGCAACGATTGGCGAATGTAGATCGAATCGTCGGCAACAAGGATTGTGGGGGGCTGCTTGGTTTGTCCTGTTTGGCTCGGTGCAGGCACCTGCGGAGTAGCGGGCGGCGTCCCATATTGTGGATTGGTGCGCCGCTGTAGCAGGTCAAATTGGATCAGCGCGGGCATGTCCAGGATCAGCAGCACGTTCCCGGAACCATCGACTGCGCAGCCTGTGACGCCTGGACGCTGCAAATGCGCGGGCAGCGGCTTCATGACCAGTTCGACCTCACCAACGATCTCATCAACCTGGACTGCAACCCGTTTGTAAGAGCCAGCCAACAGGATCACTGGCGGGAAGGAACTGACGGAACTCGTCGGGGTAGGTGGGAAGTTGAGCAAGGCTCCCACGCTATACAATTGCGCGTACGACTCCTGGCGTTTATAGTCTATTGAATGCACATGGGGCAATGGAAGCACTAGTCCCTGACCGCCGGCCATCACCATCAAACCCTGGATTACGCCTTGTGCACGCGGGAAGCGCAACTGATAGCTCACGCCGCCAGTAGGATTGCGCTGGACCCCAATCGAGCCTTGTAATTGTGTGACTGGTCCGCGCAACACCTCTAAAGCGCCGCCGGGAATAGGCATGGAGAAGCCCAGCTCTATCGCGATCTCGCTGCCAATCACCTGAGCACACAGCCAGATGCGATAACGTGGCGACGTGCCATATGACTTCGTGGGCGGTGGCGTTGCTAGCAGTCCCTCGGCCACGCTCGCCCGCACCAGGTGCAGAAGCGGTCCAGACAGGAATTCTAGGATATCCTGGTCAATCTCAGTAGTTTCGCCCGATGCCTCAAACAGCACGACTTGATTATGGGCTTGGGCAATCATCTGTACCGCACGTTGCACACGCGCCAACAAAATACTAAACGGTGCTGAGCGTAGGCGCAGAGCGTCGTTGCGCACAAGGGTGGCTTGACGCACCTGCTGTTCAACGAGCGCATTCAATTGTGCAAACGCTGCTCTAAGTTGAGCCGAGGCCGTCGCGACATCTGCCACCGCCTCGCTGAACGATTGCAGCAGGATTTTATTCTCTGTGAAGCGATCCATCTCCATCTCGTCCCAGAGGGCCATCTCTGGTGAACGCGTGGACTGTATCTCGCCTGTTGCTCGGTGCGGCTTGTTCTGCGGCTGGCGGCCCGTACGTTGCAACGCCTCGTGGAGAATACGTGCGACTAGCGAAGAGGCAGGATGATTTTCAAGCGGACGGCCCCGCTCTGAGGTAGATGTATTGGTGAAGGCCACGCTGGAGAAAAGACCTTCCAGGCGACGCAGACGCGTGTGTGCGGCTTGAAGTTCCATCAGCGACTTCGTGACCTGCTTTTGAGCACTCTCCAGAGGTGTATGTAGCTCGATGAGATGTTCGGTATGGGTCATCAAAGCGTGTAAATAGCGTGTATCGACTTGTGCACTGGTTGGCACTGGTGAGAGTTCCTGTATCTCTTTAGACGCGAGGGACAGCACAGAACCAGGATTCTCTTGTTCTGTGCGGGGGGCGATTGGCTCACTCAGCGCGTTCAGCGCCGCTAGGTCTTGGGTGAGTTGTTGCAAGGGCACCAAACTCTCCTGTCCATCGTTCACCACACTTTGCAACGTCATTTCCAGCGCATTAATCGCGTGTACCAGAGCCATCAAACCCGACAGGAACTCAACCTTCCCATCCTTCATCAGTTGCATCTCTTCTTCCATACGGAGCGCAATCGTCGAGATCGCCTCGCAACCCATAGCTCCGGCAGTGCCCTTCAACTTATGAGCTGCACGTCCTACCGAGATCAGGCCAGGTGAGTTCACATGGTTATCTTGCTCCACCTGTTGCAGGGCGCGGCGTATCGTGCCAATATCCTCGTCTGCCTCACTGGCGAAGAGAATCAGCATAGCTTCAGGATTTTCGAGGTCCAGCGCATCGTCGGACAGGGAAATGGCCGTCGAGTTGCTCTGCATACCGTTCTGTTCGTCCAAGTTGCTGGGAAAGGCCAGATCATCCAGCGCATCGAAAGCCTGGAGCACCGCCAGATCTTCGGCGGACAACTCATCGAAGTTGGGGGAAAAAGGCGTTTCACTCATGATACGCGGCCATGCCTATCTGCTGCGCTAGTTGGGTGAGCAGCGTGGATATAGTCAGGATGGGCAAATCTGCATAGATTCCTGCGACGAGGGCGGAATCATACGCGGGTACGAAATCGTTGGGCGCATTGGGAGGAACGATCTGTTCTAGCGCGATAGTTGAGGTAAAGCCGAGCGCGGGCACAAGCAGTCCCATGACCATGCCACCTTGGCTAGCTATAAGCAACATAGCATCAGCCATCCAGGAAGCATCACCTTGTTGAGCACCCAACAAATAGAGATCCAGATTCACCACCGCGATAGTCTCGCCGCGCCAAGCCATGATCCCGGCCATCCAGGCGGGCATACCGGGCAAGCGGGCCAAACGGTGAGGCGGTGGTAGTACTTCTGCTAGATCCTGAAAGGTAATCAGGCAGGCATGGATACTGAGTTTGCACTCGATATATTCTGCGTGTGAGGGTGGTTCAGGAAGCATACGTTCGCGCTCGCGAGCATAGTTCCAGAACTCCTCATCATTCATACGCTCAAGCTCCTGGATCGTGACGCCAGGCAAGGGCGTATGCAGCGTATTTACGTTCTGATGTTCTGAGGAGGAAGACATAGGTTCCTGGCTACTACACTAATTATACGAAGTGAGGTGGTTATGGATCACAGACATCACTTCTTGTGTTCTAAACGGTTTGGTAATATAGTCTTTGGCACCCACCAGACGACCCTTGAGGCGGTCTATCACTCCATCGCGACTGGAAAGCATCACAATCACCGTATTGCCGAATTGTTGTTTGGCCTTTAAATGACGCGCAATTTCATAGCCATCCATTTTGGGTAGCCCTATATCGAGGATTACCAGATCTGGGATCGGGTGGCGTTTCTCGCTCAAAGCGCGTAAAGCCTCGATGCCATCGGGATAGCTAACAGAGGCGATGCCCTCGCGCCTCAGGCTGGTCTCAATGATCTTGCGCACTGTCAAGGAATCATCAATAATCATCACCAGTTTATTCATGTGAACTCTCCTCTTTGTCTCTATGCAACTCCAACCCACCACACTGGCAATGCACCCCTGTGTGCTATCCTCTCGCCGAGAGTATATCTCCGACACAACATGGAGATGCCAGTCCACCACAACAAGAGTCATTCTTCTTTTGCGAATCGAATCGAACGGAACTGAACCATGTGGCTGTTTATATGAAGCATTCCAATAGCACGCGTGACCACATTCCCCGACGTGGTTGTTCACAATGGAAGTCCCTGATTAATGGTACCATAGGATGAGGAAAACTTCAAGACATTTGGCATAAAAATGTCATAAATATTGATAGAAACGCCTAACTTCTTGATACACCTTTTTCGATAAAATATTACACATAGAATGCTACGTTTTTTTGTCCTTGATGGATGAAGTGATGGGGAGCGTAAATGTAAAAGTGCTCCCTTGGCCCAGTTCGCTAGCGGCAGAGATATGCCCTCCATGAGCCTCGATGACATGGCGCACAATCGCTAGGCCCAGGCCGCTGCCACCGCCGCCGGGACCGATGAAGTTTCCACGAGCACGCGATTGGCTGACTTTGTAGAAACGCTCAAAGACCCTTGGCAAATCTTCGGGTGCAATGCCCACGCCGGTATCCTTCACCCAGAAGCTCTGGAACAGCCCATCAGAGGATGTACCAATCACGACAGTGCCGCCGGACGGGGTGAATTTGATGGCATTGTGCACGAGGTTGACCAGCACGCGGGCAATCTGCTTGCTATCAGCCGCAACCATGCCTTGTCCCTGCTCGATCTGTGTCCGCAGGGTCACGCGGTGGCGCTGTGCCTGGGGCAACATACGCGCCATGATCTCGCGTACTAACAGTTCCGCCTGAACTGGTTCGATGCGCATGGTGATGCTGCCAGCCTCGATTCGCGAAAGCTCCAGTAGCTCTGCCACCAGATCGCTGAGGTACTGGACCTCGTTCTCAATCTTCTCGACAAACACCTGAGCTTTGTCGGGGTTGGTTTCGATAACATCCTCTAGCGTTTCAGTCAGCAGGCGCACCGAGGCCAGCGGGGTGCGCAGTTCGTGTGAGATATTGGCAACGAAATCGCGTCGCACCCGCTCTAGACGCCGCAACTCGGTCAAGTCCTCGATTACCACAGCAAAATAGCGATAGCCCGGCTCAGTGGGAGTATCTGCCTCCTTCGTGTGTGTCTGTCGTTTGCCTTGCGCCATCTTGCGGTGTTCAACTGGCGTGACCGAGACTTTCCAGATCCCACTATTGCTGGCCCGACTGAACTCATCGCACTGAGCACTGCTGGATTGAATGCTGACGGCGATCAATTGCAAAATCGCCGCGTCGTCTAGCAATGCGTCGAGTTGTTGTCCCACAAGAGCATCAGCCTTCCCGAAGAGCAACTGGATGTGCTGGTTGTGGTGGACGATGCGCAAATCGCTATCGATCACCAGCATTGGCGAGGGCAGAGCCTCAATCAACTTCTGGAAGAAATGTTTATAGCTGATGGTCGCGTCAGGATTCATGAAGCACACTTTCCCCTCTCGCCATAGAATACTTTGGCACCGGATTCGCTGAATTATAGCACACAACTCTATTGATCTGCTTGTTAGAAAACAAGTATAGCGAGATCCAAGAAAAATCGATAGTGATTACTCTCCTTTTGGACAAATAGCTATTTGTATTGTTAAATTTGTATGTATATTGTATTATATTGACGCTCCCAATAAGAGGGTGCTTTCCTCGATTACGAGATAAGCTGAAGATTTCGTGGTCTTCTCGCCAAATTCTATAAAAATAGCGGCCAGAAATTTCTGCTAGAAGGAAACCCTCTGCTGTCTCGACAAAGAAAACGGGCCATATGATTTGAACGTCATTATTATTTCGGCATACTAAACGGAGGTCCTTGGAAAACATGAAAAATACGCTTTTCCCTGGAAATTCTGTCGCCAGCAAAGACTGGTTATCTGGCGAACTACTCAAGGTCGAACCTGATCAGCAAGACCGTTTTTTACGCAGGTGGTACAAGTGGACGGCAGTGCCTGAGTTGCCTACAAGTGCCAGCTTTCTCAAACGTGAGACTGCACGCCGTATACGTTTGTTCAGCACAGTAGCCTTTTTTTTTATGCTGCTTTTGGTGTTGATTCTGCCAGCGTGTTTGGTGACGACAAACCATCTGGATCTTTATCTGGACTTGGTGCTGATAGGCATGACTGGTGTGGCTCTCATCATCAATCGCAATGGCAAACCCCTCATAGCGGGCACCATCCTGGTCCTGATCGCTGAACTGGTGCTGATAGGAGTGATTCTCACCACGACCCCGTTTGATGGTATCAACCTCGCCCTGTACGATCTCTTTGTCGTGGTGGAACTGCTGGCAGTCTCGTTGATTCATCCGCAATGGGTCTTTGTCCTGGCTCTCTGCAATTCGCTGTTTATTGGTCTTGATCTCATGTATCAACCGCACACGCCGTATCTGACGCAGGCTCTCACCACACAATATCTGCCAACGGCTTCGGACCCGATTGTCTTGCAGCTCATTGTGGCTGGCGTCGCTTTCCTCTGGGTGCGCAACTCGACAAGAGCGATTATGCGTGCCGACCGGGCCGAGATGGTCGCGAAACTGGAACACACAATTGCGGAAGAGCGGTTATCCTCTGAACTGGCACGAAAGCAGTTAGAGGAGAGCATCGAGCAGTTGGTAACGGCCCACACCGAAGCCATAAACAGCAGACAAATGGTCGCGAAGGTTTCCTACCCGCCAGAAGCGAAAATTCTCTGGCCGCTGATTGGTGTCATCAACTCACTCTGGGTGCGCTTGCAGCGTGCTCATCAAACGGAATATGAATTGCATCAATTGAAGCAGGCTATCGCCATGTACGTGGAACTTCTGCATCGGGCGCAGCTCACACCGCAGCAGCCGATCCCGATGTATCAGACCAAAACCAACCTTGATTCGCTTATGCTCGCGGTTCGCAATTTGCAGAACACGCGCAGTCAACGGTGAGCGTGCACTCACCTTTCCCCATAATAAAGAACCGCTCAGAAAAATCATTCCTGAGCGGTTCTGTTTGGCTCCTCGACCAGGACTCGAACCTGGAACACTCCGGTTAACAGCCGGATGCTCTACCATTGAGCTATCGAGGAATAACTCGCGTTTGCACAGGCAATATATCATGGCCCCGCTCATTCTGTCAACCCCTTTTTGGGGCAAAATGCGAGCAATTTTCAAACATTCAGCATGTTTAATAGCGAGAGAGACAGCATTAAAAAGCTACCCAGGCTGATTACGGCGATCAACGGATCGAGCAAGGGCGCACTGACCAAGCTCCCTTGCAGACGCAGGTGTTGCAAAAGCGTGGGCAGAACCAGTCCACAGAGCGCGGCAAGTAGCAGCGTCGAGCCAAGGCTCAGGCCAATCGCAGCACCCAACAGCCAGGAATGGAAGAGCACCCAGGTCAACAATCCAACAACAATGCTCGCCAGGATACCACCAACCGCGCCCAGACGCAACTCGCGGAAGATACCGCGCCAGAAGTCCAGACCGCGTGTTGAGCGCAACTGCCAACCCGCGACACCCAAAGCCTGCGAACTCACGCTGCCGCTGGTCAGCAGGAGCATGGGCATCAGGCAGATCAGGCCGCTCAGGGAGACGGACGAGCGCAACCCAGGCATGATGCCACTGGCAGGCACAAGAAGCACGATGTTGGTAAGTAGTGCGTGCCCAAAGACTTGGTAGAGCACAAACGCGAGCAGGAAACCGGCGACGACGTTGACCCCCAGCCAAGTCATGCGGTTGAGGATGGTCTTGAACGAAAAGTGCTCTTCCTCTTCTTCAACGCTGGCTCCGGCTATTTCGGAGAAGTCTTCAGCCTGCTCTTCGTGAATAACGTCGATGACATCATCCACAGTGATTAGACCGATCAGGCGTTCTTCGTCGTCCACAACCGGCACGCCCAGCAGGTCGTACTTGGCGATGATACGCGCAACCTCTTCCTGGTCAGTCTCGATCCGTACTTTGATCACGTCCTCATCCATCAGTTCTTGGAGCTTTGTGCCAGGCTCGGCCACGACCAGTGAACGCAGCGAGACAATGCCGATCAAGTGGCGCTCGCTATCGATAATGTAGAGGTAGTAGATCATCTCCAGGTGCTCGGAGTTCTGGCGCAGGTAGGCCAGAGCCTCTTCGACGGTCAGATCTTGTGTCAGCGCGAGCACTTCGGAGGTCATAATACCCCCGGCTGTCTGTGCATCGTAACGCAAGAGGTCGCGAATGGGTTGGGATGCACTGACAGCCATCAGGCTGAGTAGGCGTTCAGCCTCGTCTTTTGGCATATCGGCCAGGATATCGGCAGCATCGTCCGGGGGCAGCATCTCCAATAGATCGGAGGCGCGTTCGGGATCAAGCCCGCTGAGGATCTCCGATTGCAGCGGGTACTCGACTTCGTTAAGCGTATCAGCAGCAATCTCAGTATCCAGGCGACCCAGGACCGCACCAGCATCTTCGATGTTGAGTTGCTCCAGGATGTCCGCAAGATCAGCCGGATGCAGGTCGGCCAGCCTGCTATGACTGACGTTCAATTGTACTTGGGGGATCATGCCGCCAATGCCCAGGGTTGCGCCGTTCGTGCCTGGACCTGCGGCCACGGCTGCCAGTTGGCCTGTGGCTG
Organism: Ktedonobacteraceae bacterium; assembly: GCA_039923935.1. GTDB lineage: Bacteria > Chloroflexota > Ktedonobacteria > Ktedonobacterales > Ktedonobacteraceae > Paraktedonobacter. The sequence goes on along the minus strand of JBDTBU010000303.1, from coordinate 1,196 downwards.
CCTTGACCACCTGAATCGGCTCGACATAGTTCCAGGTAATGATGCGCTCGTGCATACGCAACGGGATAATTTTGTTCAGCCAGTCAACGCCCAGACGGCGCAGCAGGCCGTTTAGACTGATATCTACGCCTACCAGACGTGCTGTATCCTTGATCTGGGCCAACTTGAGATCGTTGACTTTGACCACGCGAAAGCCCTGTGTATCGACGATCTGCTTGTCCAGAATATCGCGTTTTAATAAGATTTCGTCAGGATGAGGAGTATAGGTACTCATATGCGACTGTGTGACTGTTAAAGAGATTTTACGCGCTTCTTCCAGGTTATCAACCTGCGACCAGGGAATAATCAGATCGCTATTGGATAAAGAAGACTGAGAGACCACTAACGCCGTTACTACCGGAAACGACTCGTCCAGAGAGACACAGATATCTTTCAAGCTGCCCAGGCGGCGACCATTAAGGTCGCAAACACTCTGGCGCAGGAGTGTGCTCAAAAAGATCATAGAACCACCGCCTTTACTGCATAGGTATGTATACCAGGCATATACGTCTCGTTATTCAGGCCACACGAAGGTTGCGCGTGGAATTCTACGCATATGCCACCAAGTGATCCACATGGGTGTGGATCTATGGAAGACGGTCCTCTGCTGTCATTTTGTGTGCAATACAGCACAAAAACACGTCATGTTATCCTTTCTACATCAAGCGGAAATGGACAAAACATGCATCTTGCAGCAAGGAGACTGTTGGTAGCGGGTTTCCGGCTGAAACCCGGCAGGACATGCTGGTAGGCGGAAAGTTTCCTACTCGACATCACACAGTGCGGGGCGATGTGCGCTCATCGAGTAAGCTTGCAGGAGAAAGGTGGGTGGATCACTCTCTGTGTGAGATCAACCTGCGACTCGCAACGATGAGGAGAAGAACATTTCCACAAGTGGGTATGCGTAATGCATACGCCTACTAGGACTAGGACCAGCGTCCATATGTTCTCACCTCCTTTACCCAAAAACAGTTGCGACTTTCACCAGGACAGTTTCCTACTGAACCGCGTCTACACTCAATCTGATGAGTGGCTGGCAACTGTGGGTGTGACACAGAATTTTCTCTTTTCAGAGTATAGCACGATGCACGCAATTTTGAGAAGGGGGATAGGCAAATGGAAGAAGAGGAGGGAATCGATCAGTGTGCTCACGAGCA
>JBDTBU010000302.1:0-6264 GCA_039923935.1 Ktedonobacteraceae bacterium | reverse complement strand
AATCACAGGGACGATATCGAGCGTCGCGATCTCGCCTTTATCAACAATCAAACGACCACCCACGACGGTATAGTGAGCGCGTTGTGGCGCACAGAACACGACGGCGGCCACGGGATCACTCAGTGCGCCTGCGTAGTCAACAGTGTGTAGATCGAGGGTGAAAAAGTCTGCGCACTTGCCCGGCTCCAATGACCCAATATCGGATCGTCCAAGCACCTGCGCACCACCACGGGTCGCGACTTCCAAAGCCTCACGTGCCGTCATCCATTCTTTGGCCCTCAGAGGATCGGAGCTAGAAAGGACTGTCTCCGGTCCTTCGGGTGGTCGCAGTCCCATCTTGAGTCTAGCAAGTAACAGGGCTTCCCGCACTTCAATCAGCAGATTGGAACAATCATTACTCGCAGCGCCATCAACACCAAGCCCGACCTTCACGCCTGCTGTCAGATACTTCTTAACCGGGGCAATGCCCGAAGCGAGCCGCATGTTGGACGATGGACAATGGCAGACACCCGCGCCATTCTGAGCAAAGAGGCGAATTTCGTCGTCGTTGACGTGTACGGCATGGGCATACCAAACATCATCTGCGACCCAACCCAGCGTTTCCATGTACGCGACTGGCCGCAGTTGCTTATGGTTAAGCGTGTAGCGCTCTTCATCGAGCGTCTCACACAGATGCGTATGCAGCCGTACGCCATACTCACGCGCCAAACGTGCAGATTCACGCATCAGATTTGGGGTAACTGAGAATGGAGAGCAAGGTGCCAGGACAACCTGCAACATCGATCCAGGTTTGGGATCATGATATTGCTGGATAACCCGCAGGGAGTCAGCCAGAATCGCCTCCTCCGTTTCGACGCAATCGTCTGGAGGCAGGCCACCTTGCGATTCACCAAGCGACATGCTGCCACGCGAGACGACAAAACGCACCCCTAGTTCTCGTGCAGCATGAACCAGATCGTCAACCTTACAGCCGTTCTGGAAGACGTAGGTATGGTCGAAGGTGGTCGTGCAGCCAGACAGCGCGAGTTCCGCCAGACCGACAATCGTGGTGGTGCGCGAGGCTTCCGGTGTACGACGGCTCCAGATACGATAGTGAGCACGAAGCCAGGGAAAGAGATTAGTGTTCTGGCCAGCAGGCAGATTCCTGGTCAAAACTTGATCCAGATGGTGATGGCAGTTCACCAGTCCTGGCAACATGATCTGCCCACGCAGGTCGAGTACCATGTCAGCAGAAGTTGGTAGCTCATCCGTGGGTGCCACCTGCTCGATGAAGCCATCCCGCACAAATACCCCAGCTTCCCGTAACTCCCGGCGCTTATCATCCATCGTGACTACAATCGTAGCGTTCTTTGCGAGCAATGTTGTCATCTTTTAATATACTCCTTTTTCATGTTAGGAGCCTATCCCTAAAACTATCCAGGGCAGGCTTATTGAAAGCAGTTCGTCTCTTCATTCTATCATCTGCTCATTGGTGATGAACATTCGCGATTTGGAAGATGAGCCTCTCGAAGATGATCTCACCATAAACAAAGGCAGCACAGTTTCAAGCTGTGCCGCCTTTGTTGTCCACAAACCAGCGTCCTGCCTGTCTCGATAGTAACTACTTTAACTGGTTGTCAGCGTGATATCTTTGTGCAGCGTTCCCGCACGTTGAGCACGCACCACCAAGTTCAGATGTGTTCCCACTGGCCCTTTGACGACCCACTCAAGCTTGCAGCGGTTATCGGTGGGCGATGAACCAGAGGCCCAGTTCCAGATTTTGTTGGAGCGACCCTCCAACTGGCCTAGCTCCTGCCAGCGTTTCCCACTAATGATCTCAACGCCATCCGGCATGACCAACTCAGCTTCCATAGCTCGCACATCTTTGCGTTCTAGGGCTTTCTGACTAGTATATGTTGGTAAGAAACCGCCGTTCTCGACGATGGCGAGGATATGATAGATCTGTTCGCCTTGTGACTCGACGAGCAGGTGAGGCACGGTCAGGTAGGGGCAGAGCGAGGCATTCGAGAGCGTCCACTGGCTGTGCTTCTCGCACATTTCTGCCAGATATTGCAGGGGCGCGTTCTGCTGGTACAGTTTGGACTTCCAGCCGCCGATCTCAACTGCGCCCAACTGGGGATGGTCAAAGGGTTGCCAGTTGATAAAGGCCTCGCCGTGCATCACCTCGTCGTTCCAGCGCATGATTTTGAGATCATCTTCTTCGGGATGCCAGCGAATCCATTGAATGAAGTCGCGTGGCTCAACACCGGCTGTAGTGGGCAAATCCCAGAGTTCGGGTGTCCAGCCAAACCAGCCATGATGGTCGTAGGCGAAATCGTCCATCGCGCCATGCATGATCTCTTTGGGATGGTAGCGGAAGCCATGATAGACCGAGACGGCGGGATAGCCAGTGATCTCGGTCCCGCGTTTGCCCATCAGGTTAAAGACATCCAGATCTGCCGTGGGCAGGTTCTCGTCAGGCTGTGTGCCATAGGGTCGCAGCAGTACTCCTGAGGTCGTGTGATAGGTAACCAAGCCGGAAATATTGGGATGTGTGCGCCAGAATTCGGCCTCGGCCTTTGTCTCAGGTTCCGAGAATGGATACGGGCCCGCTCCGTGCTCCGTGCCTTCTGGTGCCCATTCATAGGGGTAATTGCGGTTGATGTCCAGCCCCTCACGCGCCGGAGCAATCGGGAAGAGGAAGCCATCGTAATTGCGAATCAAGCCTTCAGTCAGGATAGAGTAGTACGTGCCCCCCTCGTCGTCAATGCCGCGTTTGCGCATAATACGCGGATCTTTCTCCGAACATTTCCAATCCCCGTTGGAATTGGGGACACGCATGGTCAAAATCAATCCATTTCCATCGATGTCGTCTGGATAGAGGCCGTCACGCTCATCGGCGTAGGGATAGAGGCGTGTGCTACTGCGCAGGGTATAGGGCGTGGTCAGGTATTTTTCCGCGCCATCGACGCTCAGACGCGGCAGGAGATAGATGGCAGAACGATCCAGCACCCTCGTGATTTTCTCGTCTTGACCGTACTGCGTGAGATATGACCAGATGGTATACAGTACCACTGTTGAGCCTGTAACCTCGCCCGCGTGTGTGTTGGCATCGATCCAGTAGGCGGGCTTCTCCAGCGCCGGGCCGGTTGCCTGATTGGTCAGTGTCACCAGCCAGAGTTCGCGGCCTTCCAGGCTTTTGCCGATGGTTTCGAGTTGAGCCAGTTGCGGATGGGCCTCGACCAGTTCGTGCAAAATTCTGGTTAACACATCGTAGGTGTAATACGAGAGAATGCGCTGTGCAGGATCAAATTCCTGATGGATGATTGGTGTTGACATAACAAAATCCTTTCCAGAAATTGTGAAATCTCACGAGTGAGATTCTGAGCGTACCAGCAGAAATTTCTCGTGATTGTGTGAGGAATCTGCGTGGTTTCTGCGATGATTCGCTGGCGCGTGCGATAATTGAGCTATCCTTGATAACCAATGCCCTATTTTTCCACAAGAATGGATGTTATACATGCAAGAACAACCTACATCGTTATATCCAGCGAACACCGGTCCTCATGCCAATCTGGGCGAGGACGAGAAAAAGAAACGCCTCGACGCCATCGTGCGCGTTTGGCAGAGCGATACAGAGAAGCGTAGCGAGCGCGATGGCTATCGTGCTTTTCTCCAGGCGAGTGGCCTCGATGAATATCGCTACGCGGTCTGGCTGCGTTTCCCCGAATGGGAGCATGCGGCAGTGGTAGGCCAGGTCATCAGTCTGGGGCGCTCAGAGAGCGGTGCACCTGAAGACCCGACCCTGTTCACTTCCTGGCGGCGCGATATCCTGCTCAAAACGTTGCCCGACTGGAAGATCCATCTACCCGACGAGAATGTTTTCAACATTTCCGTGCGCATCACCCCCGGCAGTTTGGGGGAAGGCACAAAGTGGGCTATGGTCATGCCTAAAGAACTTATTCCGCGTTATAGGCCCGGCTGGCCCACGCAGTCCGAATGGGTGAGTTGGACCCGCCAGTTCGATTGGCTTTCGCTGGCGGTTCCGTTTATTCGCGCAATGCTCGATTCGCCCGAAAAAGCGTGAAATAGCGTCGGCTCCGCATGTGTAGAGCCGTAGGGTGATGGAGCCGGAGACTAGCGCCGACTCCATCACCCCTATCAATTCGCCCTAATTGACCTATTCGTTATACTCCGCAGGACGAATCTCTACGTACTTGCGGAACCATTCTAGCATCTTTTCGCCACGTGCTAAGGCTAGACTGGGTTTCGTGACGCCGACATGCCAGGAGGCAGGGACACGTATAAACTCAACAGGTGCCTTGCCGATCATCTTCAAGGCCATATAGAACTGCTCTGTCTGCTCGATGGGGCAGCGCAGGTCGTTCTCAGGATGGATGAACAGCGTCGGCGTCGTAACCTGTGGCGCTGCCGTCAGCGGGGAATGCTCGCGATAGTAATCGGCTCGCTCCGGGTCCCAAGGATAGCCCAGCGACTGCCGCACCATCCAGAAGCCAATATCAGAGGTGCCGACAAAGCTGGCGAGGTTCGAGACGCCTGCCATCGGAACCGCCGCCTTGAAGCGATCCGTCTTGCCGATGATCCTCATGCTCATATAGCCGCCATAGCTATACCCGCTCACGACTAGGCGTTCGGGATCGGCTACGCCGCGTGCAATGCACTCATCGATGCCGCGCATGATGTCCTCGTAGTCAAGACCGCCCCAATCGCCTTCCACCTGCTGCAGAAACGCCTCACCACTACCAGTGCTGCCATGCGGGTTACAGAAAAAGACCGCAAAGCCCTGCCCTGCAAAGTACTGAAAGTTGAGGTTCAGACCAGCCCCATAGGCGGATTGCGGCCCACCATGCACGATGACCATCAAGGGATAGCGCACGCCCGCTTTGGCCCCAATGGGACGAATCAGCCAGCCATCGATAGGGTCGCCGTTGGAGCTAGGATACTCTAGGCGTTCCGGCTCGCTCCAGTGAAACTCGGACAACGTGCGATCATAGAGATGCGTGAGCCGTTCGGCAGTTCCTACTTCTGTGCCTTTTAAGGGCAGGAGATAGAACTCCCAGGGATGCAACTCTTCCGCTCGCAACAGCAACAGTCCACGATCTTCGGGCAACAATGCCAAGTAGGGGACCAAATGCTGATCTACTAGAACTGGCGTCGAAGACCGTTTCTCGATATCCAGACAATGGACATTGATGCAGCCACGTTCTGTGACCACAAAATAGGCTCGTTTGCCGTCCTGGCTCCATTGTGGACGATAGGGACCGGGCATACCTCCCGCTTGCGCAAAAGCGACAATAGATGCTGAATTATCGATATGTGCGGTCAACACATGTAGCTTGCCACCATCCCGCGCAACCAGATAGAGGCGCGTATCACTCGATTTGTCCATGCGTCCCTGGGGCGCACCAGCGAGCATCACTTGGCGGCCATCGGGGGACCAAGCATAGCTGCTAATGCCGAGCGAACCATCGGTCAGGCAGCGTGCCTCGCCCGTCTCGTGATGGATGGCCCATAGATCGTTGGCCCAGGAACGGTCATAATCCTCAGCACGATTGCACAGTACGCCAATTTCCTGGCTATCGGGTGTCCAGAGTGGCTGCCCGTGGTCAAAATCGCCAGTGGTCAGGCGACGAATTGCCGCAGTGTCGATAGCTTCATCAGCGACGGGCGCGGGCATCACAAAGAGATGGCTGCGTTTATCGAAGAGGCCACGTCCATCAAGGCGGTACCAGACTTTGTCGATAGTACGCAGACGAATACTTTCATCATCTTCATACTTCTTTTGCGCGATCTTATCGAGTGGCTTGTGTCCCGTCAGTACCGCGTCATCATCGGTAGGCGCAGCAGACGCCGTGAAAGCAATCCAACGCCCATCTGGCGACCAGGCAGCGCCGCTGACACCATGCTGAACATTCGTCAGTTTGCGCGGCTCACCGCCATTGGTATCGATCAACCAGAGTTGATTCTTGCCCTCTTCGCGGTTCGAGGTGAAAAGCAAACGCTGGCTATCCGGTGCCCATTCAGGGTTATCATCGTTCTTCACGCCGCTTGTGAGCTGACGTGGTTCCCCAACGGCGCGGCCCTGCTCATCGAGGTGGAGCAGCAGAATAGCGTGGTGATACTCATTCTGCGCCTGGTTTTTGCTGCCCTGAACGATGGCTACGCGCCTACCGTCGGGCGAGAGGGCCACGTTCCACACATCTTTGAAGGTCCACAGATCATCAACTGTCAGTTTCCGTCGTTCCGTCATCGTTCCATCCTTTG
>JBDTBU010000301.1:0-3347 GCA_039923935.1 Ktedonobacteraceae bacterium | reverse complement strand
AACTCCTGCGGATTGCCCAGATGCTGGAGAAGTCGCCTGATCTGCGAAGCGCTCACCAGGGACAACAGACGCTGCTCTGAGGCGTGCTCTTCAGATGGCACATCCTGCCAGGTAGTGACGAGACGCGCCAGGTGTGGACGCTGTTGCTGGAACCAGGCCAGACGCTCTTGCAACTCTGGAATGCTGTTGAGCAATTCCTGTGAGAAGGTTTCCGTTGCCAAGAGTGGCAGCAGACCCGTCAGCGAACGTACTTTCAGCGAGATCTGCTGTCCATTAGGCAGAGCAACTTGGTTGTAGAAGAAGCCATCCGCCTCGTCCCACAGCCCGTTGATGGCCTCGGCACTATACATGAAGTGGTCGAAGAACTTCAGTGTCAGGTCGAGGTAGGCGCTGTCCAGGGTGGTCAGTTCGCTGGCGATGGCTAACATGTTCAGGCTGTACAGACCCAACCATGCTGTGCTGTCGGACTGCTCCAACACACGGTTGTCGGGCAGATTGCGGCCCAATACGCTGAGATTGTCCAGGCCCAGCAGACCACCAGAGAGGATATCCCGACCCTGGCTGTCCTTGCGGTTGGTCCACCATGTGAAGTTGAGCAGCAACTGATGGAAGGCACGCTGTAAGAAGTCGCTGTCGGGCTGGCCGGTACGTGCTTGCTCTTGCTGATACAGTCTCCAGGCCGCCCAGGCTTGCACGGGTGGGTTGACATCGTTCAGGTTCCACTCGCCAGCAGGCAACTGACCATTGGGATGCATGGACTGTTCTTGCAGCAGTTGTAACAACTGTTGCTTCGCGAGGGTACTATCCACTTGACCCAGCGCCACAGTCTGGAAAGCCACATCCCAGGCGGTGGACCAGGGCGATTCCCAGCTATCCGGTGCCAGAACGATCTTCTCGCTATTAAGGTGGCGCCAACCGGCGTTGCGTTGGCGTCCCTGTGGCGGAGGCGGGCAGGCGGCATCGCCACGCAACCACGTCTCGACATCGTAGTGGTAGTACTGTTTGCTCCACAGCAGACCCGCCAGAGCTTGGCGCTGGGCCTGACGCTGATCCTCATTGGCCCCTGGATTGAGCGTGCGGTAGAAGTCGTCAGCTTCCTGGCGGCGTGCGGTGAAGAGTTCGTCCGCACCAGCAAAGGGTTGTGCACACTGATAGGCCGAGATGCGCAGGAGAATGCTGCGGGTCTCGCCCGGCTCCAGGCGCAGTGTGTAGTGTGCGGCCATCTTCGTGCCGACTTGCTCAGGATTGACACGTCCCTGAGCGCGATTGACAACCGTCTCATGGATGCCATCTTTGACAAAAGCTGCGCGGTTCTCTGCGCCCCACAGACGTTGGGCGTTGCTCTCGTTCTCAGTGAACAGCAGGTCTGGTGCACCTTGACAGGCCAGCCAGTACTCGCCCAACTCGTGATGATTGGCGCGAATCAGGCTGTGCTGCTGCTCTGAACGGTCCGAACTGACGCGATTCAATTCAGGGCGGCGCTCGTCATTGCCCCAAGCCCATGTGTTGCGGAACCAAAGCGTTGGCAGAATGTGCAAGGGCGCTGCCTGTGGTCCGCGATTGGTGGCGGAGATGCGCACCAGCGTGTCCAGTGGCCCGGCTTTCGCGTACTCCATGCTCACATCGAAGTAACGGTTCTCCTCGAAAATGCCTGTATCAATCAGTTCATATTCGGGCTGCTCAGGTCCGCGCTGTCGGTTTTGTTCCACCAGATCAGTGTAGGGGAAAGCACGCTGGGGATACTTGTAGAGCGCCTTCATATACGAATGAGTGGGGGTGTTGTCGAGATAATAATAGTATTCTTTGACATCCTCACCATGATTGCCCTCGGCATTTGTCAGGCCGAAAAGCCGCTCTTTGAGGATGGGATCGGCCTCATTCCAGAGCGCCAGGGCCAAGCACAGCCGGTTGTGTTCGTCACTGATGCCTAACAGGCCGTCCTCGCCCCAACGATAGGTTCGTGAACGAGCCTGGTCATGTGGAAAGGCTTTCCAGGCATCGCCATCGCCGGAATAGTCTTCGCGCACGGTGCTCCACTGGCGTTCGGCGAGATAAGGCCCCCAACTGTACCAGGGCTGCTCGTTGTGCTGCGCCTCACGCAGTCGTCGCTGTTCTTCTTGTTCCATGAAATAGATACTCCTCGTTTTCCTAGCCTCCCTACTGGGGTTTTCTAAAAAATCATTTCTCTACTCAGAATAAAGACCCTGTGCAATTCATTTGTGTGCATGTGGTTCTTCAAACAGGGGACACGACACGCGATTGTGTCGGTCTCCTCATGTCCGGCGCATGGGCTGGGGCAGGCTCTTTTCGCTCTGCAAAACATTGAAACGCACTGAGATGTTAGCTCGCAACATTGACAGCAGCTTTGTATGGGCCATACAATCAAGAGAGATTGAAAAAAGACCTTTGGAGAACGTTTTAGCAGAAAAAAGGACCCCTTTTATGCAGAAATCCCCTCCGGCGCAGTCTCGCCGGGCTGACGAACCCTTGCCTGAAGCTCGCGAGATAGCTCCTGGTATTTGGAAAATCACCATGCCGATCCCCTTTCCCTTACGCACCGTCAATGTCTACGCTCTGGTGGGTGTGGACGGTTGGGTGCTGGTGGATGCTGGCATGGGTACGCCGGACGCACGCGCGGCCTTCACTGCGGGCCTGGAACGAGCGGGCCTGCGCATTGCCGATCTGAAGGCGATTGTCTTGACGCACCATCACCCCGATCACATCGGCCTGTCGGGTGAATTGCAGGAGCAGAGTGGTGCACGCGTGTATATGCACCCGATTGACGAGAAGAGCGTGCGCATTCTCTGGGAAGGGACGATGCCGAAGCGCTTTGACTCAGTTTCAAGCTTCTTCAAGCAGCATGGCCTGGAGAACACCGAACTCTGGTATACGCGCACCGACCCGCAAGCAATCCGTGCGATCCTGCGTGTGCCCCCGCACGAGGCGTTTGTACTCGTCGAAGATGGCGCGTCCATTGATCTGGTAGGTGAGCGTTACCAGGTCATTTGGGTACCCGGCCATGCAGATGGGCAAATTGTGTTGTTTCGCGAGCGTGACGGCGTTTTTGTGGCGGCAGACCATGTGCTACCGCGCATCACGCCCAACATCGGCCTGTATTCCACACATGATCGGTCCAACCCGCTGGGCGATTACCTGGATTCGCTGCGTAAAGTCGAGAATCTCCCGGCTAATCTAGTGCTGCCGGGCCACGGGGAGCCGTTCGCGGACCTAGGTGGGCGTGTGCGCGAAATCCTGCACCACCATGATGCACGCTTGGCTCAGATAGTGGAGCTACTCAAAGAGCGTCCACAACATGCCGCAGACCTCACCCGCCAGATGTTCCCAGG
>JBDTBU010000300.1:0-11089 GCA_039923935.1 Ktedonobacteraceae bacterium | reverse complement strand
CCAGGGCCAAGAACGATACGACCAAGAGGACCGTTCAGAGCAGCTTCCATGAATATCTCCTTTAAATAAATCATCTATATGTAGGAATAAAACGGTTTGCCTAGGGCAACTGTACCTATTGTAGCATATGCTGGCGAGAACAATGGGTAGGTGGCTAACAGCTTAACAGCTTGGATAATGTACAACGTCGAATCGTCTCGTTTTTAGAGGATTGGGTAGTTGTCTGCAAGGAAAATTCAGAACTTTTCAGTCTTCGGAAAGAGAGCATCCAAGCAACGAGCGGACTCGCCCAAAAAGTAGCAGGCAGATAAGACACTCCTAGAGGGCTTTTCTTTAGAGGGCCAAAAGCGCTATAATCTGAGGCAGTAAAGTCGAAGGTGAACTACCGCCCCTTTACACAACATTCCAAAAGACAAAGGATCAAAATACAACTATGCTCACGCTGCCATTGATGTTATTCATTGTGCTAATCGAGCTGTGCGTCGGGCAGTTCACAGTCATGTACCTGCTGGACTGGCGTCGCTCGGTCAAGCGCAGTTTCCTTATTTTGTACGCCTTGATTTACCTCGCCCTGACTGGCTTAACCTATATGTTCCAGCAGGGGTTCTCGTCGCCCGACCTGCTGAATAGCTTCAATTTGCTCGACCATCACTGGACTGGCTCGCTGGCGACTCCACTGCTCCTGTTCCTGGTTCTGCTCATCCCTTACACACTCTTCTTATTGCTAGACAAAAAAGCTGGCATTGCCAACGATGGCAGCAAACCAGAGGGCGAGATTGAGAAATCCCCCCTTACATTACTGTATGTTCTGCGTATGCTTAGTGGTGGCCTGGCGGCACTGGCGGGCCTGACGACGCTCTTTGTCGTCGGCATGATCTATCATCCACTGGGTGGCTCAGTCCTTGGCGGCTGGCTGATCGTGGCTGGCTTCTTCGCTGCTGCGCTGGCTCTGGGTGGTGTGATGACTGCTATGTGGCTCGGCCATTGGTATCTGGTCACGCCGGCTATGACCGAAAAACCACTGTTGCTCTCGACCACGCTTGTTCTGGTGGGTGTGGCCCTTGAAGTGCTCTTCTTCCTGATTGGCGGGGCCGTTGTCGCTCCAGCTCAGGCGCATGTCAGCAACCAGAACGTACCAGCTATTACCGCAACCGCGACTCCCGCAACCAGCGCGACCCCAGCAATCATCACAACAGTTAAACCATCCAATGTGCCCTCGGTGACGCCGTTAAGCACAGACGCAATTGGCTGGATACGCATCCTGGTTGGCTTTGCAATCCCACTGATCCTAGGTAGTCTTTCCTGGAAACTGGTGCGTGACCGCGCGTTTCAATCGGCTACGGGTATGCTCTATCTCATCGTCGTGTGTACGCTGGCAGGCGAGATTATGGCGCGTGGATTGTTCTTGATTGGGTTACAATAATACTTGTGAGCAAGCAAAAGATGTGTGAACTGCTAGAGCGTTTTATACATCTTTTGCTTGCTCACAAGTGTCTCACTTCTTTTTCAACTAGCCCAATGTGTTGTGGAAACTTCGACTCTCGAAATCCAGAATGAGTTTGTGCGGGGATCATCCAGATTTCCCAATCCAGCCCTAATGGGTTGACAACTCATAGGCGAATAGTGTATGCTCCGAACAACAAAGATGATGTATGGAGTGCTCCAGCAATGTTGCTGTTGCAGCCCTGTATGTCTTTATTTTGTTTTGGAAACGACATTTTTTAGTGGAACCGGAGTCGTAGGATGTATTGCGTCATGAACCCCGGCTTGGAAAGCCAGGGCTTGGAGGTGGGCTTGCCCATCTCTGAGTCCTGGTGATCTCTGCATACATGACCAGACTCAGCCCTTCGGGGCTACCTTAGGAGCGAAATAGGTACCAGTGGGTGCGACGCCAGCCTGCTGCTCTACGGTGCAGTATTAAACATCTGTAGAGGGTTAAAGAAGTGTATTGCACGTTAAACCGCTCTATAAGTTTGTCAATGCGACCATTACCAACGAAGGGCAACCGGAGTTGAGGGGTTTCGAGTCGTTCCGACACAAAACGGCTCTCCCGCAAGGGACGACCAAAGAGAGGAAAGATGACCGATGGTAGAAAGAAGTATTGTACCATCCTCCGGCGAGCGCCTGCGGACGGCTGCCATTCTTCCCCGGCTTGAAAGCGCGGGGTTTCCTGGCCGCAATCCTATGACACGTACAACTGAATATTCAGCAATGACTGCTGGTAATTCGTGTGCTTTTCATGCGCCACGTACGCAGAGTCAGCCCGCTCATATGTCTGCTCAGGCAGCATGTGGTATGTGGGCCACCGCAACCGCAAGCATCCTCTTCATCCAAACCGGCGTAGTAGCGCCGGTTTCTTTGTTTGTCCTGCTCATTATCGTTGGCGTCCTTCTCCTTCTTGTTGGGCTTATTAGTCTTAGCTGCCTTACCGGGTTAGGAATTAGCTTGGTAGGGCTTCTCAGGGGACTATCCCCAGGAACGAAGACGGGAGATTAAAAGGAAGCAACGGCGCAACCTATCCAGAGCAGGTATCTAACAACGAGGACCTCCCCCATTCGGGTGGTTGCTCGTTTTTTTTATTGTTCCCAGGCAAATCTATTGCAAGGAGTTATTATGCAAGTAGCTGCACCTATAACCTCGACCACGGGGAGCATTGCGCCAGTTTCGGCGCGGCGCTCCAACGAGAGCGAGGAAGTGCGCGAACTGTCCGGCAGTGCTATTTTGTGCGAAGCGCTGATCCGCGAAGGCGTTGATCTGCTCTACGGTTATCCCGGCGGCGCGATTATGCCCTTTTATGACGCGTTGACCTCGTATCCAGCGCTGCATCATGTCCTGGTACGCCACGAGCAGGCTGCGGCCCACGCTGCCGATGGCTATGCACGAGCGACAGGCAAAGCTGGCGTCTGCATTGCAACCAGCGGTCCCGGCGCAACCAATTTGGTCACAGGTCTGGCGACGGCCTTCATGGACTCCACTCCGCTCATCGCGATTACCGGTCAAGTAGCACGTCATTTCATCGGGCGCGATGCCTTCCAGGAAACGGATATTTTGGGGGTGACGCAGCCGATTACCAAGCACAGTTTCCTGGTAGAACGCATTGAGGACTTGGCGGATATCGTGCACGAAGCATTCCGGCTGGCTCTCGGTGGACGCCCAGGTCCGGTGCTGATCGACGTTCCCAAGGATGTGCTCATCGCGAAAAAGGGCTACCGGCCCAGCGCTTCGGTCAGCTCGCTTGAGTATTTTCGCGCCACACGCAAACCGCAGCCAGAGCCAGGAGCTATCGCACGAGCCGCGCAATTGATCGCACAGGCACACAAACCAGTTATTATGTCTGGTCATGGAGTCATCCTATCGAACGCCTACGCGGAACTGCAAGCCTTCGCCGAGAAGACCAATATGCCCGTGATTACGACCCTGCTCGGCCTGAGTGTTATCCCTGAGACGCACCCACTGGTCATTGGTATGCCGGGTATGCACGGTCCCGCACACGTAAACAAGGCCATCGGGGCTGCCGACCTGATCGTAGGCGTCGGGCTGCGTTTCGATGATCGCGTGACTGGGAAGGTTGCTGAGTTCGCACCCAACGCGCAGATTATACACATCGATATCGACGCCTCAGAGATGCACAAAGTCAAACCAGCCGCAGTACCGATTGTCGCGGATGCGAAAGCTGCCTTGGCCGCGTTGACCGAGGCCGTCGAGCCGGGCGAACATCAGGCATGGCTGAGTGAGATTCGCACTTGGGAAGCCGAAGCCAACGAACGCGGCAAGATCGTACGGAACCAGGAGTATCCTGATCCCGCTGGCATTCTGGAAGCCATTCGTGAAGCGAGCAATGGCGAGGCAATTGTGGTCAGCGATGTTGGCCAACACCAAATGTGGACTGCCCGTTTCTACACCTGGACGCGTCCGAACAGCCACATCACCTCCGGCGGCCTGGGCACAATGGGCTTCGCACTGCCAGCGGCTATGGGCGTCAAGATGGGCCTGCCCCACGAAACGGTCTGGGCTGTAGCTGGCGACGGCGGCATCCAGATGAACATTCAGGAATTAGCCACGCTCAAACAGCAGGGAGTCGCGGTGAAGGTCGCGATTATGAACAACGGCTATCTGGGTATGGTGCGCCAGTGGCAGCAGTTCTTCCATAACCGCAACTATTCAGAGACGCCTATGACTGGTCCAGATTACGTCAAACTGGCCGATGCCTATGGACTGAAGGGCATACGTATCACGCGGCGCGAGGATGTTGCGGGAGCGATTCGCGAGGCCATGGAGAGTGAAGAGACGGTCATCATCGATTTTGTCATCGAGCCTGAAGGCAATGTCTACCCGATGGTAGCACCTGGCATGGCTATTACTAACATGATCGAAGAGACCGGCGAGGAGAGATAAGGACATGACAAGTCAGAAACCGGGCGTGCAGGCTACAGCGGCCTCCACTGGCGGAGATAACCCAGAGGCTGAGGCTCGGATTCTACCCACTGCACGAGCAGGCCAGTCGAACGCGCCCGAAGGTGCTGCGCGTACTCATACGCTGGTGATTTCAATTTCTGAACGGCCAGGAGCCGTGGACCGCGTTGTTGGTCTGCTGCGCCGCCGTCGCGCCAATATGCAAACGCTGACCATCGGGCGCAGCGAGCAAGCGGACGTGACGCGTATCACTGCCATGACGAATGACTCCGAAGTGGGAGTCGAGCAACTGGTCGAACAGGTGCGCAAAGTTGTCGATGTCCGACACGTTACAAGTTTTTCATCCGAACACATCGTCGAACGGGAACTAGCTTTAATTAAAGTCAAAAGCGACCCTTTACATTCACACGCAATTATCGAACTTGGTCATCAATTCGGGGCGCATATCGCTGATCTTGCCCCAGATACCGTCACATTTGAGGTGACTGGCAGTACCGTGCAAGTCGAAAAGCTGGTGAACCTCTTACAACCTTTTGGCATTCGCGAAATAGCACGCACCGGTAGCGTTGCTATGTCACGCGGCACGAACTAGGGCGTAATAGCGCCCATACAGAGAGAAAGCACACAGGAGAAAAGAGAATATGGCACAGGTTTATTACGAATCAGATGCGAACCTTGAACTTATCCAGAGCAAACGTATAGCCGTTATCGGCTACGGCAGCCAGGGCCACGCCCACGCGCTAAGCCTGCGTGATAGTGGTTGTGAAGTCGTGGTTGGTCTGCCCAGTGGCAGCAAGAGCCGAGCCAAGGCCGAGGCCGAGGGTTTGCAAGTCATGACGCCAGCCGAGGCAGCCGAGCAGGCTGATGTCATCATGATCCTCATCCCCGACGAACTGCACAAGACCGTTTTCGAGCGTGATATTCGTCCTGGCCTAGCTCCCGGCAAAATGCTGATGGTCGCACATGGCTTTAGCGTGCACTTCGGGCAGATCGTGCCCCCGGCTGATGTGGATGTCACGATGATCGCGCCCAAAGCTCCTGGTCATATGGTACGTCGCCTCTATACAGAAGGCGTTGGCACCCCGGCCTTGATCGCTGTGCACCAGGATGCCACTGGACAGGCCCACACGCTCGCTCTCTCGTACTCACGCGGCATTGGCTGCGCACGAGCGGGGGTGCTGCAAACGACCTTCAAAGAAGAGACTGAAACCGACCTCTTCGGTGAGCAGGCAGTGCTCTGCGGCGGCGTCACCTCGCTGGTTCGCGCTGGCTTCGAGACACTGGTTGAGGCAGGCTATCAGCCCGAATCGGCCTACTTCGAGTGCCTGCATGAGCTAAAGTTGATCGTGGATCTGATGTACCAGGGCGGCATGAGCTATATGCGCTACTCGATCAGCAACACCGCTGAATTTGGCGACTATGTTTCGGGGCCGCGCCTGATCGACGAGCGCGTCAAAGCTGAGATGGGCAAGGTTCTGCGCGACATCCAGGACGGCACGTTTGCCAAAACCTGGATTCTGGAAAACCAGGCCGGGCAGCCAAGCTTCAAGGCCATGCGCCGTGAGAACGCCGAACACCAGATCGAAACAGTTGGCAAAGAACTGCGTGCGATGATGCCCTGGCTCAACCCTGTCATCAGCAATTCAGAGAGCGCGGACGAGAAAAAATCAACGGCTGTAGAACAGAAAAAGTAGCTCCAATCAAGTCGAGTGAACAACGCTAGCGTATTCGCTTGACCTGATTGGAGACAGCAATGTGAGGCGACTTGTCTGACTTAGGCAACGCCGCCTCCACCTGGTAAGGGTGAACAACAAACGTTCATTCGCACCATAAGAAGGAGACACAGAAATGGCAGATCCTGCGGTTATACGGATTTTTGACACAACGTTGCGCGATGGCGAGCAGTCTCCCGGAGCAACCATGACCACCGGGGAGAAGCTCCAGATGGCCGATCAGCTTGTACGTATGCATGTTGATATCATCGAGGCTGGCTTTCCTGCCGCCTCGCCTGGCGACTTGGCTGCGGTCAAAGAGATCGCGCTCCGTGTACACGGCGTGACGGTTGCGGGTCTGGCGCGTGCCACACTTACCGACATAGACGATGCCTGGGCAGGTGTGCGCGAGGCTGAGCGCCCTATGATCCACGTCTTCCTCGCCACTTCCGAGATCCACCTGAAACACAAGTTTAATATTAGTTCGGAAGAGGCGTTGCAACGGGTCAAAGCGACGGTTGAGTATGCACGCAACCTATGCCCGACGGTTGAATTTTCCGCAGAGGATGCCACACGCAGCGATTGGGACTATCTGTGCCGGATCTGCGAAACCGCCATCAAGGCGGGTGCAACGACGATCAACCTGCCCGATACCGTTGGCTACACCACGCCGAGCGAGTATGGGGATATGTTCCGCTATGTGCGCGAGCGCGTGCCAGGCATGGAAGAGATCACCTTGAGCGCCCACTGCCATAATGATCTGGGCATGGCTACAGCCAACACGCTGGCCGCCATCTCAGCAGGGGTGCGCCAGGTTGAGGTGACAATCAACGGCATCGGCGAACGAGCTGGCAATACTGCTATGGAAGAGGTTGTGATGGCCTTGCGTACGCGTCCAGAGAAATTCGGCCATGTCACAACGAACGTGGACCCACGTGAGTTCGTCAAAGCTAGCCAATTGCTCAGCCGTTTGACCGGATTGCCAGTGCAGCCAAACAAAGCGGTTGTGGGGGCTAATGCCTTCGCACACGAAGCAGGCATTCACCAGGACGGTATGCTCAAGAACAGCCTGACGTACGAGATTATGACGCCCCAGTCAGTGGGCTGGGGCGAGACAAAACTTGTGCTGGGCAAACATTCTGGTCGCCACGGCCTGGATGCGCGTCTGCGCCAACTGGGCCACCGTCTGAGTGCGCACGAACTAAAGATGGCCTACACCCGTTTTATCGTGATAGCCGACCAGAAAAAACACGCTACTGACGATGACCTGATCTACATTGCTGAGAGCAGCAAAGAGACGCCAGCAGCCATTTAAGCGAAACTGGAATGCAGACATAGTGAGAAAGAGAGAAAGACTTGTGACTCAAACCCATCAACCAGAAACCCAAGAGCATAATCAAACGGTAAAAGCCGAAAGTCCCAAGATTCCTGTACTCAACCTAGAGGAAGGCTATGTCTACTTCGAGGGGCACATTGTTCCGATGGGCGAGGCCAAAGTCAGCATTGCCACCCATGCCTTGCAATATGGTACTGCTTGCTTCGAGGGTATTCGCGGCTATTGGAATGAGATGCATGAGAAATTATACTTGCTTAAATTGCGTGCCCACTATGAGCGTATGGCTAATTCCTGGAACACGCTGATGATGCAGCCGAAAGAGTCGATTGATGATCTGTGCGCACTAACTATCGAATTAGTACGCAAGCATGGTTATCGCTCAGACGTGTATATTCGTCCACTGGCCTATAAATCTTCGCGCACCATCAAGCTCACGCTCAGCGCGTTGGAAGATTCTATGGCTATCTATCTCTTCCCTATGGGCAACTACGTCGATATCAGCGCCGGGCTGAACGTCTGCACTTCGTCCTGGCGGCGGGCCAATAGCAACGCCATGCCAGTACGCGCCAAAGTCACAGGCGCGTATATCAATAGTTGTCTGGCGGTTGACGATGCAACAGCAACAGGCTTCGACGAGGCAATTATGCTGACCGACGATGGCACCGTCTCAGAGGGCAGTTCGTGCAACATCTTCATCATGCGCAACGGCAAACTGGCAACGCCCGCGCTCTCCGAAGATATCCTGGAGGGTATCACGCGCAACGCCCTGATCGCAATGGTTCAGCGGGAGTTCGGTATGGAGGTGGAGCAACGGCGGATTGATCGCACCGAACTGTACGCCAGCGACGAGATTTTTCTCTGCGGAACAGGCGTGCAAGTCTCGCCAGTCACGAGTGTGGACCGCAGGCGCGTAGGCACAGGCAAACCAGGAACGCTGACCATGCAATTGCAAACGGCCTATCTCGCGGCTTGCCGAGGTGAAGATCCACGGTATAGCGACTGGGTCACACCTGTCGCATACTAGGAGGGATATGCTCCTTTCGATTTCTTTTTTCATTCAAAAATAGAGAGATAAACGTGTGAGGGCCGGCGGCCAGGCACCTGCAAGATGGGAGAGATTGGATCTCACAGATGAGTATCTAGCCACCGGTCCCTATCTATAACACGTATGAGGTGAGGGAATGCGTTCAGATCAAATCAAGCTCGGCTTTGAGCGAGCACCGCATCGCGGGCTGCTGCGAGCCACAGGTGTTGTAGGCGAAAATGATTTTAATAAACCATTTATCGCAGTCTGCAATTCGTATGTCGATATTGTCCCAGGTCATGTGCACCTGCAAGCCTTTGGCAAATTCGTCAAAGATGCCATTCGTGCGGCTGGCGGTGTGCCGTTTGAATTTAATACGATTGGCGTCGATGATGGCATTGCGATGGGCCACATCGGCATGAAATATTCGCTGCCCAGTCGTGAGCTGATCGCCGACTGTGTAGAGACCATGATCGAAGCGCACCGCTTCGATGGTATGGTCTGTATCCCCAATTGTGATAAAATCGTGCCCGGTATGCTGATGGCCGCTATGCGCCTGGATATCCCCACAATCTTCGTCAGCGGCGGTCCTATGGCTGCGGGCAAGATGGCTGATGGACGTAGTGTGGACCTGATTAGTATCTTCGAGGGTGTGGGCGCGTATCAGGCAGGCAAAATGAGCGAGAGCGAGTTGACAGAGTTGGAGCGGGTCGCCTGCCCCACCTGTGGTTCCTGTTCGGGCATGTTCACCGCTAACTCGATGAACTGTCTGATGGAGGCTCTGGGTCTGGCTCTGCCTGGCAATGGCTCGTATCTGGCTATTTCTGAGGAACGTAAAGATCTCGCTCGTCGGGCTGGTGCACAGATTATGCGTCTGATCGAGGCCAATCTGACCCCGCGCCAGATCGTCAACGAAGCAACTATTGACAACGCCTTTGCGCTCGACATGGCTATGGGCGGCTCGACTAATACTGTCTTGCACACCCTGGCCCTGGCACACGAGGGTGGTTTTGAGTACCCACTGGCGCGTATCAACGAGGTCGCGTCGCGTATCCCGCATCTGTGCAAGGTCAGTCCGGCTGGCAAGTGGCATATGGAGGATGTGGACCGCGCAGGCGGCATCAGCGCGATCCTCAAGGAACTCGCAAAAAAACCGGGTGCGCTCAACCTGGATCGTCCCACGGTCACACTGCGCACATTGGGTCAGAATATCGCCGAGGCCGAGATTATAGATCCCGAAGTCATCCATTCGCTGGAGAACCCCTACAGTGAGCGTGGTGGCCTGGCTGTGCTCTTCGGCAACCTAGCTCCCGACGGTGCTGTGGTCAAGGTCGCAGCCGTGGACCCGGCGATGATGAAGCATGTCGGTCCCGCGAAGATCTACAATTCGCAAGAGGACGCGTGTGCAGGTATTCTCAACGGGCAGATCAAAGCTGGCGATGTTGTGGTGATCCGCTACGAGGGTCCACGCGGCGGTCCCGGTATGCAGGAGATGCTCGCGCCCACCGCTAATATCATGGGCATGGGCCTCGGCGATAAGGTCGCGCTCATCACTGACGGACGTTTCTCCGGCGGCACACGCGGAGCTTGCATCGGGCATGTCTCACCAGAAGCAGCGGCAGGCGGTCCTATCGCGGCACTAGCGGATGGCGATATGATCCACATCGACCTGATCGAGCGCACACTGAACGTCGCGCTCAGTCCCGAAGAGATCGCGCAACGCCTGACAAGCGCACAATCGTCCCGCGAGCCAGTCAAGAGCCGCTGGCTACGCCGCTACGCCGCGCTGGTCACATCGGCCAACACGGGAGCGGTCATGGCGGATATCTAAGACTTCTTCTATCCTGTGCCCTTCCGTGTGTTGAGAGGCGCTGCTAACTGTAACATTTGGCACCTGTTATGCTTGGTAGCGTCTCTTTTTGGGGATCTGCCAATTACTCAAATACTTAGACATCTCACCAATCTCTCTTCTTGAATGGCAGGTTTTTGTTGCTCTGGAAACCTCGGCTCTTGGGAGGAAGCTTCTTCGGTGCTTCCGAGTGGGCCTTTTTATAATGTGCGTCGGCGAACTCATCGCACAGATGCAAAAACTGATTGGCATCTTGAGCAAGATCAATAGCTGTTTCCAGCTTTTGACCATTGACCTGCTTTTCTTGACAGCCGGAGCAAGTGATGTAGCTGTCGATGATATCATCGTCCGAAAGCGAGTCGATCAGCCTGCGCGGAACGAGACCTTTGTCGTACTGGCGCTGCCTCAATTCTTGCGCTAATTGGTGCTTGTCCATGGGTGTGTCCTTTTCTACCTGTCTCTACTATGAACACGGCGATACGTGCGGAACTGTTGTCCGCTCTTCGTCAGTCATCGGTTGCTCCTCACTTGCCAAATTGCTTTAGAATACCTGCTCTATAACACATTGTACTGATGCATCCAAATGCGATTGCTATGGACATGAATGAGGGATGGGTCCAGAAAAGCCGATTTTTCTGGACCCATCCCTCATTTTCCATGCATTAGACTGTGCCACGCTCCATTGTCCGTTTGGCGTGCTCGACCAGGATGCGAATACGCGAGCCGAAGATGGCGAAGCGCGGGTCTTGCGTCTG
>JBDTBU010000299.1:0-11739 GCA_039923935.1 Ktedonobacteraceae bacterium | reverse complement strand
CGTCAATTTCTCAATCGCACAGTCTCTCGGATCTTTGAAATCAACGAACATGAGCATCGCTTGACATCCTATACTGGTAATTACGATGTGTATAGTGCAGCGAAAGTTGCCGAGCGTAAACAATGGGAGCAGGATTATGAGCATCAACAAGAAGAATTGGCAGAACTGCGCAAATACGTGCGTGTGACAGGGAAAGCTCAACATGTTCAGCGTGCTTCCAACGACAAAGATGGATATCATCGCTATGGCTACTCTTTCCAAAGCAAGCAGAATGCCGTTGCCAGCCATATTCGCTCAGCCCAGACACAGCTTGCAGGGATAGAGGCCGATCTCATTCCTCAACCGCCCAAATTGTTGTCTATCAGCACTCACTTCTCAACAGAACCAGCACAAGCCAACGCCGTCATGCTCACTATTGCTCACCTGACCAAAAACAGAGGTGAACGCTGTTTGTTCAATGATCTGAATCTGACAGTTTCAGCGGACTCGCGCATTTTGTTAATCGGACCCAATGGTGCGGGGAAAACGACCCTGCTCAAGCTTATATTAGGTCTCGAAAAGCCAACTGACGGCGCTGTCCAGGTCAGTGCAGAGGCACGTATTGGTTATCTACCACAAGAGCCTATCTTCCTTGATGTGCACAAAACCGTCATCGAGACGTATCGCTACGGCCATGAAGGGTATGATGAAGATTTTATCGCTCAATTGCTCAACTACGGTTTATTCCGGCAAGAAGATATCACGAAACAGGTTGGGCAGCTTAGCGTTGGACAACAACGCAAGCTCGAAATCGCCTGCCTGATGGCCGCCAATCCCAACCTCCTGCTCCTCGATGAACCCACGAACTACATCAGCCTTGATGTACTAGAGGCGTTTGAGTCCGCCATCCGCGCCTTTCCCGGTCCCGTGATCGTTACCTCGCATGACCGTTGGTTCATTCAGCGTTTCAAGGGCGAGGTTTGGGAAATAGCTGCTGGGCAACTCGTGCGGTCAAGCTAAGGTTATATATGTGGATTGCAGAGTCACTGTCGAAAAATCCACTCTTTAGCTGAGGGGCACGCCGATGCACGCATCGCTACGCTGCTCGTTGTGAGTCCCCGCACTATCAACACACACTTGCGCTCGATCTATGCCAAGCTTGGTGTCTCTTCGCGTAGTGGCGCTACGCGAATCGCAGTTGAGCAGAAATTGGTATAGATATGTTTTTGCTAGCTCTAGCATACCAGATCGACAGTGAGAAAGCCAGGGTTTCTCTTATTACTCGCTCACATGCGCACTTTGACCGTCTCCTGTAGCGACTCATACACGATATCCTCAGTGTCATCGCGGGTCGGTGCAGTTGATGCTGCCAGCGTGCTAAAAATTGTTCCACCAATATACAGTACGACAAAGAGGAAAATAGGGAGTATAACTCCCTGGCAGGCACCAGCTAGGTTAGAAAACAAGGTAAAGGGGCTTGGACCGAAAATAGTATTTTGCCCAAAAGTAATATTTTGCCCATTTTCTGCTGCCAATTGCACCTGTATTTGTCTGTACTCATTCCATGCATACACAATGTTCAGTGCAGCTTGGAGTATCCCTATACCGAGGATACTCCAAGCACCAACCTTGCACAAACGCCCCAGCCGTTTCGTTTTGAGAGCGGTTAAAAGTAAGTCTTTCATTTTCTCTATCCTTTGTTACAATCGACGATTATTAACAGCTTATACAGTACAATTATAGCAAGGATGGTGGCATCTCACAACAATGGTGGTTGGCTTCCATCGCCTGAATAGGGGTGCGGCCAGACCATTGGCGGCTGTATATACTCTGAAGGTGGCGGTGGATAGGCCGATGTTGGTGGCTGGCCAGGATAACCAGGATAGGTGGTTGGTGGATAAGGTGTATTTGACGGATAGGACTGCGGCCTGATAACATAACCAGGATAAGGTGGCAGTTGATACGACATGCCAGTAGGCGGCGTGGTCGGTGCTGGTACCAGCCCATAATCAATACGCAACATACGCAACTGCGTGGGGCGCAGCAGAACGATGGCATTCAGAATAAAGAATGCACAAAAAGCACCGTTGACGATTAATACGAGATTTAAGGGGGCGGAGAGCGCGAGCTTTGGGTTAATTGTCAGCAGCAAGAGGCCAGGAAAATCGTGGGCTGCATGTAACAAAAGACTTGGCCAAATCGAGCGCGTACGCAACCGAACAGCCGCAAAGAGAACTCCCGATCCAAAGGCAATCAACAGTTGTCCCGCAACATAGCTCCATGAGAAACCCGATAAAAGATTAAAGAGATGCATACCCGCAAACAACACAGAGGAAAGCAGCACAGAGGTCCAGATTCCACCCGGCAACAGACTGCGCAGCAACAATCCACGGCATAAGCCCTCTTCAGCAAACCCGATCAGTAACACGAGTATCGCAGTTATAACAAGCATGGAGATAGAGGCACTGCCAGCAAGGGCAGGCAAACCACATAACACAGGCAGGACAATCAGCACTATCGGCATGATACAGACCACCAGTCCGCGCCCGTTGATGCCACGCGTAAAGCCTGTCTGCGCCCACCAGCCAAGCACCACAATTGGCACGGCCACAACCAAAGCAAGTAGCACCTCGCCAAGCAGTGTACGCGGCAAAAAGGACAAATGGAGAGGCGCGATCAATAATGGCACAAAAAAGTGTAGCAGCAAAAAAACGAGTTGAAAGTAGCAGAAAATTGTCAGGGCGCTCAAGTAGGGGTGGCGGCCTATCAGACGTTTTAAGCTAGTGAGTCGGCCAGAAACGTTCTGGCTAGCAGGTGAGTCAGATGGGGCATGTATGAAGGGGTCTTGCATGGTTATCTTCCATCCTTCCTACGACATATGAGATTATTCACGTTATTTTTATGGCTGGGTTTCATTATAACATAATATGTCTACCTATTCATACGTTATTTTGCCTACCTGCGCTCTAAACTGTGCAACATCAGGATACGAAAAGAGGGATGGTGTGCTACACGCAATTTCATTGCGTGTAGCACACCATCCCTCTTGTATTACCCTTGATACACTACATTCACATTACTTGCGCACATCTTTGCGCTTCAAGAAGTACGCAGTAGCTAGACCAAGCAAGGCACTCATCAGGATGAGTGCAAACCAGCAGAGCAGAAGATGCCCGGCAGCGGAATTCATATGCGTTGAGAAAAGCTTCCCTTGATACGAGAAATCCTCGCCAAATGTGATTGTGGTGTTGTTCGGTCCAGGCAGAACGAACTGGCTGTGCAGGCCAACTGTCGAACCCATAGCTGCCATAGCCCAGCGAGCCGCAAAGAATATGCCCAAAAACTGCATTGGCGGATTATCCAGCGAGAAGATGATCCCTGAGAAGATGACCTGTGGGATCAGGATGATAGGAATAAAGCTGGTGGCCCGGTCATTGTTGGGTGCCAGAGCCGAAACCGTCAAGCCCATCATTAGTCCAGCGATAGACGTGAGGAACATCGAAATGTAAATCTCAACGAACGCCGATGGCAAAAGGATGCCCGGTTGTGAGAATGGCGCTTTCTGGTTGACAATAATCACCAGAATAAGGCTCTGGACGAAACAGAGGACGCCGAGTACACCAATCTTGGAGAAGAGATAAGGCGCGATACCCAGATTAACCGCCCGCTCACGCCGGTAGATTGGCTCTTCTTTGACAATCTCGCGGGCACCATTGATACAACCAAACATGACTGCCGCAAAGGCCATGATGAAGAGAATCTTCTGCGCATCGCCACCGGAGTTAGGCTGGATAAACTCCTGGAGCGCCGCCTCTTTATCCCCACCATTCTGGTGTAGCAACGCCTGCGCAGCGGGATTGTCAGGATTATTCAGGAAGTTCAGAACGTTCTGGCAGTCGTCCCCGCCCCCATTCGCCAACACGGTTCTAGGTATGCCCGCAGACTGGTAGGTGGACTGTGGACAGTTGACCACGCTGGTTGGAGAGAAAGTCGCGCCAGCCGTCAGGAAGTAGAGAATCACGGCGATAATCGGAGCCTGCAACAACAGGATCAGCAGGTTGCCACGGTCATTCAAAAGCAGCTTGATATAGCGCCTACAGAGAATACTGAACTGCTTTAGTGGGGCACCACGCTTGGGCGGCACAACGTCATGGGCTGGTTGGGCGGACGCAGTATGTCCGGCACCGGCTGGACCCTGGTTGATGGGCGTGACAACGTAGCGCTGGTATTCAGGCGAGGCTTTAAAACGCGCTTCAGCCTCGGCTGGAATGTTGGGATTCTCCTCACTTGGTTCCAGAGCGCTATAAATTTCGGCAAAGTCAGTTTTGCCGAAATAGGTTTTGGCCTCGTTGGGCGGACCAAAGTACGCCAAGTGACCACCTTGCGATAGGAAACAAATGTAATCGCAGGAGTTGATATTATTGGTGGCGTGTGTCACCAGGATGATGGTGTGGCCCTTGTCCGCGAGATTGCGCAGCAGAGTCATCATCTTGCGGTCCAGGCCTGGATCGAGACCCGAAGTCGGCTCATCCAGGAAGAAGACGCTGGGGTTGGCAAGTAGTTCAAGCGCGATAGAGACGCGTTTGCGCTGACCGCCGGAGAGCTTGCTGACCAATAGGTGGCGGCGATGTTTCATATCGACATCTTCCAACACCTCATCGATACGCCCCTTGATCTGCCCCCTCGTCATATCGCTGGGCAGGCGTAGCTTCGCGGCGTAGTAGAGCACGCTTTCGACGCTCAGGTCGCGGTGAATAATATCGTCCTGTGGCACATAGCCAATCTGGGTGCTGAAGGCTGCCAAGTGGCGATAATAGTCTTTGCCGTTAAAAAGCACCGTTCCCGTTTGCGCTGGACGCAGACCGTTCAAAGCATCCATCAGCGTCGATTTTCCTGCGCCAGAGCCACCTACCAGGGCCACAAACTTGCGCGGCGGGATGGCGATAGAGATATCATTGATCAGCACAGTCTTATTGTTGCCAACTTTGCGCAGATTGAGAGCATCGATGCGGATACCATTGCTCTCATCGTGCTGGGTCAGTTCGGTACCGGTAAAGGCCAGCTTGAATGGGCCAATGCGGATCTCATCGCCGGCCTTGAGAGTGTGTGTACTCACGCGCTTCGCGTTCACGTAGACATGGTTGGTGCTGCTAAGGTCAACAATGCGATAGCTGTTCCCCACACGCTCCATGCGGGCGTGCTGACCAGAAACCTGTGGATGATTAAGCACGACAGTATTGTCGGGCAGGCGACCTAGCGTGATAACTGGTGCACCCAAGGGAATCGGACGAATTTGGGGCAGCACTTCCTGAGTTGCGCCGCTGCCGTCGTTGAAGGTGAGCGTGATGAGCGTCCCATGTTCGTCACCAATACGAAAGATATCGCCGCGCACCAGTGGCTTGCGGAATGGTTGGTTGCCCAGAATGTGCTGCCCCTGGTAGAGCAGACCGTTCTTGGTCTGCTGGTTGCGTGCGTTGGGGTGCGGGTGAACCAGCACAAATTGATTGCCCTCTTGCACGATTTGCGCGTGGTGGCCGGAAATCACCAGTTCATTAATGACAATATCATTGGATGGTTCGCGTCCAATGTTGATGACCTGCTTGGTGAGCGGGAATGTTTGTTTCTCCGCGTGCACATTGCTGCTGATCTCAAGCGAGGGCACGCCCATAGGTGCTCCACCAGAGGCCGGCCCGCCCATACCAGGCGGCTGCACACGCTGTGTGCCACCATCTTGATACGGAGGTGGTTGCGGTGTTAGTAGAGGCGGCGTGTAGGGCACAGATTGCTGGTTCGCCCAGGCTGGCGACGAAACGCCAGCCTGGGGCGCTGGCTGATTGGGGTATGACGGCGCGGAAACACTGACTGGCTGCGCATACGGCGCCACCTGGGCCAGCGCTTGAAAGATGAACGTCGTGCCTGTACCCAGGCCAATCGTATCGCGATCCGAAAGAGAGCCTTGCTGCGCATCGCGTGAATTGACGGTCATCGTATTTTGCGGCGCAAGCTTCTCAATGTTCCACTGTGCGCCGTTCTGGACGATACGTGCGTGATGGCGCGAAACTCCTGGATCGGAGATGACGATATCGTTGCTTGTCTCGTCCCGGCCAAGCGTCGTAATCGGCTTACTGATGGGCAGTGTAGTGCCCGCCAGTGGACCGGTCAGAAACTTAAGCGAGCCAAGTACTGGGGCTTTGTTTACCACATCCATATATGTCTCCTACGATTGCTAAAAATGAACTGCTTCTGCTCAATACTATTGCGAAGGGCGGTTCTTCTGGAGTTCAACCGCGCCTCTGTGCTCACGGAAATCTCCAAACCCTTTCTGTAGTTATCAATAAATCAACGTTGGCAATTTCTGTTTTGCTCAGGCCAATTATACTGTAGTGTCTGCAAGTAGGCAAGCGATAGCCGAGATTGGGATGGCCGCCAATTTTTGCATAGCTTATCACCGATTCCTACCTGAGAGTCGGGGGTGAGCTTACCTGTTCATCACCCGGATGTAGAGTCGGTGTTAGCCTCCGACTTCTCATTGTTGACGCCTACCTTCGTCATTGATGTATTGCTGCGAGTCTTCTCATGGTTGAGCACTTTTCATTTGGACCATTATCCACCCATCGGACTATTTTTTCGAATGTCACCTTTAAGCCTCTTAATACGTATTTATAATATGAATAGAATTATAGTCTTGAGAAAGGACAAATTTTCGTGATTACGCTTGCAAAGAAAGAAGATCATCTGTTGACAATCGCCGAGGTGGCGAAACGTTTGCGTGTAGATACCGCAACCGTTCGTCGTTGGATCAGTCTCGGCACGTTAGAAGCTGTGTCCCTGCCACAGGTACACAAAAGACATTCGTATCGCATTAAAGAGAGCACTATAGCCACCTTGTTGGGTGAGTAATAGCGCAAAAGCTCGCAAGAAAGGGGCGTTTATTCACCATTGAATAAACGCCCCTTTCTTGCCGTTGTCCTTTTTCAGGAAGGCTTTGCATAGTCCTGCACTGTTCATTTGGGGCCAGGAAATGGGTTCTGCATCTGCAAATGAATACCAAACTGCACATTGATACGTAATAGACATAGGGATATATAGATAAAAGGCCAGGAGCAATTTTTGGTCTTAGGAAAAGGAGTTTTAAATGCAACGTATATATAAAAGGAATATGCTTCTGGCTGCTTCACTGGTGCTAGTGCTGATTTTAGCAGCTTGCAGTGCGCCGGGTACGACGAGTAGTCTAACGCCCGTGCAGACGCTACTAAACAGCGCGAATGCCATGAACAAGCTTCAGTCCGTCCACGTTGATTTACAAGCCATGTTGCAGATGCCAGCGAGTTCTTCTACACCAAGCGCGAATAGTGGTGGGATTCCATTCAATGTGACAGGTCATGGAGATGCAGCGTCACCAGATCAGGCCTCGATGAATCTGGCACTGAACAACAAACCTATCGTGAATGTCATCAGCAAGGGCCAGACCGTCTATGTGCAAACAGCCAATGGAAAGTGGTTCTCGGTGGATAAAAGTAAGCTGAAAAATGGGGCACAGTCCTTCTTTTCACAGAGCCTGGCCAGCCGCCTGGCAGCTTTTACCGCTGATTTGCAAAACGCAAAATTGACTGATCTTGGACAGGAAACGGTGAATGGCGTATCACTCGACCATATCACAGCCGTGCTGGACCAGCAGGGGCTTCAGACGCTTTCGTCACAACTCAATGGCTTGCTTCCAGTTGCGCAGCAAAAGGGGCAAAACCAAATCACCAAAGCCACACTTGACCTGTGGGTGGACCAGACCACCTCGTATATTCATCAGGCAAAGCTGGATATCATGGCCCAAACAGATATAAGCAAGATGCTGCAAGACTCTGCTAGCAACGGCACCCCGACAACTACGGGTAGCACACCGATGGTTGTAACAGTAGAAGTGAACGTGCAGTTGAATTTTAGTAAATTCAATCAACCAGTCAATATCGAGGCACCGGCGAACGCGGTTCCATTGCAGCAATAATAGGCAAAGAGTTGTCATGTGCTTTGACCTATAAATACATCAGATTTTATTATAACAGGCGATTGAACACTCAAGCGCCTGTTATGATTCGCCTTGCTCTATACAGTATTCAAACGGATGCAATACAAGCAACGCCTATTGCTGGTGTATCCTGATGTTTCCTGTGCTCGTAAAAACATACAGCGAAGCCGTAGGAGTACCATTGGGTAACAATGGCCCATGATAACTAGCCGAACCGTCGCTGCTGCTGGGAGTGTTCAGGCCGAAATCATTGCCGATCTTGCCATTGTTGGTGTTAGCATCGAGTAGCACATTGGTGGAAGGCGTGGTCAGTGTAATATCCACGTTGCCTCTGCCGCTTGTAATATTAAACCAAGGATGAACGCCGTTACTCTGTGCAGGACTACAGGGTATCAGTTCCGAGGCTTGCCTGAGATCGAAGATGCTACCCTGACCAACTGTGATATCGCCCTGCATGGTTTGCAAACAGGTTCCTGCAAAGATGAACGCATGTGTCACGCTGATTTCACCGCTATTACCGGTGAGATTGAGAATGCCGTTAAAACCGTTGACAGCTACGTCACCAGATACGGTACTGGCGCTGAGCGTGTAGGGCTTGGCGGGATCAAGCGACTTGAAACTGGTCGGCAAAATGAGCAGGAGATCAATACGAGAACTGTTGGTACTGCCAAAGAAGCCACCGCTACTCGTGTTGGGAGGAAGAGTTGCGGTAATCAGCACACACGAACTGGCTGTGCAGGCTGGGTCAGCACCTTGGCTGATCTGTTGTGTGGTTAGTATGATTTTGTTGAACTGACTGGCAGCCTCGCTCTGGCTACCAGCTTGAACTTGCCTGACGCTGGTCAAGCAAGCGCTGCTGACACTGCTTCCCACGCTGGTCGGGCAGGCACTACTGGCACTGGCATCGACGTTGATTGTCACGTTGCCAATGTGATTCTTCACAATCAGTTCGTTTGCGTTCGCAAGGGCGATGGTTTGGTTTATCTGCTGCATATAGGCTGATTTGCCAATATTCTGCCCCAGCGGTGTATTGTGCCACAGGTAGAAAGCGCCTACAGCTACAATCACGACCACGGTAAGCAATCCGCCCAGGCAACCGGTGAAGATGCGAGAGCCAACACGTCCCCTACGTGTGCTCCGACGCTGTTGTGGCACGCGTGATGGCTGCGTGCGACGGTGACGCACTGCCTCATGTGCATCGTGCTCCTCGTAATAGTGCTCGTCTTCGCGAGTACTGGCGCGTCCACGAGTGCCAGACATGGGATCGCGTGGCGCTCTGGGAGCGGGCGGCTGAGAAAAATACTCATCATCATCAACCCACTCACGACGCGGCTCCACTGGTGGATAAGGGTAGTCAGCGGGTTCGCTGTGGCGCGATCTCGCTGGCTGGGCACGGTACTCGTCGGACTGTTCACGGCGTGATATAGCGTGTCCTTGCTGTTGCGCTGGCGGTATGGGTGTGGCGCGTGGCTCATCCTGCTCGTGGGAATAGATAGGCTGGTGAGACCGCTGACGCACGCGTGCAAGTGCCTCATCGTGTGCTTGGCGCGTCGTCCGCGAACGCTGCGAGGTCGGTTCGTCGTGCTCTTCGTAGATCCGGCCCGCGCCAAGCACACCACGCGGACGTGAACGTGTGCCTGGGTGACTCGGCGTCTCCGGCGGCTGATCCTGCGATGCGTCGTTTGAGCGCGATGGCGATCTGTTCTGGTTGGCAGCATTCAGATAGGCGTCACGGAGCGTGGGCGACGTCTCCGTTTCGTCTTCATTGCCCCAGGTATTGGGAAGTTGATCGTTCTCTTTGCTCATGAACACACATCCTTGTTATTCTACGGCGTAGGTGTTGCTGTAACAGTAAGTTGCGGGGCAGTAATTGTAACCTGCTCGTTGAATTTCGAGAGCTTGAACGTGCGTACTGTTTGCGCGGTATCGCCTTGAGCCGCGATGCCCTTGAGCACGATCAGATACGGCAGATTATCGCTCTTACCTAGGCAGGTCGTCACATCAACCACGCTGCCTGCGGGTGCACCACCGCCAGTGAAGGCCACTAACGCGCTGGCATCGAGTTTCCCCGCAATGCTCCAGCAAGCTGTGCCGCCACTATTGGAATCGCTAGGTGTGCTGGGATTCTGCAACTGGCCGAGCAGGGCCGACACGCCTGTTTGCGAATCCGACAGTTTGCGCGGATCAAGCACTTCAGCCGTTTTTTGCCAGGAGGTCAGGAAGTACACATATTCATCGTTGCCGATGGCAACAATCTGGGTCGCAAAAGGCTGACCGTTGAAAAGCACGGTCGCATTGGCCTGGAGCTTATCGGGTACAACAATGTCACCATCGGCGTTCTGAATGGGCAACTGACTGGCGGTGCCAATATTCTGGGCCGTCAAATTAAAATGGTATGAGGTAACTTTCAGGATCGCAGCTTGCGAGTCCTTGATTAATTGTTGCGCGGACGGGGCCGCCTTTGTATCGCCACCGCAGCCAGCCAGCAGCAGAAGCAAGGCCAGCGTGCCACAGAACGTAGGAATAAAGCGTCTCACAGAAAATCGTTTTATGCTCATAAAGTCGTCTCCACAGTATAGCTAGCGCCTCAGTGCGCGGATATAATCACAGTGAAACCTATTGTACCATACATATGAAACGGATCGAGTCTGGTTTTTCGTGGAGAAATAACAGCATGAGCACACTGCCTGCGAACAGCAACGTGCTCGTGGTTGGAGATAGTTTCTTAGGCGGCTACTTGTGGTTTTGGGATAGGTGCACCATCTTTCAAGGCATCTTCAATCCAAGCTTCTATGGCCTCTATACCATTATCTACCGCTTCTTTATATGTTTCTCCGTGGGTTCTGCATCCGGGCAACTCTGGCACACTCACAATGTATACGTTGTCTCTGTTGCTCCACTGGATGTTCATGGAATAATGCTCAGCCTTCATACTAGAAGTATACAACAGAATCTACCTTGCTTTCTACTTAAATCACATTATACTGGCATATCCAAATGTGATTGGCTGTGTCTCCATATGGTCTCCATTTCTAGCGTATTTGGCTGGTTGGCAAGGGGGCGGGCTTTTCAACACGTGATCTTGAGGCTATAATACAAAGCAATAAGACACATCTTTTTTCCAGGCATTGGTAGGAGATTATGAGAATGAGCGAGACGCCGTTGTTTCGAGTGCGTTTTTGGGGAGTGCGCGGCAGTTATCCTACGCCGGGGCCGCACACAGTACGCTATGGAGGCAATACAACCTGTGTGGAGGTCGAGGTCGGTGGCCATACGTTGATCCTGGACGCTGGGAGTGGGATTATTCGCTTGGGCGATGAGTTGGTGCGCCGCGCAAGCGGGTCTGCGCTGGACATGGCTGTGTTTATTACACACGGGCACGGCGACCACCTGATCGGCCTGCCGTTTTTTGCGCCGCTTTACGAGCAAAATACGCGTATCACGTTTTTTGCGCCTCGCTTGGCTGGACGCGATGTGCAAGAACTTGTAACCACACTGATGTCTCCACCGTATTTCCCAGTAGAGATGCAACGCTTGCCATCACAGCGCCTCTTTCACACGCTGAGCGATGCGGCCCAGATGCTCTGGCACGCTGGCGAACCTGCACCAACTATCAAGGAAGAAGGGGCAACAGGGCAGGCTACGGATGTGCACGTCTCCATGCATTTGGTTAGCAACCATCCCCAGAACGGGGCTGCGGTCTATCGCATCGAATATGCTGGCCGACGTTTGGTCTTTGC
>JBDTBU010000298.1:0-26173 GCA_039923935.1 Ktedonobacteraceae bacterium | reverse complement strand
CGCTTCACCCATTCTCGGTTAAGGTTTGCCACTCTTCACAAGCCTGTTATTGTTCACGCAGCAATTGCTCGCGGATAGAGACGATCTCGCGGCGCAATGTAGGGTTGATGTTGACTGCACGATCAATTTTCTCGCAGGCGTGCATGACGGTGCTATGGTCGCGACCCCCGAAGATCTGGCCGATCTCCAGCAGTGAAACCTGCGTTTCTTGGCGGATCAGGTACATCGCGATCTGGCGCGGCATGACGATGTATTTATCGCGTTGCTTGCTGCACATGGCTTCGAGCGAAATATGATAGAATTCCGCCACTACTTCGGCGATCTGGCGGCTGTCCAAACGCGACTCGCGCACATCTTCGCCTAGTGAGGACATGGCTGCACGGGCAACTTCCATGGTCAGATCGGTATGGTGCAATTGCTGATAAGCCATCAAACGGTTCAGGCAGCCCTCTAGCTCGCGAATATTGGTTTGCACACGACCCGCCATATAGGCGATAATCTCATCAGGAACACGATAGCGCAATGTGTCAGCTTTCACGCGCAGGATCGCCATACGCGTCTCCAAATCGGGTGCCTGAATATCAGCGATCAAGCCCCACTCAAAACGCGAGCGGAGACGTTCCTCTAGACTGAGAATGGCTTTGGGCGGACGGTCACTGCAAATCACAATTTGTTTGCTCATCTCGTAAAGACTATTGAAGGTGTGAAAAAACTCTTCCTCAGTCGATTCTTTGCCCGCGATAAACTGAATATCATCCACTAACAAAATATCAACCGAACGGTATTTTGCACGAAACTCCTCGGTTGTGCGGTAGCGGATCGCGTTCACGATCTCGTTGGTAAACTGCTCAGACGAGACATAGAGCACGGCCAAACCAGTCTGTACACCTTGATGACCGATGGCGTGCAATAGGTGAGTCTTGCCCAGACCTACGCCGCCATAGAGGAAGAGCGGGTTGTACGACTCGCCTGGAGCTTCGGCTACGGCCAAAGAAGCTGCATGGGCTAAGCGGTTGCTATTTCCGACAATAAAAGCGTCAAACGTATAGCGTAGGTTGAGGCGATTATGCATCAGAATATTTGCACGCTGCTCGTTATCCCAATCTTCCGTCAAGGCTTCGGTCACAGAGGGTATAGAAGGTGAGCCGCTGCGTTGCTGCCCGTAATGAGGATGCGGTTCACGAGCCGAAAGCTGAGCATTGTGGGCCGGTGGTTCTGAGATCGCATAATAGGTTGCATTGTCCTTGGATGGTCGTGCACTACGCGTGCTACTATCCTGAGAATCTGGTGTTTCATGCATAGAAGGAGATCCATCCATTTTATAGGTGAGAGAAAGAAAGATCGATTGTTCCGTGATCTCGGTTAGAAGTTCCTCGATGGTTTGCCGCCAATGTGTGTTCACGACGTTATGAGCCACGCTGCTAGGCAGCATAAGCTGCAAGTACAGCGTGCCCTCAGTTGTGAGGACATCGAGTTCGTCTCTGGCCGCGTCGGGAGTTTGCGTTAAGCTAGCTGCAAGCAGCCAGGACCAACATGCGGGATCGGCAGAAACCATATCCAGGCGTTCCAGCGTTGTCTGCCAGATACTTGCAACGTTCAACTGCTTTCCTCCCGTAGCTACTCATGGAAAACGGCAATGCATTCTATTTCAACCAGTGCCTGGCGTGGCAGTTCGGCAACTGCCACGGTTGAGCGTGCGGGAGACAAGCGCTCTGGGCCTTCAAAATAGCGGGCATAGACGGCATTCATGGCCTGGAAGTCGTTCATGCTCGTCAGAAAGACCGTCGTTTTGACCACATGGGCCAGTGAGGTACCCGCTTCAGTGAGGACAGCCTGGATATTCTGAAAGACGCGTTCGGTCTGGGCTTGAACGTCGGAGCCGACTAATTCACCAGTGGCGGGATCGAGCGCAATCTGGCCAGAGGTATAAAGAAACTGGCCGCAGCGAATAGCCTGGCTATAGGGTCCAATCGCGGCTGGAGCCTGAGTCGTTGAAATTTTTGTATGTTGCATAGATCTCTTATCTCTTCCCCAGTGACCACAGAGGCCACACATTTTCAATAACTAAAATAGGATATGTTATGAACGCCCCGATGGATAGAATCCCTGACCACCCGCGTTCGGAGAGTACGTCGGTGGTGTCATCGGCGGCTGAGCTGGGAAAACCGGAGGTACAGGAGAAGCAGGGGGCGCAAGCGTTGCGGGAGCAGGGACGGACTGGTAGAGTTCCCTGGCGCAATAGCGCAACGCCTGGCGCATCTCATGGGCGGAGGGGAAGCGATCTTCCGGCTCCTTCTCCAGGGTTTTCATCACAATATGTTCCACCGAGGCCGGTATACTCACATTGGGGTTGACTTGTTGCATCGCGGGCGGGTTCGTTGAAGCGTGCTGCATCGCGATAGACACAGCAGTAGGACCCATAAATGGTGGGCGTCCCGTCAACATCTCAAACATGACCACACCAAGTGAATAGAGATCCGACGAGGCTGTGAGCTTTTCGCCGCGTGCTTGCTCAGGTGAAAGATAATCCGCTGTGCCGAGCACAATGCCGCTATTGGTCAGGCCAGCTTCCTCCGCAACCCGCACAATGCCAAAGTCGGTGAGCTTCACCAACAGATTGCCCGCGCCCGCCGAGTTATTGATCGAGGCTCCACTGGAGGCCAGCATAATATTCTGCGGCTTAATGTCGCGATGAATAAAGTTATGGTTATGGGCGACTTGGAGCACTGCACAGACCTGCGAGGTGATCTCCAGTGTTTCATGCGGCTGTAAATGGCGGCGCTGCCCAACCAACTGTTTGAGGGTCGGACCATGAATATACTCCATTACGAGATAATACTGGTTCGATTCCTCAAAAAAGTCAAAGATGGTAACGGCGTTGGAATGGATCAGAGAAGCTGCGGCCCGTGCTTCACGTCGGAAACGTTCGACGGCTTTGAGATCGTTTGTATCCAGGGCACGCAGGATTTTAATCGCGACAAAACGTTCGACGCGATGATCCCACGTTTTGAAAACACTGGCCATGCCGCCGGTAGCGATATGTTCGCGGACCTCGTAGCGTCCGCCGATCAGCCGGCCTTCAAATTGATTCAACATACGTGCAAACTCCCTGGAAAACTCTCTCTGTTCGAGCTAAGTATATCATTGTTAGCGTTCCAGCGTCTAGCATAGCCAATGTGTCTCATGAAATGGCACGCTTGTTTAATTTGTCCAGACTGGGCGCACCTCTCCATCAACGCCGCCAGTGGTCACCTGGGTAGGGTTGCCCTTGATTGTGTAGACGCCCGTTTTCGAATCATGGC
This sequence comes from Ktedonobacteraceae bacterium, assembly GCA_039923935.1. Lineage (GTDB taxonomy): Bacteria > Chloroflexota > Ktedonobacteria > Ktedonobacterales > Ktedonobacteraceae > Paraktedonobacter. The sequence continues at coordinate 22,871 of JBDTBU010000298.1, read as the reverse complement.
TGAGGTTCGTAATCCAGAGATCGAAACTGCCACTATTATAGGCGATATACGCAAGTTGACTGCCATCAGGCGACCAGACAGGCTGCTGAACATAGAGCAGACTCAACAGTTTGGAAGACTGTGTTTGATAGGCTTGCACAGCCAGTTTCGCTGTGTTGGGATCGTTCGGCGTCTGTGTAATGGTATCGGGCGGGACAGGCATGACATTCAGGCTCATCTGATTGTTGTCACGTTGCACATAGGCGATAGCGTTGCCATCAGGCGAGAATGCTGGTTGCAGATCCCCAGCTTTGCCATCGGTAATCGCAATGCCAGGATCGAAGCCACTGCCGGGCAGTCCTGGATAGTAGAGGCGCAGATGCTGACTGATCGTGTTGGGATTCTCCATAAAAAGCTGAATGAGCTGCTGAGTCTCTGTGACCGGATCATAGGCATAGTGTGTATAGATAATCTGGTCGGGATGGCCAGGGCGAAAGCTGACATCGTGGTTGCCACCATCTCCGTACGATGCGTAGGCAATCGGCGTTGGTTTGGCTAAGGGATTACTTATTGGGATGGAGAATGCCTGCAAATCGAGCATGGGCGCATTCTCGGTCCGCTGATACCAGTCCTCTTTCTCCCAATCGCTTAAAAAGAGCAGGCTTGAGCCGTCTGGGGACCACGTAGGCTGTACATACCAGTGAAAAGTATCATGCACAAATGGTCCTATGTAATAGAATTTTCCATTGCCACTACGTAGCAGGTGTAATGGTCCGCCTGTCGTCGAGACTGTGTACAGATCGGAGTATTGTTTTGACCTCGCGATAAAGGCTATCGACTTGCCATCGGGCGAGACGGCTGGATCAGAGACATTACCTGTGTTGACCAACTCCTGGGATGTCCCATCTCCATGTATCGCGTAGAGATTATGACCAATGGTCAGATAGAATGTGCCTTTAAAAGTATCCTGTTTGACCGAGACCTGCTGACCGTTCGTGCCGGTACCAACCTGTTTGCCGGTGGAACCTCCGCCGAAGCCAAAGCAGCCCTGCACACTCAGCGCGACCAGGGCCAGCAGGAGCAAGGTGCTCCCGGAGAACGTTTTGCGTTTCATGAATTGCATCCTAAACATGTACTACACCTGGAAAGCATCTGGTGATTCAAAGGCGCCCAGAAGCAGCAGATCGAGCAGACTGCGTACACCAAAGAGATCACTGGGACCATTTCCCAAACCAGCCGTAGCATTACTAGCCATATTGCCCAGATCCTGCGCGTTGTTCCCAGAAATGGGAGTAGTCAGCGGTGCTGGCTGATTCGTTTCTGCCGGGGTGGTCAGCGGCTGGTTTGTGCCTGTTGAGGTTCCTGTGGCAACCGACTGTGGGTCTCCAGTATAGCCAATATTGCAGGCGGCATTGTTCCTAAGTTGCAAAAACTGAGAGATCGCCGGGATAATTCTTGCGCAATCCGGGACAACCACAGAGGAACCATTAGGAGAGGTTCCTGAATGTGAATAGGGTGGTCCCAGGGTCAGCTTGTTGATCTGATTGGCATTGATGCCGCGTGCAAAATTCATCAGTTTGAGAATATCGGGCAATTGCATATCCGTTTTGACAGAGCCATTGAGATCGTTGGCGATTTCCGTCAATTTGCCGAAGATATTCGGATCGACCAGTTTGGTCTTCAATGCACTCAACACTTGTTGCTGGCGAGCCGAACGACCAAAGTCGCCAACGAGATCGGCGTGTCGGGAGCGTACATACTCCAAGGCTGTCGGTCCATCCAAGTGTTGGGGACCCGGCGTTAGGTAGAGACGTTTGAACGCGTAAGGATTATTGGCGTTGGCACCAGTATCGTCGGGATATTCCCCATCGACGATGGGATGCAGCACATCCACATCCACGCCGTTCACGGTATTGATGACTTTAATAAAGCCATCCAGCCCAACCCAAGCGTAGTAGTTGATAGAAATGCCAAAATCCTGTTCGATGGTTCGACGGCTGAGATCTACGCCGCCAAGATCATAGGCCTCATCGAGTTTGTGCAAGCCATATCCGGGCACATTGATATAAAAATCGCGTGGGATCGAAAGCATCCCAACGGTTTTCGAACTAGGATCAACCGTCACGACAATATCTGTCTGGGCAAGATAGTTACCCTGAAACTTCTGATCGGTATCGCTGCCTAACAGCAGGATATTCACACGCGGGCCGCTCAAGATACCGTTGTTTAGGTTCGCGTTAGGGTTGCCTTCGTCCTTGGCACGCGCGACCTGCTGACCGACAATATTGCTGACCGCGCCTCCGAAGTTGACTTGGTAGTACAAGAGGCCACCGCCAGTGATAATCAGCAGGAAGCTGAGGAAGCCAATGACCACGCGTGCCCAGATGGGTACCCTACGTTTCTTTTTGCGCTTGCCGCCAGGCAAAGGTCCAGGTGGGCCATTGTACCCTCTGCCACCAGGACCCATCGTACCTGGCCCCTGTGGAGGACGGTTGGGATTGAAGGTACCCAGAGCTGGTGGTGGTGCCGCCAGCATCGTTGCACCAGGTCTTGAGAAAGAGGAACCCGCGTTGGTCTGGTTAAACGTATTGTAGGTAGGCGCGGAAAACGATGATCCCATGCCGGGTCGCGGCTGTGGAGGTGTGAACATCTGCGGGCCGCCAGATCCCTGTGGACTCGTATTCGCGCCAACGGGCGGCATTGGTCCAGGACCAGGACCATAGCGGCCATGTTGCCCCTGCACATAACCTCCAGGTGTCTGCGGCAGTGCACGCCCACCATGAAAGGCGTTAGGGTTAGGCACGTTAGCGGAAGTAATAGAAGGTTGTTTTATCGTTGGTTGCTCTGGCAAACCAGCAGGCGAAACGTGTCCCTGCGCTTGGGCACTTGGAACAGCAGGTTGCACACCTCCCGTCAGCCACGCATCGTTTTGGGGAGCCGACTGGTTTTTTCCTCCCAGAGGGTTCTTAAATTGACTGTTCAAGAATAGTTACCCGCTTCCTGATGGTCTTATCACGTCGATCCTTCTGTATCTCCCCGCCCTTTCAAACGCACACCGCAACCAGAATGTACCCGACAAGCAAAGCCAGGGCATCCTTGCGGCGCTCCCAATGACTTTTGACGACAGTGAAAAGTATGAATACCTCGTAATGGTGTTTATTTAAGAATGTGTTAACTAAAAACAGGTGTATTATGTTCGTTTACATAGTTACCAGGGTAGGTTGTTGCTCTTGTATAGTCTGTAACGAATCGTGAGAGCATACAACTTCCACTATGTATAACGCTAAGCTGTGTCAAGTTGTCACGCGCACATGACTAGGGTACTAGCTATGTGCAGCCGAAAATGCTGCTCATCTCTCGTTCCAAACGGGCTACAAAGAGCCTCCAGCCAACCGAAGCTGAAAAGAGTATGCCACAAATATATCAAGAAACCGTCAAGAAACTGTGAAAATCCCCCAAAAGTCTCTATATATCAAACGCAATCTCCAGTGTTTGCTCGTTCTCGTGTAGCACTCGCACCATCTCCCAGCCCTCGCCCGGCACATCCTGCAACGTCGAGGCCAGCAAACCAGCGTGATAGAGTACAACACTCTCACCCACCTGGCGTGTACGCTGGCGGTCACGCTGCACACAGATCTCGTATGGTGTGTCAAAGATCAGCAGACAGCCGAAATACCCAAAACGGCGTGCAAGTTGACGCAAGTTGTCGCGTGCGTAGGGCTTGAGCGCCACACTATCCGCCACGCAGAAGCGCCCCAACAACATGCGTTTCTGGAGGATCGCGTGGAAGAGATCAAATGCCTCGCGGTTCACCGTTTGGTTGTTCTCATCGTCGCAGATCAGCCCCCGGCAGCGGTCCGAAGAGACAATGTTCGTCGCTGGAAAACGCTGTGCCGCGAACGTACTTTTCCCAGAGCCAGCCGGCCCGCACAGCACCAGCAGCGTTCTGTGAGGCAGGATCAAACACTCAGTTCTCGTATTTGCAACCTCATTGCGCATATCTAACACCTTTGGTATAATCCTCGTACACAGACACGGCTAGAGTCGTCCAGGGGTGCATGTGGTCGTGCCCGAATATCATGAAACCACAGGCAACCATCAGCATTCCCCTCTTCGGAGCAGTAGAGACGCATCCTTCAGGGCAGAAGCTCCCGGATACTCCTGCACAGGCGGCGTGCTAGAAATTATACGCTATATTGTACAACGCACCACATCTGGTTTCTACCAAAAATACCATGCGGGATGTGCATAAGGAGTGCAGAATGTCTATCGACAAAAAAATGACTGGGTCGGAGATTCGTGAACGATTCTTGACCTTTTTTGAGAGTAAAGGCCATACCCTTGTGCCCAGTTCATCGCTGGTGCCGCGCAACGATCCGACGGTCCTGCTGACCACGGCGGGTATGCAACAGATGATTCCGTTCTTCTTAGGACGCGAGACGCCACCAGCACTACGCCTGACCTCGGCTCAGAAGTGTTTCCGCACCACCGACATCGACGAAGTGGGCGATGAGCGCCATCTGACCTTTTTCGAGATGCTGGGCAATTTCTCCGTTGGCGATTACTTTAAACGCGAAGCCATCACCTGGGCCTGGGAGATGCTGACAGAGGTACTGGGGCTGCCAGCAGACCGACTGTATCCCACGGTTCACCCTTCTGACGTTGAGTCCCCGCCGTTGTGGGAAGAGATCGCAGGCAAGAACGCCGAGAGTATCACACGTCTGGCAGATAACTGGTGGGGACCGCCCGGCGCTAGCGGCCCCTGCGGTCCAGACTCGGAGATCTACTATGATCGCGGCGTCGAGCATGGCTGCGGGCGGGCGGATTGTGCTCCGGGCTGTGAGTGTGAGCGCTTTTTAGAGATCTGGAACTTGGTCTTTATGCAGTTTTTCCAGGATTTGGACGGAAATCGCACACCGTTGCCAAAACAGCATATCGATACGGGCTTTGGGCTGGAGCGCGTTGCGCTGATCGTGCAAGGGAAAGAATCGGTCCTTGATACAGATCTCTTTCGTCCGATTATCGACAAGTTCGCGGCCCTGGCTGGTATCACCTACGGTCACGATCCCAAAGCCGACGCCTCTCTACGTGTGATTGCCGACCATGGGCGTGCGTTGGTCTTCTTGGCTGCTGATGGAGTGTTGCCCAGCAACGAAGGACGTGGCTATATCTTCAGGCGCGTGCTGCGGCGTGCGGTGCGCCACGGCAAACTGCTTGGCCTAGATAAACCCTTCCTGACTGAAGCTGCGGATACTGTGATCGATCTGTTGAAAGGGCACTATGGCGAACTGGCTCAGCAGCGCAACCGTATTGTCGAGATTTTGAGCTTTGAAGAGCAGAAATTTAGCTCGACGCTGAGTGCGGGCCTGTCCCTGCTTACCCATCTGCTCGAAGATCTCCAACAACAGGGCAAGAAGGTCATTCCTGGTGTGGATGCCTTCAAACTCTACGATACCCACGGCTTCCCGTTAGAATTGACGCAGGAAGTTGCGAGCGAGCACGGCTTTGTGGTGGATACACCCGGCTTTGAGCAGGCTATGGAGCGTCAGCAGGAGCGCAGCCGTTCCACCAGCGCCTTTGTGCAGGGCAAGGATGACCAGGCGCTCGACGCTATTCTCAAGCGGGTCGGGCCAACTGAGTTCACCGGCTATCTGGGTATGAACGGCTCAGGCAAGATCATCGGCTTGATCGCGGACGGTGTGGAAGTTGAGTCAATCAGTGCACCGCAATCGGCCCTGGTGCTGCTCGATGTGACGCCCTTCTATGCCGAAAGCGGCGGCCAAGTGGGGGATCTGGGCGAGATCGAGAGTTCGCTCGGTATGTTCCAGGTGCAAGATACGCGCAAGCCCATCAAGGGGCTGATCGTGCACTATGGGCAGATCAACGAGGGCTATCTACGCGTGGGTGACAGTGTGCAGTGCAATGTCATTGGTGCGCGGCGCGAGGACACCATGCGTAACCATAGTGCCACTCATTTGTTGCACAAAGCCCTGCGCGACCTGATCGGCACACAGGTGGAGCAGCGCGGTTCGCTCGTCGATCCAGAGCGTTTACGCTTCGACTTTACCTGTCCGCGTCCCTTGACCGCACCAGAGTTGGCCCAGATCGACGAACAGATCAACCGGTGGGTGCGCCACAATTATCCGGTCAATACGCGCATCATGTCGCTGAAAGAGGCGATGGCTACCGGAGCGATGGCGCTGTTCGGCGAGAAATACGATAACAACGTGCGTGTGGTCTCGATGGGTAGCAGCACCGAGTTATGCGGCGGCACCCATTGTGCCCAAACCGGACAGATCGGCCTGTATGTCACTGTGCAGGAGACCAGCATTGCCGCCGGTATTCGACGTATCGAGGCTCTGACCGGGCGCGGAGCCGAGGCCCATCTGCGTCAGCGCAGCGCCACCGTCGAGCGGGTCAGCGGCAAACTGCAAACGCAGCCCGATGTTTTGGAAGGCAAAGTAGAGCAGTTGTTGCAGGAATTGGCAGCGACGCGGCGGCAGGTTGCGCAACTTCAACGCGAGAAGGCCCAACAACAGACCGTAACGCTGGCCGCACAGGCGCAAGACATCGCTGGTGTACCAGTTGTGGCTACGAGCGTCGAGGTGCCCGACGACAAAGTTATCCGCGAGATGGGCGACATGGTGCTCAACAAGATTGGGCGACCCGGCGTCGTCGTCCTGGCTGGCAGCTTCGATGAGCGCGTCGGTTTGCAAGTGAGTGTCTCGCCGGAACTGATCAAACGCGGTCTGCACGCGGGCAAGATCGCTGGTTTGGTCGGGCAGAAGCTCGGCGGCAAAGGTGGTGGGCGTCCAGAATCAGCTCAGGGTGGTGGTAAAGAGAAAGATCAGTTGGGTGCGGCCCTCGATCTTGTCGCCAAGTATGTCAAAGAGAACGTGCAATAGCGTGGCATTGCGTCGTAGTCAGGAGATGGGCAGGTGCACTCTTCTTAACCCATCTCCTGGCTACGACATATCAGCTTCTTGCGATTCTCAAGCGAGCGTGCTATAACGTACGAGAAACATATCAATGGCTACATAACACGCACTGGCGGGAAGCGCCTACCTCTAAAACTGATGGCAATACTGTTGTATGTGATAACTAGGGGCTGTTGTGCGTTTTAAAATAGGAACGTGTATATATTCAGAGGATTCAGGAAAACAGACATGCTTAACCCCTTGCAACGTCTGCGTAACTTTCTAGTAGGACCGCGCATACAAGAGAACGGCTACCATTCTGACACGGATGGTGGTGACGATGACTATGATGAGCCTGGCGACGATCAGCGCCAGTTGTATACTGCGCTGGACATTGGCACCGCGTACGCGAAAGCGATGATTATCGAGGTACAAGACGATATCGGTATCGTGCTGGGTGTGGGACGTCACCAGCAGAGCTACAGTCACATGTCGGATGGCTTTGTCACCGATATACCTGGTGTGATCGCCAATTGCAATGAGGCGCTGTTACAAGCTGAGCAGGCTTCTGGCGGGTTGATCGCGCCGAATACGGTGATCGGGATCGCAGGCGAGTTGGTCAAAGGCAGCTCGATCACGATTAGCAAACAGCGTGCACATCCAACCAAGCCGATTACCCCGGAAGAACTTGAGAACGTTATTCTGAGTGCGCAACAGAAATTATTAAAAAGCGCCAAAGAGCGTATCGCTATCGAAACTGGGTATCCCAATATTGAAGTCAGGCTCACGAACGCGGCAGTCATCTCCGTGAGCATCGATGGACAGGTTGTGAGCAATCCCGTCGGTTTTCGTGGCCGCCATTTCACGCTGACCCTCTTCAGTGCCTTCGCGCCTCTGATGCAACTGGGGGCGCTAGAGACTGTGGCCCAGGGTTTGGATTTGACCCTGGTGACAGTCGTGGCCGAGCCATACGCGCTGGCTCGCTGCCTCAGCCGGAACGCCAGTGCCGATAGTGGAGCCATCTTCATCGATATTGGTGGAGGCACTACTGATATCGCCTTGGTACGCCAGGGAGGGATCGAGGAGACACGCATGTTTGCCCTGGGTGGACGCACGTTTACGCGCCGTTTAGCCTCACACAAGGGTCTTTCGATCAAAGATGCTGAGAAGTTGAAATATAACTATAGTATGGGCACCGTCAAAGGGTCTGAGAAGGATGAGATACAGCAGATCTTTGCTTCAGAAGCCCAAACCTGGATGGATAGTGTGGAGTTATTGGTCGAGGAATTGGCTAAAGGGGAACTTTTGCCGCCAGCCGTCTATTTGGTCGGCGGGGGTTCAGGTCTGCCCGATCTTTCAGAGAAACTGGCGAGTTTTCCCTGGACCGAACGGCTGCCTTTTGCGTACCAACCGATAATTCAGACAATTTTGCCTGAGATGGTGACGAGCATCTCTGACCCTCACCATCTTCTGAAAAACGCGCAGGACATTACACCTATGGCGCTGGCTTACCAAGCTATCGAGCTTCAAAATGAGGATAGCGTTCTGGAGAGAGTACTCTATCAAGTCATTCATACGATGCATATCTAAATACTGGCTTTTCTCTGGTAGAGAGCAATACTTCGTGCAAAAAGAGTTAAAAGGGGAGAGGGCATATGGGCGACGAGCAAACAATCTTACTCGGTCCTGAGGAAGAGTTAACCAGCGTGCGGGAACGCCTGGAGAAAACGCAGGCCCGTCGGATCATTTTGGTCATTCCAGCCCAGACGCAGTTGCGCAGTCATGTTGGTTGGCGACTGATTCATGCACGTATGCGCGAATTGGGCAAAGAACTGTTGGTAATCAGCCCGGATCGGCAGGTGCGGGCTGTGGCGAGAGCGGCAGGCTTTCAGGTGGCGGAGACGCAGCAGGAAGCACCCAGTAATCGACCTCATTTGGGCGGTGGCACACGGCCAGGAGCCGCTAATGCTAGGGGAGGTAGCCGTGCTTCGCGTATAGGCTCCAGTCGTGGAGAACCAGCCAGCCAAGTTCCACAGCAGCCAGACACGCGGCAGCGTTTGACTTCGCAGACGAGCAAAAAGCCCATGACTCGTCCATCTGCCTCTGGCAGGCCAGGCTACGAAGAGGATGAGGATACGCTTGAACGCCTGAGAAGCCGGGAAGCCGAGGCCAGTCAGCGCCAGAAAAGCGTCCCAGCTACGTTTTTCGATGAGCCAGAGGAGGGTTTTGGTCCAGCCTATGATTTTGGCGTTCGTGCTGCTCCTTCTACGCGTCCCTCGGTGCCCCACAGAGATGAGGATGATGGTGCGGAGTTCAAGAACACGTATGAGGCAGACTATCGAACAGCTCAGGATATTCTGAAAGCAGCCAAAGAAGGTGCGCCTGCCCAAAATAATCAGCGCCAACGGGCGAACGCTGCATCGAGTCACTTTGAAGAAGTCGAAGAGGGCGTGTCGGATATTGCCGACAGATCGACGGAAGTAATGGAGAGCGAGATCGAAGATCTGGGGGATCTGGGGGATCTGCCAGCAATCCGCTCAGACCGGGCATCTAGCAAATTAGGCGGGCAGCAACAGCAGAGTGACCGTCCACGCCCCGGCAGTGGACCGATCCGACCCAGCGCACGTCGTTCACCACGTGCCCCACGCCCTAATACGCAGGGTTTCGACGATGATGATGAACTGCTAGCAATCCCGGACAAGCCGACACGAGGCGCTCCAAATCCTTCACGCCCTTCGCGGGGACTGGACCGAGGCCAACGTCCTTCACAATCGTTCAACCCTAGCCCTAGTGCAGGCCAACGCCCATCACAATCGTTCGGTGCAGGCGCGAGCCAACGCCCATCACAATCGCCTAACCCAGGTGCGGGCCAGCGCAGATCCCAGCCGATCCGACTAGCATCCCAGCCGATTCGGCCAGCGTCGCAGCCGATTCAGCCAGCATCCCAGCCGATCCGACCAGCGTCGCAAGCGGGAGCAGGTATGCGTGTGGTTGCTGGTGGGCAACGGTCATCCAACCGACAGAGTATACCGTCGAGCAGGCCACAGCAAATGAGAGCGCGACGCGCACCACAGCGAAGTAGTAGGGGTATGGTCATCTTCTTCACTGCCCTGATTCTGCTGATCGGGGTGGCAGGGGCTTTACTCTATTTTGTGCCCGCCGCTACTGTGACTATTTCCCTGGATGCCAGCCCCTATACGCAAAGTGTGCATGTAAACGCCACAGTTAACCCACAGGCGAATGTGCCGAACAGAGCACTAGCGCATGTCCTGGCGCAGAATTTCTCGGCGAGCGGCCAGGGTACGGCCAGCGGTACAACCAAGGTGGGCAACGCTCAAGGACAGGGCTTCGTCACGTTTACCAATACTGGCAACAAAGATGTGACGATTCCTACCAATACATTCATCGCCACACCGAGCGGTATCCAGTTCGCTACAGAAGCTGAGGTAGTGGTGCCCCAGGGTGGTTCTCAGCCCTCTGTACCTGTGACTGCACAACAAACGGGCGAAAGTGGCAACGTAGCGACGAACACAATCACTGTGATTCCACCAGCCAGCTTGAGCAGTATCGCGCAGAGCAGCCATCTCGGCCCAACATCCGTTACCGCGAGTAGCTTGACCGTCACAAACGAGGCAGCTACCAGCGGTGGTGGGGCCGCTATTGTGCCCGCAGCTACCCAACGCGATCTTCAGACGCTAGCTAAAACCCTGCACCAGAAAGTGCAGCAGGAGGTGCAAGCGTGGTTAGATGCGCAGATCCACACTGGCGATGTGCGTGGACAGTTGGTCCCCGACGTGTTGGCTAGTCGTGGTCTGCTCAACGAGGAACAGGTGAGCGCAACGCCCCAGGTTGGGCAGCCGGCTAGCAACAAAACGTTCTCTGGCACGCTAACCCTGCATGTCAGCATATTGGTTGCGCGAGCGGTAGATGTGCAGGCGGCGGCTGGTGCACAGTTGAACGCGACGGTGTTGAAATTGCATCCAGCCAAAATGTTGGCTACGCAGTTACCAGTCACCCTCGCGAATGTCCAGAGCACGCCGTCGCCGGATGGGAGTATCCTGGCGATCAGTGCCGATGCGAGCGGCGAGCTTCTTCCGCAACTCGATCTCAACGCTATTGCTAGCTCCATCACCAACCAGGGATTTAGCCAGGCGACAAGTGGTCTCAAAAATGGTATCGGCATCCCGAAATCGACAACGGTAAAAGACGTGCAGATCAGCATTTTTCCGTCATTCTTTTCGATCCTGCCCTTTCAAGCAGGACGGATTCGGATTATACTGAAACCAATCCAGGTAACGCCGCCTCCACCTGTGAAAAATGGACCATAGGCTGGCTGCATACCCAATGGTTCTCTAACGAAACAAATACGGTACTGCTTCGTTTCAATAAGTGGTATCTGAGAAAGATGGAGAAGTGTAGCGTATGCCACGCCTGATGGCCCTGGATGTGGGCGCGGTCAGAATCGGTGTCGCGCTCAGCGACGCGAGCGGGTTCCTGGCCTCGCCTTATACAACTCTACGTGTCACACGCGATGAAGCGGAGACCTGGGCAGCTTTACAAGCATTGATTGCTGAGACTGAGGCCGAAGGGCTGGTTGTCGGTTTGCCTATCAGTTTGGATGGACAGATCCACGCGCAGGCCGAGCGCATTCTGGCCTTTGCCGAACGTCTCAAAGTACATATTTCCCTTCCAGTGGTATTCTGGGATGAGCGATTGTCAACCGTTGAAGCTGAGCGCTTGCTGGCGGAACGAGGACAGAAGCCACGCGAGCGCCGCCAGAGCCAGGGAAGCCGAGGTGGACACAAACGCAAACGGCGCAGCTCGCACGAAATTGACGCGCTGGCTGCGGCTGTGATCCTGCAAGGCTATCTGGATCAGCACGTACAGCAGAGGATGAGCCAGTCAAACGTGATAGAGGATAATGCAGAATGAGAACTCGTGGACGCGGCGCGATGCTCGCCGTTTTTTTGATAGCACTACTCGTTTTTGGAGCAATTTGGTCCGCTTGGTCGGTTACGACCTCCATTTTTGTACCTCCAACCAACACCTCGAACCATACGATAACCTTGAGCATTCTGCAAGGAGAGAGTACCCAGCAGATTGCCGATGATTTGCAAACGCAAGGACTGATCCGCAACGCTCTGGCGTTTCGCCTCTGGGCCAGGATCAAGGGTCTAGATACGACGCTGGAAGCTGGGGTCTATATCCTCACTCCAGGTATGACCATCGATCAGATCATTGCTAGACTGCAGAACGGGCAACCAGACGAGAAACAACTGGTGGTTATCGAGGGCTATCGCCTGGAACAAATCGCCAATGCTGGCAGTCAAAGTGGCTTGACGCGCTTTGACAAGCAGAAATTTTTGGATTACGTCAAACATCCAGAGACCTTCCCTGACCGGGCCAATTATCCCATCTTGCAAGAGATTCCCCAGGGGCAGAATATGGAAGGGCTGCTCTTCCCGGATACCTATCAGGCTCCAGTTAACGCCGATGCTGTAAAAGTTATCGATATAATGCTGGACAAATTTACCCAGGTGGAGAAGGATAATAACCTCGTGGCTAAGGCCAAGCAAATTGGGCTGACCGAATACCAAATGGTGATTCTTGCCTCAATCATCCAGCGTGAAGCAGGCAGAGTTGTGGCAGATATGCCGCTGGTAGCCAGCGTCTACTGGAACCGCATCGAAAAGCCAAATGCTGAGACAAAAAGTATCCTCAACGCCGACCCAACGGTGCAATATGCTCGCGACACCGATACGCCGCCAGCAAAATACTGGGGGCCGTTGAATGATTCTGGTGGCAACATCGATCCTGGTAGCCTCTGGAATACGTACAAGCATCCAGGTTGGCCGCCAACACCTATCTCTAGCCCAGGCTTACAGGCTCTATTGGCCGCAGCCTCGCCAGCTCAGACGAATTACTACTTCTTCCTGTCCAAGAAGGACGGGCATAATGTGTACACAGATACGTACGCAAAATTTCTCCAATTGCAACAGCAGTATCCTCCGACACAATAGCGGGGATACAAGGGGATGCTCCCTTGACTGGGTTTTGGGCTGTGCCCCAGCCTCCCCTCCCTTTTTTTGCCGCGCAGGCGGTTATAGTACATAAAGCGAGAGTTTCATTTTTATGAATATCAACATTTGGCAAACCATTTTTCTGGCCTTATTGCAAGGTGTGACGGAACTGTTTCCCGTCAGTAGTTTGGGGCATACGGTGATTCTGCCCGGCCTGTTGCCACAGCTTTTCCCGCCAGGCTTTGCTACCGACACCAGTTGCGATGGGCAGAGCTGCTTCCTCCCATTGGTGACTGCGCTGCACATTGGCACAAGTATCGCCTTGGTGATTTATTTTTGGCGCGATTGGCTCCAGGTATGCAGAACGATCTTTAACAGTATTAAAAATGCAGAAATAAGCAAAGGCACGGAAGAGTGGGTGGGTTGGCTGATTATCATCGGCTGTATTCCAGGGGGTATTCTTGGTGTGACGCTCGAAACTCCGCTCAAGAAGCTCTTTGCCTCGCCAGTCCTCACCGCAGGCTTCCTGGTAGTCAACGGTGCGATCCTCTATCTGGGCGAGGCGTTGCGTCACCGTGCGGAGGCCAAATATGCGATTACCAGTGCCAAAGAGAGCGAGGCCAGTTTCCGGCCCCTTTCCTCTCTCAGTTGGAAAGAGGCGCTCATCGTTGGGTGTGCGCAGTCGTTAGCCTTGATCCCAGGTATCTCGCGGGCTGGCACGACGATGGTCGCGGGCCTGGGTGTACGCCTCTCACATGAGGACGCAGCGCGTTTCTCTTTCTTGCTGGGCACACCGCTCATTGCGGCAGCCGGTTTGCTAGAGATCCCACAATTGTTCGGGCAGAATGCGCATACATGGATGCTGATCATCATTGGCGTGGTACTTTCGGGTGTGGCAGCTTTTGTAAGTACGAAATTCCTGACTAAATACTTTGAGAAAGGTCGCCTGACACCTTTCGCCATCTACTGCTGCGTTTTCGGTCTGGTAGCCTTGGTTGTACTCTTCTTCCTACACGCAAGCTAGCACTGCTGTTTCTTGTGTGGTGCACTATCAAAGCCGCTGCACCACACAAGAAATACGTTGCTAAATAGGTACCTGAGCGATTATTCAGCAGAAATAGGTATTTGTATCAAGATAATGCAAAGTGTATCAAACGACAAAAAGCCTACCCAAAATGGCTAATTTATATCTATGCATGGGTATTGCAAAATGTCATTCGTCTGGTACAATAGACGTGCTCTGGAATAGCCAGGGCAGGTATTTTCAATTTGAGAAGAGGTAAACTTTCCATGAACACAAAAACAATCTCCTACGTCGTTGCCGTGGTTGGCATTGTCGTTCTCGCACTTGGTGTCTACTGGCAGTTTGTGAAGCACGATCATCCCGCTCGCGCCCTCACCTGCTTGATCGTTGGCATCGTTCTGATCATCGCTGGTCTGGTCGGTGCGTTTGTGCTGAAACCCAAAACCCAGGCTGCCTAACTACTCAGCAGTTGGCAAGGAAGCCCTCCCCAGACCCGCAAGAGCTTGGAGGAGGGCTTACTCATACATTGGCGCTGGCGCATTGGGTGCTGGGCCTATTTTGATAGATCAAATAGAAGTCACGTAGTGGCAAGAAAGGGAACATTCCTATGAACAAATCGACTCTTTTCTTCGGTGGAATTCTCCTCTGTATTGTGGGGATTGTGCTTGGTATCTTCTTCCTGATTCCAGGTATTCCCCACATCATCACAAGCTCAGCAGCCCATAGCAAGCATGCCATCGCCAGCTTTGTGCTTGCAGCCCTGGGCATCGTCGTGGCGTTGGTCAACCGCCCGAAAGCTGCATAATGTTTTTTAAGCGGGGCGTGCACGGATAGCTAGCACGCCTCGTTCTTTGAGCTTTGTATAGATCCACAGCCACAACCATAACCACAAACCCCCAATCACATAGGCTCCCAGTACGTCACTCGCCCAATGGTCGCCCAGATAGATGCGCGAGGGACCAACCAGGATTACAAATAACCCAGCAACGATCAGCAGCGCGGTACGCCACCAGCGTTGTTGGTTAAAGAGCAGGATACCAAAACTAAAGAGCAGTCCCCAGTAAGCCACATAGGCCATCACATGCCCGCTGGGAAAGCTCAAACCGTTGGCGTGTTGCAGGATGTTCACAAGCGGCTCGCTTGGGCGTGGACGGGCAACTAGGAGCTTGAGCAGTACATCGAGTAGCTCGCTGGTCGTGCTGACACACACAATGATAAGTGCTTCCAGACGTAAACGCAGCACCCAGAAAATGGCCGCCGTGAGCCAGACGAGTGCGGCAAAGACCAGGGCGGTATTGCCTAAATAGCTGACTGCGGTCATCAATGTGCTGAGCCAGGGCGAACGATCTGCCTGAAAGTCGCGTGTAATAGTCACATCTATTGCCAGAATAGGGTGACTATGTACCCAGACGGCGAGTGCGGCAAACAGAGTGAGCAGGAGAATGTAGATCGGTAGCAAAACACGCGCTTGGCGCAATATCTGATACCGAGGGCGGCGTGCACTCTGCACCTCTTGCTGAATAGCTTCTACCACCTCGTTGCTGTCGCTCCCCGGCTGTTGCCCTTGCGTATCGTCCAGTTGATCGTGTGGAAATGTGGGCTGTTCTTCTTGCGGTTGCATAATACCTCTCTAATGCTCTATGCTTTTGGAAGATGGATTTTTCCAGGATAATACTAACACAATTTGCGGTAAGTGAAAACGGTTGCTGATATTGAGACGTTTAAGTGTAACGACGATCAGGAGGAGAGAAACTATGCCAGAGGTAGTGATACGCCAGGCGCGTGCCGAAGATCGGGAGGCAGTATTGGCCTTTTGTGCGCATACATGGGACTGGGGCGATTATATCGAGCGCGTTTGGGATGAGTGGTTGCAGAATCCAGCAGGCTTGTTGCTGGTGGCATTGGTGGAAGATCAGCCAGTGGGCTTGCTTCACATGCAGATGCTCAATGAAACCGAGGCGTGGCAGGAAGGTATGCGCATCGATCCCGCGTACCGCAAGCAGGGTATCGCCAAACAGATGAGTATGGAGGCGAGCGCGGAAGCTATGCGCAGAGGAGCCACCGTCGTACGCCTGCTGATCGAGTCTACGAATGTGCCATCTATCAGTATGGCTGAGCAGTCGCATAGCCGCCGTGTGAGCGTTTTCGCACCGTATATAGCCATGCCCGTGACCAGCACACCCCAGCACAACTACGGCCTGGATCAGCCAGTGCTCGCGACCCTGGCTGATCTGGATGAGATCATTGCGTATCTGAATGTCTCCAACATTTTTCCCTCTGTGGGTGGTCTGTATTACGCTGGTTTTACCGCTTGTAGCATCTCTGATACGCTCTTGAAGTCCAAGATCCAGGCTGGGCAGGTCTATGTGTTACATCGCTGGGAACGTCTGGACGGATTGGCTATCGTTGAGCCGCGTGGAGAGGAAGCAGATCGCCACCTGTTTATTGGCTATATCGATGGGACCACCGAGTCGGTCAGCCTGATCTCGTACGCTCTGCGCCGTATCTTGCCCGAACTGGGCTTAGCGCAGGTGCGGGCCGCTGTGCCGGACCTGATGATGGTGCGCGATGCTTTTACTGGCGCTGAATATGAGTGGAATGGGTCTATTTTTTATACGTACGAGAGAAGTTTGGTGTAAGAGCAGTGTGCGTTGTGTATCGTTTCCGGGGATACACAACGCACACTGCTCTTACACTCATTTTGTAATCTTCCCGTGGGCGCGGGGAAAGTCAGAGAGTGAGAGTCTTCAGTCGCTCACTCTCTGCTTGGAAAAAAGAGCAAAACGCTGGGTGCGGACATTCCGATCAAGCTCATACGTCACTCTTTTTTCTTTAGGTGAGAGGGAAATGATGAGCAAACCGGGTGGGCGCAAACGTTCCGGTTAAGCTCATGCGCCTCTCTTTTTCCTTCGGGTGAGGGGATGTCCTCTTCTCTTTGTTACAATACTATCCTTCCCATCCTTCCCCCTCACATATATAGTTGCTCATAGGTGCTTTTTGGTTGCGGGTGATGTGAGCAATGTGCTGAAAAGATTTCATTTGGCAGTTTTTTAGTGGGCCTGTTACCTGAAAAATCAGCAATCAGCATATTGCTCACATCACCCGCAACCAAAAAGCCCTTGCTGACAACTTATAAAGAAAGGGCTATTTAGTATGCTTGAAAGCAAGAGTGCCTGGTGCTCCAAAGCTGACAGATAGGTACAGTAATAGACATCGGCCTTTCCTCTCGCAGCTAAGATCGGCGTGAGCAGAGCCAGGAAGGAAGATCATGGTTCTTCAGCAAAGTATTTCAGGAAGAATCGCTTATGATCGGCAGGAGAAGTCAGGACAGGCCACTCCTGCGTTTGGAAAGATCTTACAACGGGCCCGTTGTGGCGATGCTGAAGGGTTAAGTGCACTGTATCGCCAGTTCCTTCCGGGCATCTTTGGCTACATCGCTGCCCGTGTTCCTGATCGTGACACGGCGGAAGATCTGACATCTGAGGTTTTTCTGAAGATGCTCGAAGGCATTCGCAGTTTGCGCAGCAATGAAGAAGCTGGTTTTGCCTGTTGGCTTTTGCAGATTGCCAGGATCGCCGTGGCCGGATATTATCGAAAGCGAGCAAGGCAGCCGCTTATGCAGTCTTTCGATGCACTTGACCTGGAGGCGCAGGAGGCAATGATGAGCCGATTGCCTTCCAACGAAGCGTGCTCTGACCCGTTGGATTGGTTGGTGGCACGCGATGAATGGAGTGCAGTCGTAGAGGCTATGAATCGATTGACCGAAGAGCAGCGCCAGGTGCTGATCTTGCGGTTGATCTTGGGATATGATGTAGCGACTGTGGCGAAAATGTTGGATAAGACGGATACTGCGATTAAATCGCTCCAATTTCGGGCATTACAGAGTTTACAGCGTTTTTTGAAGCATCAAGTCGTCGCCCACCAACGACTTCAGTAGAAGGAGAAGATACGATGAGGTTGCTTCCCGATCATTTCTATGAGCAACTCGAACACTATCGTGCTCATCGTGCTGGACAGAACAAGGACCGACTGCCGTCCCCTGCCCTCTCTGCCGATGAGCAAGAGTTTGAGCCACTCGTCACCCTGGCCCGTAGTTTACAAAGAGCCACGCCAATGCAAGTGGATGCCGGGTTTGCCGATCTCCTGGAGGAGCATTTGCTGGCATCTGCTGCCCAACAGATCCAATTAGGCCAAACAAGGAAGCAAGAGCACCGGGACCGAGGGTACTGGATTGCCCCAATCAAGCCGGCAATGACACGTACGCGTGCCGCTCTCGTCGCCTGCTTGTGTCTGCTTGTGTTGTGCTTGGGAGCCGGAGCCTTGGTGATGAGATCGCTGCCTCTCCCACAGAAGACCGTTCCCGTTGCAACCACTCAGGTCGAGTTGACAGAGCAGGAAGTGCGTACGCAACTGCATGTGCTCGCCAGCCTTGCTGATCCCGCACATGCCCAGATCTATCGCCAGGAATTGACCAAGCTGGATCAACAAATTATTGCTTGTGCTCAGGAGGTAGAAGCAGTGCCTGCTGGGTCTGGTGGGCAGCGGGCAGCGCAAGAGTTGACGGAGGTCAAAACGGATACACGCAAGATGCTCTATCAGTTCCTCCTGGGCTTGGCGCTGCCAGAGCGCGTACTCACGACGACAGAATTAGGGAATGTGGGGGCAATGGTGCCTGTGGTGCAGAGTGCACTGTTCACCCTGACAGCCTCCAAAAGCCAGGCAGTGGTGGTTCTCCGTGGAAGCGGTATCCTGCCAGGAGCGCACTTATTCATGGATAATCTGGAGATCTCAGTGAACGGCGTTTTGCAGGATGGAGGCTATGCGATAACCATCCCCTGGTCGGCGCAGTTGCCCACACCCCAGTCTCTGGGTATCCTGAACCAGGATCACACAGCAGCTCAAACTGCCGTGCTCACGATCACCACACAGAACAGCGGTACCCCAACTCCAAGTGGAGACGATGGTGGTCATAGGGGGGGACGGGATGGAAGTGGTGGGAGCGGGCGGGATGGATAGTCCTAAGCACATTCGTATGGCCTGGCAACAATGCAATTGTTGTCAGGCCATACGAATGTGCTTAGGGTGGAAAATACCTACATCTCAGGCTGATAAACTGCGTCCATATTTTTGAACTCGTGGAAGCGCAGCAGCCAGCAGCCATAGTTCATGCCGCCTCCGACTGCGGGCAGAGCCATCCACTGGCCCTCGTGAATCTTGCGCTGGCGGATCAGTTCGACGAGCGCAGTGGCGATGCTGGCGTTGGAGAGGTTGCCATAGTAGCGGAAGTTATCCACTAGCTTCTCCATGGTTGAGGCTGGCCAGCCAAAGTCGTGGACTAGCAAATCGCCCAGGCGACGTGTGATGCGCGAATTGGCTTGGTGCGGGATGATAAACGCCAGATCGTCATGGCTCAGGCCAGCGTGACGACAGACCGCATCCAACGACTCGGCCATGGCGCGGGGAGCCTCGCGGAAGACTTCGCGACCATTCATTTTGGTGTAGCCGATGTGGTACTGAGCCAGGATTTTATTCAGTTCGACTCCCTGGCCCGCCTGGAAGAGTTTGCGCATATGCAGATCAACCTCGGCCATTTCCACGACATCTTTGCGCAGAGGCGTTTGGTACAAGAGGGCTGGCCCTTGCCGGGCATCAGCGCCGTTGATCGCATAGGTCATTTCGTCGCTGCGTTCGAGCACGTATGCTGCCGCACCCTCGCCAAAGAGCGAGCTAGTTTTCCAGTCCAGGACATTCATAATATTGGGCAAGAGTCCCTCAGCAGTCACCAAAAGGACCAGTTTCGCTGTACTGGCCGTCAAGATCTCTGCGCAGATCTGGAACGCCTCGGTTTGACAGGCACAGGCACCCTTCAGCATGGTTGCGCGGATCGGACCAAGGCCCAGGCGGGTCGCCACCTGAGCGGCTACTGTTGGGAAAGCATCGTTGTCTGAAGAAGAGGCTCCGATGATGGTATCGATCTCGGAAAGAGAGCGGCCAGAACTAGCCAGGGCGCGGCGTGCTGCGACCACGGCCATATCGACCAGCGTCTCATCTGCTGGCCCACCGCCGTCGATCAAGCCAGGGGCATCCGCGCCAGCCATTTGGCGGCAGAGATCCATCGTGCTGGCGCGTACGTGGCGTGTCGTCAGTCCAGTGACGCGTTCCAGATCTTCGGCGCTACGGGGATCGCCCAGTTTGGTAGAGATAAAGGCAAAAAACTCGTTGGTAATCGTCCCTGACGGGGCATAGTTGCCCAGACCCACCAGGCGCACACCAGCCCGTGTATAGACTTGTGGGACGATAAAAGAATACTCAGGCCATGCTTGGTTGGCCGGGCTTTGTGACATGAAATAAAACCTCCAGAATAGTACGAGGATGATGCCAATAGTATACCATAGTTTTAGGGGTGAAGATCACAAAAAAGAGAGATGGCCAGAGCCGCCTCTCTTCGTGTGTTTTACCATGTCCGTGCCCGAAAGCCCTGTGATTCATCCATGGAGATGAAGAGCGCGTTCCTTAAGTATTGCCGATGTGTCGTAGTCGCGGTTTTTCACGTACCTGCTCTGGAAAGCGGAAGAGGCTGGCAGAGAAGTGGTACGGGTGAATCCGGCCTATACGTCGCAAACTTGTTCAGCCTGTGGGCATCGCCAACCGATGCCACTATCCGTACGAGTCTACGAGTGTCCCCATTGTGGCCTGGTGATTCATCGGGACCACAATGGGAGCCTCAATATCTTAGCCGAAGGTTTGTACGCCTGTGGACGAGCAGGCAGCGTCATTCCAGAAGCCCCCGGCTTGTAGCCGTGGGGAGTCGTCACCAACGATCCCGGTTCGTGTTCCGATCACGCCGATCACCACCACGGCTACCGCGATCACCGCTGCGGCCACCACCGCTGTCATAACCACCACCGCCGCTGTTGTAACCACCACCACCGCTGTTGTAGCCGCTGCCACCACCGCCGCTGTTGTAGCCGTTGCCACCACCGCTGTTGTAGCCGTTGCTACCACCGCTGTTGTAGCCGTTGCCACCACCGCTGTTGTAGCCGTTGCCACCGCTGTTATAAGATGGGCGGGACGCGCGCTGTTCCTGGAAGCAATCGCTACAATAGACTGGGCGATCTTCGCGCGGGATAAAAGGAACCGTCGTAGGCTTACCGCAGGTAGCGCAGATCGCATCGTACTGTTCGCGTTCGCCAGAGCCGCCACGCGGGCGCTGGTTGTTGGAGGATGGGCCATTGCGGCGGGCCTTGCGGCACTCAGGGCAACGGCTAGGGGCGTTGGTTAAACCTTTGGTAGCAAAAAATTCCTGCTCGCCGGATGTGAAAGTAAATTCTTGGCCACAATCGCGGCAGGTCAGGATACGGTCCTGGTATCCCTCGTAGGACATCATGGGTCTTCTTCCTTTTTGGTATCTGTTCGCTTCGCCCAACACAACAATGGTGATGTGCTTGAATAGTCAGGCAGGTGTTTCCTCGATACCGATGGCGAAGCGAAACCGGGGCTTGGACACAACGTACCTTATTCAAAACCACAACCCTATTGTACCATACTGTTTTTAAAAAAGTAATCGTCACGGGGCCAGTTTGGATGCTCTTCTTCTTGACGATTAGTGGTACGATGAATGTTAATCGATAAGGATTTGTGTTTTTAGTACATTGTGGAGGGCCAGCCGTTGGATATCATACTTGAAAAGATACCCTCTTTGCCGCCACTTTACCAGAGGCCGCGTCATGTTCACGCTGTGACTGACCGTTTTTCGCTACTAAATACGTATGTTATCGACGATGGCCGCTTGATTGTAGTTGACCCCGGTTCTATTCTCAACACACGTCTGATGCTGGAATACCTGCAACGCTTTTTGCACCGCTCGCCTAGGGATATTGATCTGATTGTGTTGACGCATCTGCACCCGGATCATACCGCTGGGGTCGCGGAACTGCGTCGGGTGTGTCACGCGCCAGTCGCAGCCTCGGTGATCGCTCAGTATTTGGTGCGCAAGTGGCACGGCGAAGATCTCCAGGTTGAGGGTGCGCTGGCCCTCACGTTGAACAGTATCCTGGCACGGACACTGAATACGCGCAGTAAGCCCGGTATTGTGCATCATCTGGACCTATTTAGCCCGCAGTATAAACGCCAGATGCAGTTGGTCGATCTCTGGCTGGATGACGTGGTGGGCTTGCCCAACCATCCCGATTGGCGCGTCATTGCCAGTCCTGGGCATACACCCGAAAGTCTCTGCCTCTATAACCCCTTTAGCTATGAGTTGCTCTGTGGCGACACGCTTATCGCGGTAGAAGGAGGGGCTATGTTGGTGCGTCGTGACACGAGCTACCACCAATTGGAAGCGACCCTACACACCCTACGCACATTGCAGGTGCACTATCTCTATCCCGGTCATGGTCGGCCCATACTCTCTCTCCAAGCACTCGCTAACGCTCGCATTGGTTTGTGAATGTCAGTCGATAAGCTTGCTGGGCAGGCGCAACGCTCTGGGCAGGTTGAGCGGCGACGGTTCGACAGCCGCGAACGCTATGGACGTGGTATGCGCGTCGGGCACAAGTAGATACTCCAGGCGCACATTTCCCAATGTGATGATATCGCCCATACGCAGGAGCCGGGGTGCTTGCAATGGTTCCCCATTGACCTGACTGCCGGTGTAGCTGGCTAGGTCTTGCACATAATCTCCCCCGGTTTGACGCGAGAACTGCACATGGCGGCGTGCAATAGAGGCATCGTCGATCACGATATCGCTCTCCGCCCCTCGGCCTACAGTGATTTGAGCACGGTCCAACAAGAAACTGCGTCCGGCCAGATGCCCGCTCCGTAAGACACAGAGGCCGCTCGCTTGCCCTGGCTGGGGTCGTTGCTTGGCAATCAGGGATGTTTCTTGTTCGGTAATATCTAACGTATGATTGGCGAAGGCGGGTGCTTGTT
>JBDTBU010000297.1:0-6044 GCA_039923935.1 Ktedonobacteraceae bacterium | reverse complement strand
TAGCAAAGAATATCCACGCACACGCCGCTATTCGCAGGCAGTTTCGTGCAGCAGTTGCGATAAAAGCTATAACCCAAGTTTTCGTCTACGGATCAAAACGCAATAGCAGATTATGTCAAGCATATTCCGCCTGCGGGCGCGGCCTTTTCATCCCCGGCATGAATGCGCAAGCTTTCAAGCCCGGTCTCTGTAAGATCTCGTAGTGCTGGGGATGGAGAGCCTTTTTACATTTGCTCTTGGCATTGCTAGACAATTAGCAGTATACTAGCAATGACGTATTTATATTCTTTTAAAACATGCAACGCAGGCAGAACATCTTAGAATGTCCTGATGTATAAAAATAGATCATAGGAGAACGTCTCTGTATGTCACAGGAACAAGGAAGTACAACCAGTACAACGGATCAGATTTTTACGCAGCCACCCTCGCATCAATTGCTCAATTTGCCTGTTTTTAACGAGCATGGCGCGGCTGATGACGCTTACGGTGGCTCGCTCACACCCTGGTGGAGACGGCGCAAGGGGATAAGCATTATCGTGGTGATTTTGCTCGTCGTCTTGCTGGGCGGCTTTGTCTTCAACGTAACCCACCGCAGGCCACGCGTGACGTACCAATCTCAACAGGTCACACAGGGCAATCTGACAATCACCGTCAGTGCTACTGGACCTGTGCAGAGCGGAACATATAATCTGATATTTAGCGGTCAGGGCGGCAAAATCGATGCCATTGCTGTCAAGATTGGGCAGAAAGTCACCCAGGGCCAAGTACTTGCTCAGCTCGATACGACACTGCTTCAGGATGCTGTCAACCAAGCCCAGACAGCCGTCAGCAACGCACAAGCCGCCCTGAATACCGCTACAGCCTCGGCGGGCAGTTCCCAGGGCCAGTCCAATGCGAATGTGAACGCGGCACAAACTGCACTCAACGATGCAAAAACGAACCAGAGCCAGGTGCAAGCTCAATCGCAAACGAACATAGACTCCGCACAAACCGCCCTTACGAACGCGCAAACGAACCTGACACAAGTGACGAATACGGCCAATGCACAGATCCAGTCGGCAAATGACACCTATACCACTATAAAGGGAGCGAATCAGCAGTGTCCGACTCCGCTCACCCCTACCTGTCAGCAGGCTTTGGACGCGTTTAATCAGAGTGTAGCGCAGGCCAATACCAGCATTGCAACAGCTCAGGCGCAGGTAAATACGGCTCAGGCTACGCTAGCCCAGGCCAAGGCCAACGGGGCTACTAACAACACTGCCGCTCAAAACCAAGTTAACGCAGCCCAGAGCCAGCTCAATACAGCACGGGCTGGCATAAGCGTGAGTGGGAATTCAGGGCAGGGTCAGATTACCACAGCACAATCACAGTTAAACAGTGCCCAGGCACAACTGGTTCAAGCACAGGATAACTTGAATAATGCCACTCTTACAGCCCCACATGATGGAACCGTGACAATCATCAATGGGACGGTTGGTGGCACACCCGGCGCTTCCGCGACTGGCAGTACGGCGGGTACGACGGCTGGTGGCGCGTTCATCCAGATCGTTGACCTGTCAGCGTTGCAGGTGCAGGCCAATGTGAACGAAGCTGATACCGCACATTTGCAGGTGGGGGAAACCGCGTCGTTCACCGTTGATGCCTATAGTAGCCAGCAGTTCACCGGTACGGTCAGCGCCATCCCGCCAATTGGACAACTCATTTCAAACGTCGTGACCTATCCAGTGAGTATCGAGGTTGATCCACAGAGCTTGAAGGGCGCACACCTGCTCCCCAGCATGACGGCCAACGTGACGATTAACGCCATTCAACACACGAATGTTCTGCAAATTCCGGTGAATGCGGTGAATTTCGCACGTCTAGCTAGCAGCGGCATTAGCACAAGCAGCGCACCTCAACTCATTAGCTCACGGGACGCAACATCCGCGCTGAACCAGGCCCGCCAGATGCTCAACAAGCTTGAAGCTTCGACTCCTGAGCTTGTGTCGGAAGGCCCGATTCCCGCGTTTGTGATTGAGAAGTCAGGGCAGCAGTTTGTTGTGAAAGCAGTAGTATTAGGCTTGACCGACGGATCGTCCTATGAAGTCTTGCAAGGTCTCTCGCTCGGTGACACGTTTATTGCAGGAACAAATTCAGCGGGGGCATGAACCGGCTCTACATACGGGTGCATGGGGCATAGAACGAGCGATGGGGAACGAGCCGGAGGCGAGCGCTGGCTCTACATGCGGGTATTCAGCTCCAGGGTTTCGTGTATTGATTTGAGATTGAGGAATTGTTTGTATGGCTATCACTGTTCCTGGTACATCTGCGCCAGATATTGTTGTGCGCGACCTGATAAAGACCTATGTTCTGGGTGGGAAAACACGTGTGCAAGCGTTGCGCGGCGTCTCATTAGAGGTCTATCCCGGCGAATTTGTGGCGATTATGGGACCATCGGGTTCGGGTAAATCAACCTTTATGAACCTGCTGGGTTGCCTGGACCGTCCAACATCGGGCGAATATTGGTTAGCAGGCAAGCTGGTCAGCAGCTTATCAAACGATCAGCTTGCTCGCATGCGCAACCAGTTACTTGGCTTTGTCTTTCAGGGCTTTAACTTGCTTGGCCGAGCAACTGCCGTCAGAAATGTGGCTCTGCCGATGGTATACGCGGGCCTGCCTCGACGTGAACGCGAGCGCCGTGCCCGCAAGGTCTTGCACCTCGTCGGACTAGGTGGGCGTCTGGACCACAAGCCTTCGGAACTTTCCGGGGGCCAACAGCAGCGTGTCGCCATTGCACGCGCCCTTGTCAACGGGCCGTCGTTGCTGCTGGCAGACGAACCCACCGGCAACCTGGATAGTCACACCAGCATAGAGATTATGGGCGTCTTGCAAGCCTTGAACGAGCAAGGACTGACTATCGTGCTTGTCACGCATGACGCGAATATCGCAGCGTATGCCAAGCGCCAGGTGGGGTTTTTGGATGGTCAAATTGTCCGTGATGAACCGGTGCTTGTCCCGCGCTCGGCTCAGCAAGAATGGGAGGCGTTAACCAGACAAGACACATCTCCAACTGAGAGCACAACAGTGGTTGAGGAGGAGCCAGGGTGAGTCGTACAACACAATCGTCAGAACTACCAGCAGAGCTAATCCCGTCAGAACAAGCCCAGCATACGCCCTTGGCGAGCATGCTGGTGGAATTGCGCGAGCGGCAACGTGGACAACGCTCGGTCAGCATGGTTTCTGCAAATTTTGAGAGCGCAGTAGAAGCTCTCTGGATGAACCGTATGCGTTCATTTTTGACCGCATTGGGTATCTTTGTTGGCGTAGCAGCCGTAATCGCCGCGCTCACGCTGACACAAGGTGCGAACGCGCAGGTCAGTAACCAGATATCCGGGCTAGGCAATACTATTATCGTCTCCCCCGGTGCAGCCAAGGGTGGCGGCGTTTCCCAAGGGACTGGTACGAGCAGTTCACTCACCTTGCAGGATGCCCAATCGCTCGCGCCGCTGCCACATGTGGTAGGCGTCAGCCCCCTCATCGTGACGAGCAGCCAGGTGGTTTATGGAAACCAGCACTGGACCACTCAGATCGAAGGAGCAACCACAAGCCTGCAAGCGATGCAAAACTGGCAGCTCGCGCAAGGTTCCTGGTTCAGCGCGGACGATCAGGCCAATGGTACACCCGTCGCGTTGCTCGGCGATACTGTCTGGCATAGCCTCTTCGATGCTTCAGGCAGCAACCCCATCGGCCAGAATATCCGCATCCGCAACCAAATTTTCCGCGTCGTAGGGGTATTAGCACCGCAAGGGGGCAGCTTCGCCCAGGACGATGTGGTTATCATCCCAGTCAGTGCCGCGCAAATCCGCCTGAAGAATACGCCGAATATCGATCAAATCCTGGTCCAAGCTGATAGTGCGGAAAATGTTACTCAGGCAGCATCGGCAATTAGCGCTACCTTGCAACAAAACCATCATATCCAGAACGTCAATGCAGATGACTTCACGATCCAGACCTTTACGCAGATTTTGCAAAGAGTGGGGCAGTTCACGCAGATTTTAACGTTTCTGCTCGTAGGCATTGCCGCTATCTCGCTGACGGTTGGAGGCATCGGCATTATGAATATTATGCTCGTTTCGGTCACGGAACGCACCTGGGAAATTGGTATTCGCATGGCTATCGGTGCGCGACGGCGTGATATCCTCAACCAATTTATGATCGAGGCGCTCGTGTTATGCTTGGTTGGCGGTGTGGTCGGCCTGGGTCTGGGTTTGCTGATTGGATCGCTCGTGACGAGAGTCAGTCAATTGCCGTTTGTCGTCACACCAGTCACACTTATCTTGCCGTTTGCCGTTTCAGCGGGTATTGCCCTCGTCTTTGGAATTTACCCGGCCATCCTGGCAGCACGCCTCGATCCTATCGTAGCCATACGCGCCGATGACTAGCAAGGAGCTTATTAACAGTGAGCAGTTCAACACGACCACAAGTGGGTCAAGTAGTACCCAGACCAGCACCTCCGGCTTTACCAGCAGAAGAGACTCCTTTGGGGCGTCTCCTCCAGGAAATGCGTGTTGGTAAAGGCAGCCAACGGAGTTTAGCGGGTGCAAATTTTGGGAGCGCTGTAGAGTCTGTCCTGGCAAATCGTGTGCGCTCTTTCCTGACAGTGCTGGGCATCGTGATTGGCATTGCCGCCGTGATTGGTGCGATTACCCTGGCACAAGGGGTAGGGGCGTATTTTAGCGGTGCGATAGCGGGCCTTGGCTCGAATACGGTTCTCGTTCAGGGGTCTCCGTCAAGGACCGTACGTGGGCCAAGCATCAAGCAAGCACATCCATCGCTTACACTCAGTGATTTACAGTCCATAGGTAAACTGTCGCATGTGACAGCCATCAGCCCTAAACTATCACTGAATACGCAAGTCGTGTATGGCAACCAGAATTGGCGCACAAGCATTGTTGGAGCGAGCACAGATATCCAGAGCATCGAAGACTGGCAGGTAGCCCAGGGGTTATGGTTCAGTTCCGCGCAAGATGCAGAGGCCGAACCCGTCGCAGTGCTTGGTGACACTGTAGCGCAAAATCTCTTTGGGACAACGGGCACTAATCCGATTGGTCAGCAGATTCGCATTGGCTCACAAATCTTCCGCGTGGTAGGCGTCTTAGCCCCGAAAGGCGGCAGCGGCTTCGGTGCGAGCGATGATTCAATTTTCATTCCGTTCAGAGCGCTGCAAATACGTTTCACAAGTTCGCCCTATCTGAGAGAGATTGATCTGGAAGTGGACGACCAGAGCAACGTCAATCTGGTGGTCCAGGAAATCACCGCGACCCTTGAGCAAAAGCACTTTATCGCGCGTAGCACGCCCGATGACTTCTCCACAAATACCTCTGTGCAACTTTTACAGCAAGCGAGCCAGATCACGCAAGCCATCGCCACGTTGCTAGCAGGCATTGCGGCCATCTCGCTCACCGTTGGCGGGATCGGCATTATCAATATCATGCTCGTCTCGGTGACGGAACGCACACGTGAGATTGGCATTCGCATGTCTGTGGGAGCGCGTCGGAGCGATATCCGTAACCAGTTTCTCATCGAGGCGCTGATCTTATGCCTGATCGGTGGTTTGATTGGTATGTTGCTAGGGCTGTTCATTGGCTGGTTAATGGTAGGAGTGATTATCTCAGCAATAGCAGCAGGAGGTGGCGGGAGCGGTGTTCCGCTTGTGGTCACACCGACAACTCTTATCTTGCCGTTTGCGGTTTCAGCCTGTGTGGGCCTCATCTTTGGCCTTTATCCGGCAATACGAGCATCACGCCTTGATCCAATAGCAGCCATCCGGCGTGCAAAATAAGCATGGTCGGGTTTATTATGCGCGAACGAGTTGCGTGCAAATCCGACAGAACCACCGCCCCACCCCAGGGCGCGGATCAACAGCGTCAACTGCTCTTCGCTTGATGTATATTAAACGCTATTGATCCGCGCCCTGTTGCCTCGCGCACTTCTCGATTTAGATAGGTTTTTGTCCGTATACAGCAAAAAAAGTGGCAGTAGTATGGAGGTCTTCCCACTCTTGT
>JBDTBU010000296.1:0-16058 GCA_039923935.1 Ktedonobacteraceae bacterium | reverse complement strand
GTGGTCACTACCTTTGGACGCAATGACGTGGTGTGGAATCCCAGCACTGGCGCGGTGGTCTACCGCTTTCGAGACGGTGCCCCAACCAAGTCGGTTTCCTGGTCGTCGGATAGCAAATACATCGCGTCAGCCAATGCGAATGGCGCAGTCCAAGTCTGGAATGCTCACACCGGACAGGTGATCTTTCAGCAGCAGACGAATGGCCAGGGTTACGCCGCGTGGGCACCTAGCGGTATGGTTATAGCATTCTCTACGAATAACGGGAGCGGCAAGGATGGCAATCCTTTTGTTGAGGTTTGGAACGTAACGACGAAGACACAAATCGCGAGCTATACTGGTTCCGTTGACGGCCCACTGGTCTGGTCGCCTGATGGCAAAGAGATCGCCAGTGGTAACGGCGGGGATAATATAGCTATCTGGGATGCGACTACGGGCACTCTACTCTATACATTCACACAGCAGGGCGGCTTTGTGCTCTCGCTAGCCTGGTCGCCCGATAGCAAGTACATCGTCTCCGGTAGTAGTTCCGTAAGCAGTTCTACAGGTGGTGGTAGTTACGCGAGGGTTTGGATTGCGTGAGTGATAAACAAGGAGGACGGGTCTGGCATGATTTTTGTGAAAATTGTGCCAGACCTGCCCTCCTTGCCTACTATCCCGCAGCGCGTTTCATCTCATCAGGTGGGAACGCACCCGCTGCGATGCAGGCTGCCGACCATTGATTGAGTTGCGTAAGTAACTGCTCAAGGTCGCTGCCAATCGCATCGATCAGAGGTTGCTCCATAGTGTCGGTGTGCTCCTCGATCTCCTCGCGTACATGCAGCCCGGCGGCTGTGAGCGTCTCGCCGTCGATGAAGCCAGCGGCTTGCAGGTGTGCGACGTTGGCGGCGATGGTAGCGGGACTCCAGCCACGCGAGGATGTGTATGGGCCAAGGGGCATGCCAACGAAGAGTTCCGTGAGAATATTCATTTGCACAGGATTGAAGCCTGCGGTGATATACGCTGCAATATGGCTGTCGCCACGATGCTCACGCACCATCTCGCAGGCACGCCAGAGTTGTCCGGCGGGCGCGTCGGGCCAGGGACGAGCTTGCAGACCCGCGAAGAGGGCGCGACCAGTGCCATCGGCTGCCGCTAGACCTCGGCGCAGAGTAGCCACGGCAAAGCTCAGGTCGGCGTGACCAAGAATCTGTTGCAGGCTAGTAGTTGTGGCCTCATCGCGCACGGCCAGCAGTTCAGCGCGTCCAAGCTTGCTATGACCCTCCTCGTAGACGCCTGTGACAAGACCAGGCTCGAAGGCGGCGAAGGCTGCTGCGACCAGCGAGGCAGGCGGCTCACCCAGCGCTGAGGCACGTCCCCAGACATAACTGGTGAGGAAGTTGAGGCCAAGCGCGGCCAGTCGCTCGTTGGTCAGACGCGCCCAGACGGGGTGCATAGCCAGTGGCTCGCAGGCGTCACGCAAGCGCCGCGCTGGGCGAGCGTGCGCGACTGGATGAGGTGTGGGTGTGTTCGCGGGTGTTGGTTGGAAAAATACTTGGATCGCAATATCGTAGTCCATGCTAGACCTCCCTTGGTGCTAGAGCACATTTCAAAACACGCGTATAGAAGACACATTCGCTGTAAGTTTCCAGTGTCCATTATATCTTACGCTCGTGCCTTCTTCTCACAAAATGGTGGTGAGATGGTGCAAGATTATCTGAAAATACAATCTTGCACCATCTCACCACCATTTGACATAAAACTCATTTTATGAGAACGAAGTTACTAGGCAATATCGCGTTTCGCAAGCTCTTCGCGCTTCAAGCGTTCTTCGCGTTTGATTTGGAGACGTGTACTCCAGGTGAGGAGCGAGGCCATGAGGACCACGGCCAGCACGATCCCCAGGATTTTATATACTGAGTGGAGGAAGAGTGCGCACGTGCCCAGGAGGAGGGTTGAGGCATAGAGAACTAGGCAGACCTGGCGCATGCTTAGTCCGCCGAGGAGTAACCGATAGTGCAGGTGGGTTTGGCGTGCGTAGAGGGGTAGTTCGTCGCGCTGCATGGGGTTCTGGCCGCGCCGGATGCGGTTGAAAGCGACCCAGGCGATATCCAGGATGGGAATACCCAGCACGATCAGCACCAGGGCAAATTTAGCCCCGCCAATGACCGCGAGCGTAGCCAGGCCGATCCCCAGGAAGGTTGAGCCACTATCGCCCATCCAGATGCGTGCGGGACTCCAGTTGTGCGGTAGAAAACCAGCTACCGCGCCTGTGAAGATCGCCGCGAGCAGAGCCACAGTCTCCTGACCGAGCATCCAGCTAATGATGGCCATAAAGATGCCCGCGATAGCCACCGTACCAGCCGCCAAACCGTCGATACCGTCGATAAAGTTGACCGCGTTCATCATACCCACCATCCAGAACCAGGTGAAGAGCACCGCCGGGATGGCCATAAATGAGACGATTGGCTGGTGAATAAACAGAGTTAGCACGGGCTCCTGGTACCAGGGCAGAGCAGGATTTTCGGCAATTGCTGCGCCGGGAAGGGGATTGTGAATGCCGAAGAAGAGCACGCCATGAAAATGCTGTAGTCCCGGCCCCATCAGAATCAGCACCGCGACCGTTTGCGCGATAAGCTTGGTCAGCGGCTTGAGGGGGTGCACATCGTCATAGGCATGTACTCCGACGATCAAGGCGGACGCGACCAGGAAGAGAACGTAAAATCCCAGTTCTTTAGGATATTTATAACCGAAAATATACTCAGTGGCCGGTTGTTGCAATACAAATGGCGCGTAGAGCAGCAGCGAAGCCACAAGAAAGGCTGCATACATGCCCAGACCACCCAGACGCGGCATACTCTTCGTATGGAGCTTGCCTGTGACTGGTTTTTCGACCCAGCCCGCTTTACGCGCGAGCGCGATCACGCCAAAGGTGAAGAGGTAGGTGAGCAGAAATGCGACTCCGCCACCTAGCAGCAGCTTTAGAGTATCGAACGATATCAGGTGTGCCATAGTGACAGATAAATCCTTCAACTGAGAGTAAGCTTTACCTATTCAGACTCGTTTGACTCTGGGAGAGTAACGCTATTAGGTAAATGTACTAATCAGTAACGCTCTCACCTCACCTCACCCCCGTTTAAAAAGCATGTTACAAAGAAAAAGCCGCCTTTGCTGGGGGAAGCAGAGGCGGTTCAGTGAGAAGAGAACTACTAAGCGTTTTTCTCATCCCCATCGTCAAAGTGACTCATGCGAGAAATTCTTCCAACTTTCTTTTGCGGCTGAGTGGATCGAGCTTTTTGAGGGCGCGGTACTCGATTTGGCGCACGGCTTCGTGGCTCAATCCAAGTTTCTGGCCCACCTCAGTCAGTGTATTGTCGTGCCCATCGGCCAGACCGTAGCGCAGGCGGATGACCGAGCGCTCACGGGGTGTTAGGGCGGTGAGTAGTTCGCGGATCAGCACCTCCAAGGTTTGTGCGATGACAATGCGTTCGGGCGAGTTGAGCTGATCGTCTTCCAGGAGATCGCTCAGGGGAACCTCGTCCTCGCCCACGCGTCGGCGCACATCCAGGCTCAGTGGGTCTTGCGCTTTGAGCATCGCCAATAGCTCGATGACCTGCTCTACGCTGACTTCCATCTGTGCAGCTAGGTCTTCCAGGCTTGGCTCTTTGCCCAGATGTTGCTCCAGACTTTGACGTGCCTTGCTCAAACGCTTGATCTTCTCCATCTTGTAGAGGGGCACGCGGATCATTTGGGCCTGTTCGGTCAGGGCACGCGTGATGGCTTGACGAACCCACCAGATGGCGTAGGTACTGAATTTATAGCCTTTCCGATAGTCATATTTATCAACGGCATGCATTAGCCCTATATTGCCTTCTTGGATTAAATCCATCAAATCTATCTCGAAGCCCTTGTAGCGTCTGGCTACGTGGATGACCAGGCGCAGATTGGCCTCGATCAGGCGATTTTTGGCTTGTTCCCCAGCCTCGATCAGTTCCCGTTGCCCAGGCTGGCTCGCATGAATTGCCGCAGATCGCCCTCTTTCGATACATTGGGCTAAACGCACCACCTCTTCTGAGGTCAACAGATCAGCGTGTCCCACCTCGTCTCGATACAAACGTGAGGGATCGTTGGCTTGCACATGCGCTGTTTCCATATCTACTCGCCCATTATGCCGTGTGCGCGTGCTCCCGAACTGCTTTCTCACCAGGGGTGCCAATGTATCAAATACTTCTGGGTTCAGACCTTGCTCCCACAGATGTTCCTGCTCTTGAACCTGCATTTGTTCGTGCTGTGTTAGCTCTCCCTTCGTGCGTGCTGGCATGGTCGCATGCACCATCATATACTCTGCAACTTTCTCTCTCTCTGGTAATACAATGCTCATGATCGGTCTCCTCTGCAATGGGATGCTATTTTCTCGTCTCACTAAGGGAAGTATAGAGCAAGGCTCTTCTGATGATCTCCTTTAGGACTCCCAACACCTATTTTTGGGGTGGACATCTCAGATTTTCTGGACGTGTACCTTCGTCTGCGCCCATTCCCTTCTCTTGTATGCAAAAACACCAATACCATTGTATTTTTTACAGAGAGACACTTGCGCGAAGATTTACGCGATTTTTCTGAAAGAAGGCTGGGCAAGAGGTGGTGTACACGTCATTTCAGCGCGTGGAGAGATCTTTTCTGTGTCTTATACCGGTCTTCTGATTGCGACAAAGGTCAGAAAAGATAAATTTGTACTAGAAAGATGATAAATGATAAATGTGTACTGGTGGCTTCTCTGAGACAGTAGCCCTCATACCTACCCTGAGATGGGGCAGGCATGAGGACCAAGGGGGCGGGAGTTTATTCGCGCAAGCTCGCACCTACAGCATCGCTCACACGGCGAATGATGCGGGTGCGCAGGTCTTGCACGCGGGTCTCGCTTAGGTTGCCTTCTGGACTCTCATAGGTGAGTTGGTAGGCCATGGACTTGTGGCCCGCCGGGATTGGCTGGCTACGATAGATGTCGAAGAGCTTCACGTTGGTGAGCAGTGCACCGCCAGCCTTGCGCATCGCAGTTTCGAGCGCGGCAGACGTGACCTCTTCACCGACGACGAAGGCCAAGTCCTCGACCACCGGCTGATACACGCTGATCGGTTTCATCGGTTGGAGCCGCCAGCCCGGCTTGACCAGAGGCGCAATCGCTAGATCGGCTACGTAGACGCGGGCCTCAGTAGGAATGTCGAATGCCTGCAACACCAAAGGATGAATCTCGCCTATGCTGCCCTGTATCGCGCCGTGAATGCGAATTTCTGCGCAGATCGCAGCAAACGCTGGTTGGTTGGTAACTGCCACATACTCAATCCCGTTGTTGGTCAGGCCCAGGCGAGTGAACAGGGTTTCCAGCACGCCTTTGACATCGAAGAAATCGAACGGCTCGGCCCCGGCTGGATCGCTGTGCACGCTGGCTAGACGACGCGGGCCAGTCAGCAGAATGCTCAGGCGATGCTCTTCCAATGGACGTTTGTCCACGCCCTTTTCGGGCAGGTAGACGCGGCCAATCTCGAAGGTGGCTAGGCGCTGCGAGTAACGATGGTTGTAGGCCGCGTTCTCCAGAGCGCTGACCAGCATCGAACGGCGCATGGACCGGCGGTTGATGTTGAGCGGGTTGAACAACGTGATAAACTGCTGCTCGCGTTCGGCTGTGCCTGGCTTCGCGCGATTCAGCTTATCGTGCTGCTCAGGCGTCGTCAGGGTGTAGTTGATCGTCTCCATCAGGCCCAGGCTCGTCAGGACATCGCGCATCAGTTCTTCTGTACGCAGCGTGTCGTTGACGTGTGCAGGCGGCAGGACATCGCGCATCAGTGTCGTCGCGATATGCTCGTAGCCGATGATACGCGCCACCTCTTCGCACAGATCAGCCGGGAGTTGGATATCCAGGCGATGCCAGGGCGCGACACAACGCAGTACCCGCTCGCCCGGCTCAACATTCAAGCCGAGTGCGGCATGGCCCAGGTCCGCGTGACTAGCGGGGAGCGCCGGGATGATCTCGCTGCTGATGTCCAGACGCCGCAAATTCTCCGCGATGGTTTCCAGATCGACGGTCATACCAAGCAGGCGGCGCACATCGCTGGCGGTGGTGTAGACCACGCGTTCGGCCTGGGGCACTGGATAGTTGTCGATCAGGCCGGGCACGATCTTGCCACCAGCATAGTCGCGCATCAGGCTAGCGGCGCGTCTGGCCGCAATCAGGTTGAGCGTGGCGGGAATGCCGCGCGAGAAGCGCTGACTGGCCTCGCTGTGCAGCTTAAGCTTCTGGGCCGTACGCCGATTATTGATATTCTCGAAGGTCGCTGACTCCAGCAGGATCGTTCGTGTGTGCTCGCTGACTTCGGTTTCGGTGCCGCCCATCACGCCAGCCACGGCAATGCTGCCCAGGGTGTCAGTAATCATCAGCATAGACGGGTCTAGCTCGCGTTCGATAGCGTCGAGGGTCGTCATCTTCTCACCGGGCTGGGCTGTGCGTACGGTGATCGTCGGTTGCTGCTGGCCGGAGCGGGTTGCGCGTTGCTTGAGGGCATCGTAGTCGAAGGCATGTAGCGGCTGGCCCCATTCGAGCATCACATAATTGGTGATATCGACGATAGTGTTGATCGGGCGCATCCCAGCTTGTAGCAGACGCTCTTGCATCCAATTTGGCGATGGGCCGATGTGTACGTCTGTAATAATCAGACCAATGTAACGATGACACAAAGCGGGGTTGGCGATCTCTATGTTCACGTAGTTTGCCGCCTCGTGTCCCCCGGCACTTACGGTCTCGTCCGAGGGCAGGTGCAGCGCTGCATTGGTCAACGCTGCGACTTCACGCGCCACGCCGATCATACTCAGACAACGTGCCATATCGGGCGTCAGGAACAGATCAAGTACCTCATTGCCCAGATAATCGCGTAGAGGCGTGCCCACAGGCGCATCCTCCGGCAGCAGTAGAATGCCCTCGTGCTCCTCACTTATGCCAAGTTCACGTTCAGAACACACCATACCGTTAGAAGGGATGCCACGGATTTTCGAGCCTTTGAGCTTCTTTTTCGGGCGTGGATTCTCCTCGCTATGCGCGTCAATCAGCATAGCACCATTGCGGGCGAAGGCAACCTTGAGGGTAGGCAACTGCTCAGCGTCCTTATAGGTGAACAGGTTAGGTGCGCCAGTCACGACCTGCTCGACGCCCGCGCCATAGTTGATCTCGACCAGGGTCAGGCGGTCCGCATCGGGATGCTGCTTTACCGAGACCACTTGGCCCACCACCAGCGTCGCGGCGTCCCACCAATCGCCAGTGCGTTTAATCTCGTCAACCTCCATGCCAGCCATCGAGAGGCGGTCAGCCAGTTTATCGACTGGCAGGGTAATATCGGTATATTCTTTCAACCACGAAAGAGGTACTAACATGATTTTCTCCGTTTATTGCTAGCCAATTCTCTCCAAAAAGCGTACATCGTTGGAAAAGAAGTAGCGGATATCATCGATGCCGTACTTCAACATGGCGATGCGCTCTGGCCCCATGCCGAAGGCGAAGCCGCTATACTCGGCGGGATCGTAACCGCCATATTGGAGCACGAGAGGATGGACCATGCCCGCGCCCAGAATTTCCAGCCAGCCAGTATGCTTGCAGATGCCGCAGCCTTTACCGTTACAGAGCACGCAGGCGATATCAACCTCCACGCTCGGTTCGGTGAAGGGGAAGTAGCTTTTGCGGAAGCGCATCGCGTGACCCTCACCGTAAAGCTGACTGGCGAAATTCGTAATCACGCCTTTGAGGTCGCTGAAAGTAATGTTTTTGCCCACAGCCAGACCTTCGACTTGGTAGAACATCGACTCAGAGCGGGCGCTGACTGGCTCGTAGCGGTAACACTTGCCGGGCAGGATCACGCGGATGGTTTCGGGCGCATACTCGCGCATAGCGTGAATCTGGCCGGGGCTGGTGTGCGTACGCAGGAGTAGCTCCGGGTTTGTGGTGTAGAACGTGTCCCACATATCGCGGGCAGGATGACCAGGCGGTATATTGAGGAACTGGAAGTTGTACTCATCGGTCTCGACTTCGGGTCCGTCGTAGACCTGGAAGCCCATCGAGCCGAAAATCGTGTAAATGTCGCGTAGGACACGTGTGGTAGGATGGATTTTGCCCGGTGCGAGCGGACGTCCAGGCAGCGTCACATCGACGCGCTCTTTGCTGCGTGCCGCCTCCAGTTCGGTCCGTTCGAGCGCGGCCTGACGTTCTGTCAGAGCATTTTCCAGTGCTACCTTGACTTCGTTGCCCAGTTTGCCCACCAAGGGTCGTTCTTCTGTGCTGAGGCCACCGAGGTTGCGTAAGATCACGGTTAAGCGCCCTTTTTTACTGAGATAGTCGCTGTGCCAGGCGCGTGTCGCCTCAGTTGTGTTGGCCTGCGCTAGGGCTGTTGTCGCTTCTTGTTGAAGCTGCTCTAGTTGTTGCAGGATATGTGTTTTGTCCATGTCGATCATGCAATGCCCACCTTTTTGAGAATCAAAAAAGCTGACACATATTCGTCGCGAGGGACGAAGTTGTCAGCAAACTCCGTGGTACCACCCTTGTTTGATTCAGCCAGCAGCCCGCCAGAGGGCGAGATGCAGCCGCTCAGGCCCACTGTCCGACCAGGGCGACCTGAGATACTTCTCCTATCCTTTAACGGGGATGAGCCGGGGCCATCTACCTCGTCGCGAGAAAAAGCGACTGTTCAACAGCCAGCTCAGGGGTGAACTTCGACAGGTTTGGTGGCGAGATAGCTTGCAGCCAATGACCATCTCTCTCTCAAGCCGGCAGCCTGTGTACTTTTCCCCTTCAATGCTTTTGGATTATGTCTGTAAAAAGAGTATGCCAGATTTTACGCAAAAAGTCTAGCTATTGTTTTGATCGGGAATGTTGAGCTTGGGGCTTTTGATATCTATTGAGCACTGTCCAGATTGCTTCTATAGTCGATAATTAGAGAACAGAGAGGTGTATTCTTGGACTCATAAACAAATATGGGTAAACACAGCAGGAGTAAGAGTTATGAATACGTTGCCAAGAGCCTCGCCATAGTATGCTAGACCCTATTGGAGAGGGAACTGCGGTATCTTTTTTCAGTGTGACGCATGATGCGCCATCCAGGTTGACTAGAACAGGAGAATGCAACATGCAAACATTTACCTCTGATACTATGAACTTAGCCCGACGATACTGGGGTATGGAATTGGTGCGCGGGCTTGCCGCCATCATTTTCGGGCTGTTGGCCATTTTTTGGCCTCACCTTACCTTTGGCCTCTTTATCAGCATCTTTGGTGTCTACGCCATCATCGAGGGTTTGATCCTGTGTGTGAACGGCTTCTCTCAGAGTAGTGGAGCAGCCAATCAAGCAGGTACTGGTAGTAGCACCTATCGTTCGACTTTAGGCAATGAAAGTGCTGGTTATCGGGCGACAACAACCGGCGAAAGCGGCACCGCCCGTTCAACGAGTGGCACATACCAGCCAGGGGCCGGTCTCTACCAGCGCATGACGGGGCGCTCAAACTGGGGTGCATTGCTGGTAGAAGGTGTACTGAGCATCCTGTGCGGTATTCTCGCTCTGGCATTACCAATGTTTGTGGGCCGACTGGTGCTCTATGCAGTCGCCGCGTGGGCCATTTTTAAAGGCGTTGGATTCTTGATGCAAACACAGAAACGTGGCTGGATTATGGGTGTAATCGGTGTATTGGCGATCATTCTGGCCCTGGTTCTGTTTTTCAATCCTTTGAGCCTCGTCCGCACATTTTTGTGGATTGTCGGCGTCTTCTCCCTGATTATGGGAATTTTACTGGTGGTGCGCAGCTTACAGCATAATGCATCAAAAGCCCATGAAACACATCGCCCGCTTGAGCCAACGTATTAAGGTCTCATCCCATTGGGCGGTGAGTGTGCGAGCCGGAGCTTGTCTCCGGCTCTCTTTTTGCGCATTCTCACAATTGTGGCGGAGCTAATCGCTTGAAGAATCGCGATATAACCATAAAGTCCACTTTCTGTGACGAAGTTTGACACAGGCTGTTTTCAGGAATAAGATAGTTTCAGTATCCTCAAGCGGATCGTAATCAAGCTACAGCCAATCTGTCCTCGCCTTGAGGCGTGTATCTGGCAAAGCCCAAAAAGTCAAGTGGTTTTGCAATAGGGCAGGATGACAGGCATAATTGGTAGAGTACTTGAGATTAGGACACATCGTATGTCATATAGAGATAAAGGCCCGAATCCGGCTTCCCCTGATGAGGATTCAACAGACGACCTGGAGCACCTGCTGCTTCACGGTCTACGTTCGCAGGAGCCGCCTGTGTCTGAGGGCCAAGATTCAGCAGTTTTAGCATCCCCACGCTTTTTATATACAGCGGCGTATAGTAGCGAAGAAGAGGAAGAAGACGAGGATGTTTCAATGAACAGCGACGTTCAAGGTGCTTTGGGCCTCTACGCGGAAGCCACACAAGATGTGGCAACTGCCGGGGTAGAGTTGGCTCTGGGACGACACTTTGCCTGCGCCGATTATTGTAATCAGGCCGTGGAAAAGGCCGCGCAGGCTGTCAACTTGCTGCACCAGGGGCACCGCGCCATGTACGACCACGATCTGCGTGCGTTGGGCGTGGTAGTTGGCGCACCAACGGCGGTGCAAGATGAGATGGCCGTTCTCACGCCGTTTCATCCCGCAGCCTTTTACATCGACACACCCCCAGAAGAGGCGGATGAACTGATTAGCGCCGAACAGGCTAGCGAGTATATTCAGATCGCACGCCGCGTTCTGCGCTGGGCCAGAGGAATCATCTTGTAACAGAAGTACCAGTACTATCTCTTGTACAAAAACACTAGAGTGTGTAAGATGCAGGAGTCTCTAGAGACTCTTGAGGATTGAAGCAAGAAACAACGAATTTTGGAGGATTTTGTGACACAACAAATTACACGTACGGGATTGGATGAAGCTGTAAAACAATCTCCACGCAAATGGGTATACTTATTTAGCGAAGGCAATGCGAAGATGCGCGATTTGCTGGGTGGCAAAGGCGCGGGCGTTTCAGAGATGACGAATGCTGGCTTGCCAGTCCCGCCAGGCTTCACGATCACCACCGAAGCCTGCAACGCATACTACGAAGACGGCAAACAGTTTCCCCAAGGTGCTTGGGAACAGGCCAAAGAGGCCGTCAAGATTATCGAACAACAAACCGGCAAGCACTTCGGCAACCAAGCGAATCCGCTGCTCGTCTCGGTGCGTTCGGGTGCGAAATTCTCTATGCCGGGCATGATGGATACTGTGCTCAACCTGGGCATCAACGATGAGACGGTGCTGGGCCTGATTAAGCTGAGTGGCGACGAGCGTTTCGCCTATGACGCCTATCGCCGTTTTATCCAGATGTTCAGCAAAATCGTGCTGGATACCGATCCACGCGACTTTGAGCACCTGTTGGACACCTACAAAGAGCGTGCAGGTGTGAAGACTGACGCCGAACTGTCAGCCGCAGACCTCAAGAAGCTGGTCGGAGAGTTCAAGGGTATTGCAGAAAAGCAATCGGGTGAGCCTTTCCCCACGGATGTCTACGAGCAGCTTCACAAGGCCATCGAGGCGGTATTCTCGTCCTGGAACAACAAACGCGCCATCGATTACCGCAACTTCAACAAGATTTCCCACAGCTTGGGCACTGCCGTGAACGTGCAGAGCATGGTCTTTGGCAACATGGGCGGTGATAGCGGTACAGGTGTAGCTTTTACGCGCAATCCTAGCACCGGTGAGAACATGCTTTATGGTGAATATTTGCTCAACGCGCAAGGCGAAGACGTGGTTGCGGGCATTCGCACACCCTCGCCAATCAGCAAGTTGGAGCAAGACCTGCCGCAGGTTTTCAA
Source organism: Ktedonobacteraceae bacterium (assembly GCA_039923935.1). Lineage (GTDB taxonomy): Bacteria > Chloroflexota > Ktedonobacteria > Ktedonobacterales > Ktedonobacteraceae > Paraktedonobacter. Next base: position 4,204 of record JBDTBU010000296.1, on the reverse strand, counting down.
GCAGTTCCAGGAGATCGCGCAACGCCTGGAGCAGCATTATCGCGAGATGCAAGACCTCGAATTCACCGTCGAGCATGGGCATCTCTACATGCTGCAAACGCGCTCGGCCAAACGTACCGCGCAGGCAGCCATCAAGGTCGCGGTAGATATGGTTGCCGAGGGCTTGATTAGCGAGGAAGAGGCAGTGCGCCGCGTCGATCCAGTTCAAGTTTATCAACTCCTGCTGCCACGTTTCGACGAAGCCGAGAAGAAGAAGGCCGAAAAAGAAGGTCGTTTGCTGGCGAAGGGTCTAAACGCCTCGCCTGGTGCTGCCACTGGCAAAGCTATCTTCGATGCAGATACTGCCGAGCGCCTCGGCAAAGCTGGCACATCAGTTGTGTTGGTGCGGCCAGAGACCAGCCCGGACGATGTGCACGGTATGCTTGTCGCCAAAGGTATTCTTACGGCGCGTGGGGGCGCGACCAGCCATGCGGCGGTTGTAGCGCGTGGCTTGGGCCTGCCCTGTGTGGCTGGTTGCGAAGGCATCCGCGTCAGCGAGTCTGAGAAGCTTTTCCGCGTAGTTGGTACTGATAAGCTGATTAAAGAGAATCAGGACATCTCGATTGACGGCGCTACCGGCGAGGTTTTCGCTGGTATCATCAAGACCGTTGATCCTGATTTCGATAAAGAAGTGGACCTCAAGAAACTGCTGGTCTGGGCTGACAAGTTCCGCAAGCTTGGTGTGTGGGCCAACGCCGATTATCCGCGTGACGCCCAGCGTTCAATCTCCTTTGGGGCTGAGGGCATCGGTCTGTGCCGCACCGAGCATATGTTCATGGAGCAGGAGCGCCTGCCGCTTGTGCAGAAGATGATCCTGGCGAAGGACCACAAGGAGCGTCAGGCCGCGCTAGATCAGTTGTTGCCCTTCCAGCGTAGCGACTTCAAGGGTATCTTCGAGGCTATGGTCGATCCCAAAACCGGCGATGGCTACCCCGTGGTCGTTCGTCTGATCGACCCGCCGTTACACGAGTTCCTGCCTTCCTATGAGGATCTGCTGGTCGATGTCACACGCATGGAGACCCAGGGCGGGCACGCGCAAGAACTGGCTGAGAAGAAGGAGATGCTGGAGGCTGTCGGAGCTATGCGCGAGATGAACCCCATGCTGGGTTTGCGCGGCTGTCGCCTGGGCCTGCTCTTCCCCGAAATCAACGTCATGCAGACGCGGGCTATTCTCGAAGCTGCCGCCGAAGTAGCCAAGACTGGACGCAAAGTCCAGCCCAAGATCATGATCCCACTGGTCGGACATGTCAACGAGTTGCGCGAAGTGCGCCGCCAGTTGGAGGCCGTCGCCAAAGAGATCACCGCGCAGAGCGGGGCTGCCGTCGAATACAAATTCGGTACCATGATCGAGTTACCGCGTGCCGCGTTGACCGCCGACCAGATCGCCACCGAGGCCGAGTTCTTCAGCTTCGGCACCAACGATCTCACGCAGACCACCTTTGGCTTTAGCCGTGACGATGCCGAGGGCAAGTTCCTGTTGAAGTATGTTGATGGTTTGGAAGAGCCAGGGTCCAAAGTGAAGGTCAAGATTCTCGCGGTCAATCCTTTTCAGACGCTTGATCGCGAAGGCGTGGGCCAACTTGTACAGATGGCCGTTGAGAAGGGTCGTAAGGTTAATCCCAAGTTGGAATTGGGCATCTGCGGTGAACATGGCGGCGATCCCGATAGCATCGAGTTCTGCCATCAGGTTGGCCTCGACTACGTGAGCTGCTCGCCTTTCCGCGTACCAGTGGCGCGTCTGGCAGCCGCGCAGGCTGCGCTGACCGCCACAGAAAAAGATAAATAGGTTTCCTCGCAAAGCAGAGTCTAGCTAGTACCAGCTTATTGCACGCTAGACTCTGCTTTTTGTGCCGCACCTGAAATGATGTGCATAGAACCTTTTCCTCATGCATTGACGAAATTCCATCTTGTTGGTATATTGCCTCTAGAGGGTTTTTACTCAACGTAGGCCAGAAGCGGCCTGAGACAGAAAAGGATCTTACGATGGCGCACACAACCTTTGAGCAAGCTATTTTTATTGCGGCTCCACCTGAGATAGTGCGAGCACAATTAGCAAAGCTCATGACCGACGTGAAAGAGATGCACCCATTTGTGATTGCGACACAACATGTTAAAACGACAACTGCACCAGATGGTACACCAATTCAGCATTATCTTGTACGTGATCGCATGAAGCTTGGCCTGTGGACAATCGCATTCACCTATCGGGTAGACATGACTGTCAGCGCGGACGGAAAGCTCACCTCCAATGCGTACCAGTCACCAGGCATTCATCTTTACAACATCACATGGTGTGAGCTAGAAGGCCAGGGAACATGCATACGAGAGTACATAGAGATCACCGCACCACGTCTGCTAATGAAGCTCACCTATAAGGGTGCGGCTACTGCTCACAAAGAGCTATTCGCGAATCTCAAGGAACGCATCGAGAAAGAGCATATTTCAGCGCGTTAGCAACAACAGCATTGTGCATCTTGTATGGGATGTACAATGCTGTAACAAGCGGAATATATCTGCTGCTCGGATACTTAGAAAGGACGTTCACTGCCTTAGAGAAAGGAATTACATGTATTATGCAGACATCTAAGCAACAACTTTATGGAACACCTCAGTCAGAGGGAAGTGCAACGCCACCACGCAAAGTTAATTGGTGGTTGCGTATGACGAGCACTGGTTGGGATAAGCCACAGGATACGATTCAGCAACGCGAAATCACGCGCCGAAGCGTGCTCCTTGCCTGGATTTTGCTAGGTGAAGTTATCGCACTCATCTTATTTATTCCTGCTGCCCTGACGAATACTCCGACGATATTTTCTCTTGCAGGTGCGAGTGTTGGCTTGCTGATTACCATCTTTCTCAACCGGAAAGGTCTTGTCACAGCGGCGGGAGTGCTGATGGTGATATTTATCATCGGAGCCACTATGGGAGTTGTGGTGGGTTCTCCTGACGGCCAGTTGCATCTGGTGTATCTCCCTGCATATGATTTCCTGGTTGTCTCAGTTGTGGTAGGTGCGGCTGTCTTACCACGAAGCTCAGCTTTTGTGATCGCTGCCGTAGATGTTGGCATCATTTACGCTGACTTGATTTTCCAGGGTAAATCCCAAGACCTGCTCGATGCGATCCACACATTTGGCATGCCAACAATGGCGGGTCGTCCGATAGGCATTTTGGTCATGACCTCAGTGATTGCCTTTCTCTGGGCGCGAGGTATGGACTCAGCAGTGCGCCGCGCTGATCGGGCGGAGGAACTGCGCAAGATCGAACTGTATTTTACGCAACAAGAGACCGAACGGACGACGCGGGTAGAGGAATTTGTGCAGGAGACGATCAACGCCATCAGCCTGCTAGCCAACGGGCAGGAAGGTATGCTGCTCCTGCCTGCTAGCCATCCTTGGCAGCAACAGGCAGCGTTTATTAATGGGCAGTTTAAACAGTTTCATAAACTCAAACTTGCCAACAGAGGCAATAACGAGCAGATTGGTTTCGCTTTGGAGGCGTTGTTGAGGTTGTTGCAGCGGATCAATAGCGGGCAAGTACCAGTCATCAGCCTTGATCCCCGACAATTTAAAACACAGATACCTCTGGTGGATGAGATGGCGAAATATCTGTACTTTATGTTGCAGGGCAGACAAGCGCCAGTATCGTCAGGAACCAAACCCTTGTAGCGCTCTCACTGACCGTATAGGATGGCGATACTAGTGGCAACGCAGGACGCGTTAAGCCTTACAGCCAAGGATAGACCAATAAAATGAAGCAGAGGGTTCCGTTTTCGGCGCAACTCTCTGCTTCATTTTATTGGTGACGTGTGCCAGGACTTATGCTCTTCGAGACGAAGACCCACGCGAAATCAAGCGCAGGAGGAAGATCAGGATACACGCGCCTACAAATGCGACGATAATACTGCCAATCAATCCACCGCCGGCGCTAATACCAAGCACGCCAAACAACCAGCCGCCGATGAATGCGCCAATGATGCCTGCGATGATATCGCCAATAATACCGAAACCGCCGCGCATTACAAAACCGGCCAGAACTCCGGCAATCAGACCCACAACCAGCCACCAGAGTAGTGACATAGTGGTGAGGTCCGCGAGTACCATAGTTGCTACTGTCATGAAAATGACTCCTTTTCTCTTTGACGAGATCACTATTGCACTGATACTTT
>JBDTBU010000295.1:0-53703 GCA_039923935.1 Ktedonobacteraceae bacterium | reverse complement strand
GCTCACCCCTACCCATGCAGCTACTCAGCGAAACGCGGCAGAACAAGCCATTCGCACCACGCACGTATCAGTCGGCGGCAGCGGCGGCTTTTTACGCGGGCGGCTCACTCAGCGGAGGCAGCGGCGTGGTGGTGCTACCGTGTGGGGCTGGTAAGACAATTGTGGGGCTGGCAACGATGGCGGATATTCAACGCGCCACGCTGATTCTCACCCCCAACACGATTGCCGTGCGCCAGTGGATCACTGAATTGCGCGATAAAACCGACCTGCCGCCTGAGATGATCGGCGAATATACTGGTGATCGCAAAGAGATCTGCCCTATCACAGTTAGCACCTATCAAATCCTGACCTATCGCCGTTCCAATAAAAAACGGGATGGTGGTACGTTGGATGAGGCAGACCTGACCGAAGAGAATTTTCCACATTTCGCGCTTTTCACAAGCTATGATTGGGGTTTGATTATCTACGACGAGGTGCACCTACTGCCTGCACCAGTTTTCCGTATCACGGCTGAGATCCAGGCGCGTCGGCGGCTGGGACTGACAGCCACGTTAGTGCGTGAGGATGGCCGAGAAACTGATGTGTTTAGCCTGATCGGACCAAAGAAATATGACGTACCCTGGCGCGAACTGGAACGCCAGGGCTGGATCGCTACCGCTGAATGCCACGAGATCCGCGTAGGCATGAGCGAGAACGAGCAATTAAACTACGCCATGACCGATGAGCGCGAAAAATATCGCCAAGCAGCGGAGAGTCCCGCCAAATTGCCTGTTGTACACTTTCTGGCTGAAAAGCATCGCAACGACCAGGTATTGGTTATTGGTCAGTATATCGACCAGTTGAAGCTGCTAGCCAGCGAGTTGGATGCACCGCTCATCACCGGAAAAACCTCGAATGTGCAACGTGAGAAACTCTACGAGCAGTTCCGTGTAGGCGCAATCAAGCGGCTGGTCGTCAGTAAAGTCGCCAATTTCGCCATCGATCTGCCGGATGCCAACGTGGCGATCCAGGTTTCGGGCACCTTTGGTTCGCGCCAGGAAGAGGCGCAACGCCTGGGACGAATCCTACGCCCCAAACAGGACGGCAGCCTAGCCTACTTCTATTCGGTAGTCACCCGTGATAGCCGCGATCAGGAGTTTTCAGCGAATCGCCAGTTGTTCCTGACAGAGCAGGGGTACCGCTATGTAATCGAGGACTCAGAAACCATCCTTGCTGGTGTGTAAATCAGGCTACTGGGGTATGTCAGGCGATGCAAAAACGAAAAACCCGGCTTGACAGCGAGCAAAGGAGAGTGATACGCTTTGATTATAGGTGTGTGGGATAGACAAGCAAATTCTAAAGAGGATAAAATGGCAGATTCGACAACCAGTTTTAGCACGATAAACAGCCAGGATTTCGCGGAAAAGGTATTACAAGCTCCGCAAATGGTGATCGTCAATTTTTCTTCCGCCGGGAGCGGTTCCTGCCAAATCTTTGAGCCGGAATTTGCCACCATTAGTCAGGAATATCAGGACCGCGTGACCTTTGCGCGGGTTGATGTGGATAGCAACGAAGAACTTATTCAGCAATATAACATCGATGGTATTCCCACGGTGATATTTTTTAAGGACGGCCAGGAGATTCATCGGATCAAAGGCATTGTCATGCGCGATAAATTGCGCCGCCAGGTAAGCGGCGTGCTGCTGGTGAGTAGCCATGCAAATGGCGATGAAGCAGAGTAACACAGTGGGTAGTTGCATACGTTGGCATATATCAACTGCTAGAAACTCTACGGATAACAAGAAACATTCCACAGGGCGCGAGTGATCGCGCCCTTGCTATTATGTATATACAGGAGATATTTGTGCGGCAGATGCATCCGATACGTTTAGAAGCGTCGCTCCATGCAACCATCTGGGGCGGGCGTAAATTGGAGCAGGCAGTCTGGAAACAACTGCCAGAGGGTGATGTAGCGATTGGCGAAGCCTGGGAGACTGAGACCAGTACTATCGCACAGAATGGTCCCTACGCGGGCAAAACGCTGGGAGAGCTAGTCGAGTTGCTAGGGGTTCACTTGCTGGGGACAAATGCCATGGCGGTCTTTGGCCGACGCTTCCCGCTGCTCGCCAAGTTTCTCGATGCCCGAACGAAGCTCTCGGTGCAAGTTCACCCCAACGATCAGTACGCGCACGAGCATGAGCATGGGAAGTTAGGCAAAACCGAATTTTGGTATATTCTGGCAACAGAACCGGGAGCAAAGATCGTACACGGTTTTACAGAGCCGACCACACGCGCCAAGGTCCAGCAGGCCATCGAGCAAGTCAAGCTAGAGGAGTTGATGCATGAAGAGCCGGTTACACCGGGAGATGTGGTTTTCGTACCAGCAGGCATAGTACATGCTATTGGTAGCGGTGTACTGCTCTACGAGTTGCAGGAATATTCTGATGTGACCTATCGCATGTACGACTATGGGCGTCTGGACACGCAGGGGCGTCCGCGTGAACTACACATTGAGCGTTCACTTGATGTCTCGCACTACGAGGCGTCGGCACACATCAAAACTCGGCCCGTGACGATAGCTGAGGGCGCGACATATAGTGAACGCTGCCTAGTAGCCTGCCGCTATTTTGTCACCTGTGAGATTGTTCTGCGCACCCAAGTGGAGGGGCACACTAGCGGAAGTTGCCTCATCCTCTCATCGCTGGGAGCCAACTTGCGCGTACGGTATGGGCAAGATGTGCAGCAAAGCGAGGGTCTGGAACGAGGCCAGACGATGGTGCTACCAGCGGCGCTAGGCCAGTACGTAATCGAGGGCGAGGGAGCATTTTTATGCTCCTATGTACCGGCGAACGAGGATAAAACTTGGCGCTTGTGGCGTGAGCAGAATAGCTAATATTTACGAAGAAGGGGAGTATAATGACACAATCTGGTATAGAAACAGGCTTTATCACCATCAATGAGGCACAAGTGTATTATGAGATCACTGGCGAGGGACAGCCGCTGGTCCTGCTACACGCGGGCGTAGCCGATAGTCACATGTGGGACGAGCAGTTTGCAGTGTTCGCGCAGCAGTATCGCGTGGTGCGCTATGATCTACGCGGGTACGGTCAATCCGAGGTGCCAGCCAAAGCGTTTAGGGCACATGAAGAGCTAGCCCAACTGCTCCAACAGCTTAAGATTTCGAGTGCACACATCGTAGGGATCTCCTATGGTGGAAAAATCGCGCTGGACTTCACCCTGGCACATCCAGAGATGGTCAAGAAGCTGGTTCTGGTCGCCCCAAGCATCAGCGGCTCTCTGCCCGCCCCAGAAGTGCTGAAATTTTACGAAGACGAGGAGGCAGCACTAGAGGCGGAGGATCTGGATGGTGCAACCGAACTGAACCTCAGGATGTGGGTGGATGGTCCCAAACGCGTGCCCAGCGAGGTCAAGTCCGCAGTGCGCGAGCGGGTACGCGAGATGCAACGTCAGGCATTCGACACAATTTTCCCAGAAGGGGGCATTGAGCTAGATTTGGAGCCGCCAGCCGTAGCACGTTTGAGTGAGATAAAGATCCCAACGTTGGTGATAGTAGGAGATTATGATATTCAACCCAAGCTGGAACAGGCGCGATGGTTGGCGACGGAGATTACAAACGCGCAACATGTTGTGATCGCAGGTGTGGCCCACATGGTCAACATGGAGAAACCTGCTGAGTTCAACGTGGCAGTGCTCGATTTTCTGAATCAATAGGGAGAGTGATCCCCATACAGTGAGCGTGCGATTCATAGCTACGAGTCGCACGCTCACTTCGTCTTCATATCTCCTGGCGGCGTCTTTTACGTTCCTCATCGAGATCAGTAATAATCGAGCCTTCGACAACATTTTCCTCTTTTTCGGGTGTAGAACGCATAAGATCAGAGAAGCTATACGAATTTTGATGGAGGCGATGCACCTCCGAATAGACCTGAGAAACGCCTGCGCCAACCTTGACGGCCACAAGCAAAGCAGTCAGCCCAGCCCAGACCAGCAGGCCGACCAGCAACGTGCCGAAGAGACCCACGATACCATTTAGGAAGGTTTCATAGATCACGCCAGCGAGAATCGGGATGTAGAAGTAGCGTACCAACACTTGCAAAAACCAGCGCAAGAACCAGAAGACAGCCTTCACAGGGTCCGAGGGCATGTTCCAGGCTGGTAGCCATTTCCATTGTAGTTTCACGTCTCTTGCCTCTTCTCCCAGTGATATTTCGCCAGAGCAACACCAATGGGACATATGTGCCTCTTGCATACAGGATTGATATCCCTAAAGATATTGTATCAGGGTTAGCGCGTGGTTGCCAGAGGGTAAAGGGATCAGTCCGCCTTGTTGTTCGAATCAACGAAAATGTCAGTGGGTCATTGCCCAATGAAACTGTCATGGATAGTACTATTATCATTCACTAATGAACAATCAGATAAAATATTTCCCTCATCCGTTATACAAGTTGAGTTTCTCTTGAAAAGAGGTAAAAATGAGCATTGTCCAAATTTCTCAGAACGGTGCATACAACCTTCTACGTAGACGTCTACATGATCACACCCAGAAGGTGACAGCCTCTTTGGAGGTAAGCAAACCGAAAAACCATCTGCTTGTGCTTGATGGGGTACGAGCACTGGCTTGTCTAATGGTAATTTTACATCATATTATTGGTCATGCTGCTTTACCTGCTGATTGGCCTGGTTCTGGTTTCTGGCACCCGTCTGGTATAATACAGACGTTGCTTGCATCTATCTTAGATGCAGGTGCGTCAGGAATAATTCTGTTTTTTCTGCTTTCCAGCTTCCTCTTGTTTTTGCCTTTTTCCAAAGCTCTGCTATTTGATGGGCAATGGCCCTCTGTCTCACGTTTTTATATTCGTCGCTGTTTTCGTATTATACCAGCATATTACGCAGCAGTATTTCTCATGATTCTCTTTTTTCATCCCGAATTCTTCGATGCTGTGCATAGATGGCAGATATGGGAATTTCTCACATTTACTATGAGCGGTAACCTAGCAAGTCAGTTAAACGGGCCATTCTGGACAATGGCGGTTGAATTTCAATTTTATATGTTTCTGCCACTTATTGCATGGATACTGAGCTTGATCGTTCGTCGTGGGACGCTGCGCTGGCGTACCACCAAATTGGTGAGTTGTCTGCTCCTCATACTGGGATGGGGGCTGCTTTCGCGTTGGTGGGGATTATCTATTGATCCGTCTGCTACAGATTTTCCGCAGCGTATTCTGGCTCTTTTGCGCCCATACTATTTTAGCGATAGCGGAAAGTACTATGAAACCTTTGCTGTCGGAATGTTGCTTGCTCTGCTCTACGTATATACGCAAAATGCCCCCCAAGGAGAGACCTTGCGTATCAAACTTGAGCGTTGGAGTTTCAGGATGTTTCTGATTGCTCTGATTGGTCTGGTCTTTCTCGCCCTCTCGAATTATTATATTACCGGCGTCGATTGGGCCGTTTATAATCCGGTATTTGCTTTTCTGGATCGATATAGCAGATTTGTTCACCAGATATATACTCAATGGGAAACGATCTGTTACACCATCTGTTATGGCCTTTGTATGTATGCACTGTTGTATGGTTCTGGTCGGCTCAAACGGCCATTCGAGTGGCCAGTTTTACGTTGGATTGGCCTGTTCTCTTTTAGCCTGTATATGTGGCATTATCCCCTTCTTTTCCTATTCGCGGATATCATGAGTCGTAATTCTGTAGGATGGCATATGCCTATTAAATTTGTTGCGTTGTTAGCCTGGACCCTCTTTGTCATCTTTCCGGTCTCGCTGACGCTCTATCGCTGGATTGAAATGCCAGGCATGCGTTTGGGGGAAGTACTTGTTCAGCGAATTGAGAGGTTGAAGAAGCAACAACCAGTGAATCTACCCAAGCCTATAGATAGGCGGGAAACACCCTCCACACCAATAGAAGTGGAAATTTCGTAGTCTGTTCGTAATATGCACAGAAAAGATGTAATGTATGTATTAGGAGAATTTTATATGCCAGAAGAAACAATGCCACCACCAAGAATAGAGTCCTCGTCGCAGCTACCACCTAGCGAACTTGGTCTTGCCCACACAGAAAATGTGAGTAAGGACAGCAGCATAAATAAACAACGTTATGCGAGAGTACAAGCAGTAGTAGAAACATGCATGATTATTGGGGGACTGCTTGTTATTTTTCTCTTCTTACCACGCCAAACAGGGGGAGATGGTTGGATACGCTATCAAAATCTTATAGACGTAGTTAGACGCACAATTCCACATGCAAGATATTCAATGGTTGGACCTTTCTTTGCCGCTCCCTTGCTGATTATTGGGAAAAAACTTGGTGATCCTGATGATTGGGTCACAGCTTACAACCTGATCCTCTTCTCTTTCAGCCTGCTTGTAATGTATCTCGTGTTGAAAAACCGCATTGATCGTGGATTGTTACGCAAATTTTTTCTGGTTCTTATTGTGGCCTCAATGTTTGGTGCTCATCTGGCATTTTTCTACGGCGAAGTATTCACAGCGCTCTGTGTGGGTTTTGGAATTATGGCTGTGATTCTCACTCGCTTTGTTCCAGTCGGTTGGTTAGCCATTATCTTAGGAGTGGTCAATACCCCAGCAACCGCTCTTGGCCTGATCTTGATGATAGCCAAGCACGCTTTCAATAAAAAACGTCTGCGCTATCTTCTGGTAATTCTCGCAACTGGCGCATTAGTAGCCACTGAAGCTTGGGTTCGTTGGGGCAGCCCTTTGAGCAGTGGCTATACCAACGATCACGGCTTCAAAACTTTTATGCCTTACTCTGGCTTGTCAGGCTTCAGCTACCCACTGTTCTTTGGGGTTCTTGCTCTCCTCTTTTCTTTTGGCAAAGGCTTACTCTTTTTCGCACCTGGGCTGCTTTTGCCTGTACGAAAAACCCTTCAAAAGCTGCGCTATCAAGATCTCTTCCAGGTTCATATACTCTGGATCTGCTTCCTGGCTGGGGAAATTCTCGTCTATGGACACTGGTGGGCATGGTATGGCGGTCTTTTCTGGGGACCGCGTTTCCTTTTGATCGCTTCACTACCAGCCTCACTCGCTTTAGCTATACGGCTACGCTATAGCAAAGATGCCTCCCTGCTTGTAAACATACTAACACTTGCCATTTTCTGCTTCTCGCTCTGGGTAGGCATAAATGGTACTGTCTATCAGTGGACCACAGTAGCTAATCCAATCTGTACAGCGAATAACTTTAACCTAGAAATGATCTGCTATTATACCCCAGAGTTCAGCGTGCTCTGGCTTCCCTTTGTCTCTCACATAGACATCACTCTGGGTCAAGTAATCTTCTTGTTGTATAGTTTATTGGCGGGAGCATACTTGACTTGGCCTTTACTCGTCCAAATCACTCAACAAATGGGACCGTTACTCAAAGTCTTCTGTCAAGAACACATAAAACCTGGTATCTGGCGTATTTAATCTTTCAAATATGCACAAGTAATCACATATGGATAAAACAATAGCCAGTGAGAGCAGCATGCTGCTCTCACTGGCTAAAAATGGTAACGAAAGAGATGTGTATCGTATCTTCAAGCCGAAAAAAATTTAATGCTGGACGATGATACTCCCTCCGCCAGAAGCAGATTGGAATGTTGTTAAGAGAGAAGACTGCTTGCGAATATCCTCCAAGTGAAAAGGCCCATAGGTCCATTGATGGGGACTCGTCATCCAGACTGAACCAGTGATAGCGAGTGATACCGGAAAGAGCGCCTGACTCACAAAGGGCACCAAAAGTTGCTCACCAGAATCGAGGTGGGTAAAACTACATGCCGCTGAACTATTCTGACTATCTGTACCACGGCCAGAGGAACGCGCACTAAAACGATAGGTATACGTTGTATTCTCCTGTGCTGGCCGGGAAGACAAGCTCGTCCAGAAAGTCGTGAGCAAATGTGTAGGTGGCTGAGCCAGGGAATGAGGATCCTGCCAGGTAAAAGCAGCAGATTGGCTCGTATCCAGGGCCAGGGTATTCACAAACGTTGCTTGGCTTTGAGGCAAAGAGAGCGGCTGGACGATATAGAGACGAAATGGCGGACCACCGACATAGCTTGGCTCACTTACAAGTGCTGCTGAGGCAAAATGTGTGAGTAGAGCCTCATCAAGCTGTTGAGCCGGACTGAAAAGCATCACAGATGGTCCCTGAGAGATGTCAGGAAGCAGCAAACAATGGGCATCATTGATGGAAAGCAGCGTATAAGGCGTTTGCATCTGCGGCGCTAAGTAGTTGAAAGCATCAACTGTAGTGAAATTTGTATCTATATAGATACGATGCAAATGACGATTTTGAGCGAGATGGTCAGCAACAGCAAGAGCGTTCTGGAGATCACCTAGCGAATGAGACATATTGCCATTCGGGTGAAAACCTTGCGCATCATCCTGAATCCAGGCAAATGTACCAATAAATTGCATCACGATTAGTGCAACTAACAGGAGAGAAACTGCGTAGCGTGCACCTGACCAGGGGAAACTGCATTGGCGTAGCCACTCTACAACCTGAGCAGTGAAGATCCCCATCAGGATAAAGGGGCCAGGCATTAAGATAAGCAGATAGTATGCATAGAGATCAATCGAATGGCGTGTCAAGACAAGCACCGGCAGAATTTGCCAGGTAAGTAACAAGAGTAGAGTACAACGGGCAGGTGAGGCCAGCAAAGCATGCCACCAGCCCAGCAGGCGCACAGGGAACGATGCTGAACTATCTACTAATGGGGTTGGCAGTTGTGCTTCTTTGCGCATAAAACTCAAAAGTGACCAGCGACTCTGGCATACAGCAAACAGAGCAAAAGCATAGGAACCGGTCAGCAAAAGCAACATCAAGCGATAATCCCAATGGAGCATGGAAAAAAGCTTGAATCCCCAGCTTCCCGGCTCGGCTGGTGGAGAAAAGTCGAAAGCGCGGAAATAGGAGAGATAAAAATCCAGGGCATATTTATCCAAAGATGCGTGGCTGTGCACATTTTGCAAGAGGATCGACACATCAGAAAAGTGCGTCCCAACCTCCCAAATGATATAGGGAAAATAGATCAGCACCAGTAAAATCACAGACAGAAACACATCGCGCCAACGCAGCGTTTTAAAAGCCAACACACAGGCGAGAACCAGGGGAATAGCCAGAAAAACTGCAGATCCGTGAAGCTGAATCATCCATCCCCACAGTAGTACAGATGGCGCTAACCAGCCACGCCGACGCTCCATCACCCCCCACAACAAAGCCAGCAGGAAGAGCAACACAAACGGAGCCAGCATATTCTGATTCCATATGAAACGACTATAGATGACAGTACGTAGCGCCACCGCGTAGAATAGTGCAGAAAACGTCCCCACCATCCGTCCAAAGTAACGACGAACGATCACATACGTCAAAAGAACCGCAAGCACATTCAAGAAACCAACAACGATAAGTCCGGCATAAGGGTTGGCGGAAAAAACAGCGCCCAACATCAACAGATACACGGTTGCAGGCGGATTCATAATACCAATGGAAGCAGTGTTTGTTGTAATAGGGATTAAACCATGCACCAAAGCGTTGCGTGCTAGGCCATAAATCACCGCTTGGTCGGCATCAAATTGAGTCATTGGCCATTGATAAAAACGCAGAAAGGTGGCAATCACGAGAATAGGATAGATTTCCCACGTCAATAACCAAGAAACAACCATGCGCCAGACACGTATTCGGACAGACTCTCCAGTCTTTTTTTTACGCGCACCAAGAATAGTATTGGTAACATCCATTGGTATTTATCCATTCTTCACATGAGATTTATACAAGCAACCCCTCTCCCCTTGCCACGTATCCTCCCCGATTGCTTTCATCAACTCAGCTCATTTCGCTCAAAGAGCCAGAGCTTTTTTCACAGCCTCCAGCGTTGGCTCGATGATCTGTCCGCTCACAGACTGGGGTATACCTGTCGAGCTATCTTTGAGCAAGTGACCGGTGAGTACAGCCACCACTCGTTCGTCACGCCGGATAATGCCTCGCGTAACGAGCTTCTTCGCACCAGCTAGTGAGGCAGCGGAGGCTGGCTCGCAGCCAATACCTGCGCGATCAATCACAGCCTTGGCGGCCAGGATCTCTTCGTCGGTCACTTCCTCAACCAGCCCATTGCTCTCCTCGATGACTCGGCGGGCACGCGCATAGCTGACAGGATCGCCGATTTTAATCGCAGTCGCCAGCGTATGAGCCTGGACTCGTTCACGTTGCGCAAAACCTTGCTTGAAGCTGCGATAAAATGGGTTAGCACCAGCAGCTTGGATCGAGGCGATACGCGGCAAACGAGAGATCAGACCAAGCTGATGTGCCTGACGAAACGCCTTGCCAATAGCTGATGTGTTGCCTAGATTACCAGCAGGCAGGATCAACCAATCCGGTACCTGCCAATCAAGCTGTTGCAAGATCTCAAAACCAATCGCCTTCTGCCCCTCAACGCGGAACGGATTGAGTGAATTGAGCAGATAGATACCCAATTCGTTACAAACCTGTTCCACCAACTGCATAGCAGCATCAAAATCGCCAGCAATCTGCACATGCGTGGCACCATACGCCAGGGATTGGGCCAGCTTGCCGCCAGCGATCTGACCGGCGGGCAAAAACACGATCCCCTGCATATCAGCCTGAGCAGCGTATGAAGCCAGTGAGGCAGACGTGTTCCCAGTGGAAGCACAAGCTACGGCACGCGCCCCCCGCAAACGCGCCATAGTCACGCCAACGGTCATGCCGCGATCCTTAAAACTGCCCGTAGGATTCTCACCCTCGTGTTTCAAAAAAAGCTGCTCAAGTCCAGCAAACGTACCGATGTTTCGATGTCCTGCACGACCTGCATCGCACTGTGCCAGACCCACAGGATACAGACTGGTGTTGCCTTCGGGACGGCTGATGATAGCAGACATGGGCACAGGCAAAATAAGCTCACGATACCGCCAGACACCGCTGCGATCAGGCAGCAGTGTCTCAGTATGCAATGGCCAATTCGACGCACTTGCGGCGCGTGCAGCAAAGAGTTCGCGCCATGCTGCTGCGTCCTCTACTTGGGCGGCAGACTCCGTTTGGGCAGGCAGGCACAAGGGTGCTTCAACATCCAGCACGCCGCCACAGGCACAGCGGTAGCGCGGCGCTTCCTCCAAGCCTGGATAGAGAGCGGCGCACTCCACACAACGTAAAGCAATGGCAGCTAAGGCCGCCTGACCAGACTGCTCTGATCCCCCAGAAACGTCACGATCCACAGAATGAATTCCCATAACAGATTGATCTATCCTTTTTAGTAGAGTATTGTGCTAAACCATCGTACCAGGCGCGTGCTGATAATTTGTCCGCTTGCGTGCACGTTTCAGTGGAGAGATGACCCGCGCACCCTGTTGATCGGCTGAGAGAATGACGCCATGTCCCTCTATTCCTAAAGAACGAGCCATCTCCTGCATTGATTGCAAGATAGGATGAAAGTTTGAGCTAGCCAGGGCGATCAACGAAGAGCCTCCACCCGAAAGGCTGGCACCATACGCGCCAGCAGCAATGGCGGCGGCAATAATCGCAGGCATGGCGGGAAAAAGTGCCAAACGGTACGGCTGATGCAAGCGATCCTGCATGGCCTCACCAATCATCTCATAGTGGCCCGTTTGCAGAGCGACGAGCAACAATGCCACACGCCCGGTATTAAACGTCACATCGGCCTTGGAGTAGGCGGAAGGGAGCAATTTACGCCCGGCCACTGTATCCATCGGAAATGAAGGCGTAAAAATCACTGCCTTCAGAGCTTCTGGAAAATGCGTCTTGATTGCGCGAATCTCGCCCTCGACATTCGTTGTCGCGACCAGACCGCCCAGCAAAGCAGGCGCTACGTTATCGGGATGATTACCAGCCTCTGTTGCCACCGCAGGTACGAGTAGCTCTTCCTTAGAAAGAGCCAGCGTAGGATCTTGCATACTAATCAGCTCGTTAGCCGCCATTAACCCGCCAACAACCGCAGTAGCACTACTACCCAGGCCACAACCAGGGGGAATAGTAATTGTCATGCGAATCTTGACCGCAGGCAACGGAAGCTGGTAGCGCTCATAGAGCAGCGCAAAAGCGCGAAAAAAGAGATTATCTGGGCCGGTGGAAAGGCCCACGCCCAGGTCTCCCTGCACCTCAATCTGTGGAGTGTGAGGATCATTCCCCCCTATTTCGACATCGAAACGGTTGTATAGCTGCAATGCTAGCCCCAGGCTATCGAAGCCCGGTCCCAGGTTGGCCGAGGTAGCAGGTGTTAGGACGGTAATGGAAGTAGGGGGTACGAGGACCACTGACAGAACCTGCCTTTCTACTTAAAAAACATCAAAACAACATTTTTGTATGTTATGTACCTTCCATGCTTATGGAAGCAATAGGAAGTGGATATATTGTAGCAGCTTTTGCCTCAACAAGGAACTGGGTAGCTATTGAAACGCTTTCCTATTCTCTCATCGTCAAACCCCACCCTTTTTTACAACGATTGTGAGGATTGTGGCAAGAACACTTTGCAAAAATGTTCCTGCCGCAATCCTCACAATCGTTGATATAGCCCGTTAGGGCGAAAGGAAACGGCTAGCGATACTCTACCGCATAGTGAATAGACCCCGAAGCCTCCTCGCCAGGCTGCACTTCCAGCAGGTGAGCGATATCCTGCATACCACGCTGGGCAAGATTGATCGCGTCAGTGGAGCATGTCTGGTGTTCCAGGCAAAAGAAAGGTTTCTCTTCAGGCGTGTAGATAACTGCATGGGTAATATCGTCGGTGGATGTGAGACGCACATGCACGTTGAGATCCGCGTGGTCAATCAAAGCCTCACGAGACGCGGTTAGCCCGGTATAGACATGATCGAACTTGAGTTGGCTAATCGGTCTGGGCTGGTTGAGGTCAAACATACGGTACATGATTGAGTGCACATCCAGCATACGACCAGTGGGTAACAGTTCGTGATCGGCTTCCATAACCTGAGTAGCTGGTAGTGTCACCAGGGTTCGCTCTGGCCCGGTGGGTAGTGCGAAGTAGGGATGGAGCGCAAAACCGTAGGGCAAGGTCTGTGCACCCTTGTTCCGTACCGTGTATGTGACGGTCACACCAGCGCTGGTGAGCGTATAGGTGAGTGCAAGACGACTGGCAAAGGGATACGCTTCGTAGTAGGGATGGTCGGGGTTCATCTCGATAGCCGTAGTAACCGAGGCTCCCTGCTCATCGGCTGTGGGCGGCGTATACGACCAGGGTTGATCGAAAACTAGGCCATGAACCAGCACACCCTGGATACGTTTGACGCAGGCAAATGAGTACTCTTGGCCACGATAGCTATACTGCCGATCACGTATCCGATTGGGAAAGGGCCAGATCACAAAATTGCCGGTATGCCCATGTTGTTGCACTTCTTTCGGCTCACAATGTATCAGTTCGTGCGTGCCAATACGCCAACGGTACCAATTGCTGCCCAAAGCGGGAGCAATACAGGCGAGCAGGTTGCGTGCAGGATCGTGCGGGTCCGTATAAGACAGGGCGACGACGCTTGTGTTCAGTTCGGGATCGGTGATTACCTCAGCAGAATAAAGAGATTGTACGTAACTGGATGTCATACGAAGAAACCTTCTTTCAAAGAAAATACGCTGTGTCTCTTCTCATTATAGTCTAATGAGCGGAAGTGATCTCTCAAAATTGAGCGGAATGAATATTACAGTAAAAAATAGGTCAACCTCTTGTATTTTGCACAAGAATAAGGTATTATTTGTATGTAGTAGATTTTGCGTACTACAAACGTCAGGAGAGGAAGTGCCATGCAAAAAGTATCCTTCCGCAAAGTGAAGCCTGCTGTCTCTGCCATCGAGCCAACCAACGAAATCATCATGCACTTTGAACTGCCAAATCTCCTGCCAGCCGATCAACTCCTGGCGCTTAACACCAAATTCAGCACACTCTCATTACTAACAAGCCGACCTGAGACGCCGCATCCCATCGTACTGGGCGAACAACAATTCAGTGTCAACGAAATAAAAGTGCTGCTTCCCCTTTTGCGATTATATCCACACTACTGCCCCTATGAAGTCATGCTCGCCAGTTTTAATTGCGGAAGTACCTCTGAAGCCATCGTAGAACGTTTCCGTGTACGCTTGGAAGAGGCACGCTTCGCCGATGTCTGGGATTATGAGATGCGCCCAACGCGCAACATTCTCTCACGCACACGCTTTAAGCTACGCGAGCTAGGCATCGAAGTAACATCGATTTTAGAGACAGGCTATCTCCTGATATATATCCCTGAACGTACGCCACACAAAGTTTAAATTATTTAATAAAAAGCGTACTATGCTGAAAAAATGGTTTTTCAGCATAGTACGCTTTTTATTAAATGGGCGAATTACAAAGGAGCGTGGCTAGTCAGAAGACTAGTATAAGATGGGCGAAGAAAAGTTGTCTTATACCAAATGGTATTATGTTGAGAAAAATGCTGCACCCTGCTACCTCCTGAAAAACCCTGTACATGCTAGAGCAAGCAAGCATCGAGGGAAAAGGCATAAGGCAACGAGGAAGCAGCGCATGGCGTCAGAGAAATAGGAGGCAATAGAAAGCCGCACCGATTACACTCCCCACTGTGCAGGAGTCCGCACACACGAGAAAAGCAAGCAAACAGTGCCCCTGGGATTTCTGAATTGAAAGGAGTTTTCGTATGCAATTAGTCTGGCGTACACTTATCAAAACAGTTGGGTGGCTTGGGCTAGGCATGGTGGCGGTGGTGATCTTTCACCTGGGTGGCACAGTCGCCCTGCGTGTGGGACAATTTTCTCCACTCACAGGCGCGTTCATTGGGGGCATTCTGGTGCTGATCAGCGTGCTCGCGCCAATTCGACGCGGTGAGAGTGCTGAACCGTGGATTGGTGCAGAGAAGCTGGGGTGGATGTTCATTGGCCTGGGTGTGATTTTGTGGGGTCTGGGGGAAACATCCTGGCGCTACTCTATCTCGATTGGTCAGATGCCATTTCCTTCAACGGCTGATATTGGGTATTCAGCCTTCCCGTTGTGCATCTTTCTAGGACTGCTCTTGCAGCCACCTGCCGAGTCGGGCAGCAAACGTCTATTAGTGTTGATGGATAGCTTGATCTCGATGGGTTCGATTCTGGCGCTGGCCTGGTATCTTTTGCTAGGTTCGTTGGCCCAGGCACCCGGCGAGGCCAATCTGGCAAAATTTCTAGGTTTATACTATCCCATCGCGGATACGGCTCTACTCAGTTGCGTGATCTTTCTATTGATCCGTGGCCAGGGACGCACCTATCAAGCGACGGCACGCCGCACTGCGCTACTCGTGGTGGGCTTAGGTCTGTGCTTCTTTGTAACATCCGACTTTATCTTCAACATCCAGAATACCGCGAACACCTATGTGGAAGCGACCTGGATCGACATGGGGTGGCCGCTGGGCATGATGACGATTGGCGTGGCCGCGCTGCTACGGCGCTATCTGCCCGCCACACCAACCTATGTGGTTGAGGAGCGCGTCGAGCGTTATACCATCCGCAATCTTTTCAGTCCCACACAGTTTATCCCCTATGTCCTACTCGGCCTATTGTTGCTAGCTCTGACCTTGAACGCACTCTCGGCTGATCCTGGTCAATTGGCGATTCGTCCAGTTCTGCTCGCCGCAACGATGGCTGTGGTAGCTCTGGTCGTGGCCCGGCAGATCTTTACGATGTGGGAGAATGCGCGTCTGGCCCGCGACCAGGCTGAGGCGCTGATTGATCTGAGCAAAGCCAATCAACGCGTTGCCGAACAAGCGCAAGAGATCTCCGAGCACAGCGCCGAGTTGGAGCGCGGCATTGTCCACCTGAAAGATGTCCAGGCACAGTTAGCCAATGGTAATCTGAGAGCACGCGCCAACCTGAGTAGCGGAGCTTTGTTGCCTCTGGCGGGCAGCCTGAATCTCATGGCCGAGCGTTTGATGCGTCTGGGACAAATGAACCACTATACGCAACGCCTACTACGCGCCCTGGCTGATTTCAGCCTAGCTCTAGAGCACCATTCCCCAGGAGCGCCGCTGATGGTACCTTCAACCTGTACCGAGTTCACTGAGGTCAACCGGATCATCCTTACCTTACAAACCAGGGGCGGTCTGCTTGCGCTACCTGCGACCAACCCGTTGTCTCACCCATACGCTCAGCCCTCGACGCAGCCATTAGCGCAGCGTTCTGGCTCACGCACAGTGTCCGGCGCACGCCCCATGCCGTCATCCGGCCCGTTGCAGCAGCCCTCATCCGACTCGCTCCAACCCGCCGCACAGGCTCAGCAGCGCACCCCTTGGCCAGCAAGTGTGTACGAGGAGCACGATTAACTTCGTACTAGAAAGCTGGTAACGGGAAAAAGCGCGGTGGACCGCGCTTTTTCCCGTTACCAGCTTTCTAGTACGAAAACAAATCCTAACTCGCCCACGCAGCCCGCGTCTCTTCACCCGCCTGCACACCCACCACGATCACACTAATATTATCCTTCCCGCCACCATCCAAAGCTGCCTGAACCAGGGCGGCGCTGAGTTGGGCAGGCTGCTGCGGCTCAGAGGCGAGAATATGCTGGATCTGGAGGTCGCGCACCATCTCCCAGAGGCCGTCAGAGCAGAGCATGAGCAGGTCGCCGGGCTGCACGGCCAGGATAAACGAGTCAACGTCCTGGCTAGCTTGGTGGCCCAGGCTGCGGTAGATTTCGTTGCGCCGAGGATGCGTGTAAATCTCTTCAGGCTTGAGCGCACCTGCTTCGACTAAACGCGCTACCGTTGAGTGGTCACGCGTGATCTGTGAGAGGCCGCTTGTGGCGCGATAGAGATAGACACGACTATCACCGACATTGACGATATAGGCGGTGGTATTGACAATCAGAGCCGCAGCCAGTGTTGTGCCCATGTCGGCCTGTTTCTGGCGGTTGCACTGGTAGAGTGCGAGGTTGGCGCGATGCACACCCTCGGCCAGCAGTTCCGCGTAGTTATCGTCAGCCGGACCAGCGATGAGCGCGGGCGCGATACTTGCACTAAGCGACTGGATGACTAGGCGGCTGGCCTCTTGCCCATTCTCGTGACCTCCCATGCCATCGGCGACCACAAACAATCCCACAGGACTGCTACAGCCACGCAACGTACGCGTATTCTGCAACGCGAGCAAGCTATCCTCGTTGGGCTTGCCTTTACGCTTCAAACCAGCATCCAGGCCAGTGCTCACTACCAGTCGGGTCGTTGAACGCGGCATAACTAGCTCTGACGTTACTGCGGGCAAAGAAGCTGTTGGTACACGCTGCTGCTCATAAACAGCACGAGGCAGATATGAGGGTGCTTCAAACGAACTTGGCTGCGCTTGCACTGCCGTCAGAGGTGCAAAAGGCGAGAACATGCCATAGCTGGTATGCTGAAGATTATCAGTATGTACACGTGGATCGATTTGTTGCAGATCATCGATATGCTGCATACGCGGACCAATTTGCTGCAAATCATCAGTATACGCACGCGAACCAGTCTGCTGATGATTATCAGTATACGTACGTCTGGCAGAGGCCCGATGATGAGTGATAGGCGTATGCGAAATTGTGCGCTCGACATTCCTTTGGGCATGCTGGAAGCTTCCCATGCGCAACGGGCGTGGGGATGGTTCGCTGACTCCATCTTCATCTGCCCAGAATCTCACTGGCTCAGCTTCGTATGCTTCTTCATCTTCGCCTTGCTCCTCATCTTGATACGCATACTCGCCTTCCCCAAGTTGATCGGCATACGGGTATTGTAATGCATATTGTGCTTCTTCTTCTTGAGCAAGATACTGTGCTTCTTGCATATCAGCGGCGAAGCAATGCAATTCGTGCCGCTCGTAGAGCCAGTAGGCCACCATACGCCAAGCCAGCCAGACCAACGCCCACCAGGCTAACAGAATAGTCAGCGAGAGCAGCATCAGACCAATCAGAGCCAGCAACGCAGCCTGACCACGTTCGGCTAGCAGCAGGAAAACGTGCGGCACACTCTGTACAAGCAATCGCCAAGCCCAGGGCGGGAAGCCGCCGGACAACAGAAAGAGCAACACAGCCGCACCTAGCACAGCCAACATGCAGAACAGGCGCACAGCCCGATAGGTTCCATAAAGATGTTCCAGAACAGGTGCTTCGGCTTGCATGGTCGCTTCTCCTGTCAGCAATTGCTATACTACACGGCGGGTGGTACATTGGTTTCTACAAATGTCTGTATACGAATTATCGTGTGATCCCCTAGAAGCACGCGTATACCACTGTTACCCGTTCGTAGGTCGGTATCTATGACCATCAGTCCCCAGTGCGCGGGTTCTGGTTGCGTGCTAGACCAGGCTTTCGCGAAGAGATCGCTGCCTAGGACGCGGAAACGAATGCTATAAGCTGTGCCGCCTACAGCGTTGAAAGGCTGCGTTGCCAGCACGCTGATTTTTCCCTGCACGCTCTTGAGCAGTTGGAGTTTGCTGCCATCGATCAGTACTTTGTACCAGTTCTGGCTATCCTGCCAACGCAGCACGCCACCCAGGTTGATCGTGCCATGTGCGTTGTACTGATTGACTGTGCCGCTCACGAGTAGCTCGGCATCCTGGCTAGCCACATGCATAATCGCCTGCACAGCATCCGGCCCACCGGAGATCTGACCAGCGCCGTTGACGATGGAGAAGAACGGGTTGGTATTGGCATCACCGCTCCAAATCTGTCCGTCTGAGGACTGGCCCCACAAAGATTGGTCGGGACGCTGAAAGGTGTCCTGCACCAGCATCGTGACACTGCTGGGAAGCTGTGTGGGCTGCGCTGTAGTTGCTCCGATAGTAGGCGTGGGTCCGACAGTAAGCAGCGCTGGCTCCACATTCGGAGGCGCAGTGCTCTGGCTCGCGGCTGGCGTGGCTGGCAGGGTCAGCGTTGCAGCCAACGTAGGCGAGAAGAGCGCTGCAACCAATCCGCCTAGAACACACAGAACCAGCAGCGTCAGGCCACATGTACGCGCAACATTCATAACGGCCTCCTCACGTCTAACAGCGTGGGCGCAAACGTGGATGCGTTGTGCGACGATGGACCAAGCTCAGGCACAGCGCCCCCGACAGTATAGGTGCTGACCACAATCGTGGCGATACTCTGCAACTGCTGGTGAATCCAGGCGACGCCTTGCTTGAGTTGGCCTGTCGAGGGGTCGGTATTACCAGTATAGGCATTGCTAGCCTGCAAGGCCATATCATCCAGCAGTGAGAAGGCGGCTGGCTGGCCCAGTTGGGCGTCAGTCATGGCGAGCAACTGCTTGTCGTCGGTACGCAGGTTTTGTAGCCAGGTTGTCACACTACTCATCGAGGGCAAAAGCGCAGCAGCAGTTGTGCGCACATTGGGCGGTGAGCCAGGCGCGTTAAGCAGCCCGTTCAAATGATAGATGATCTGATCCATATAACTGGGCGGGTTCTGACTGGGACCGCGCACGTTTAAGAGACCAAGACCCGCCAGATGGGTATCGAGGTGCACCGGAACATTCTGCGAAGCTGGTGGCATATCGGTTGGCATAAACGACATGCCGTCCAGGTACGAAAGGACGCTAATGGCCTCATTGCGCACAGATACGACACTATGGGTCGAGGACTCCTGCCACTGGTCACGAGCACTGCCAGTCCATTCTACAAGCTTTTGCGTATTGAGCGTGAACCAGTTATTCAGACCACCCGGCAGTTCCATCTCATCGAGAATTGGTTCATCGGCCAGCAGGTGGCGCAGGTGATCCACAAACGCAAAGTGATGTTTATCACTGAGGTCGGGGATTGCAGGCAATGCTCCATAATAGCGCCAGCTACTCGTATCGGGCGAGGGTAGTAGCGGTGTGATTGTGCTATCCTCTTCGGTAATCAAAAAACGGCTCCCAATCTGTAGTAGATTGGTATGTTCAGCGTCGCCAGGATAGAGCATATTCACATTACCATTCACCACCGTCAGCTTGCCGAGCAAAATCGACTGCGACTCCGCCAAGCTGGCATCACCAAGCAGCCAGGCGTAATAGCTCTTACCAGAAACGGACGTGCCAAGGTTATGTAGGGTAATCTGCACCTGGTCATCGATGCCCTGGGTGGTTGTCTGGTTGAGTTGCTCGCTGCTCACAAAGGTAATTGAGCCAATGGGCCGCACCACTACCGGCACAACGGGCGCAGCACGTGAAATGACGATAAACGAGCCGAGGCCAGCACCACCCAGGATCAGTAGCGAGAGTAAGATCAGCACTGGCGCAAGGCTGCGACGTTTCCGCGTGGACGAACGTACTGGCGCAGGTGGCGCTGGAAAATCCGTTGCCGGACGTATGGTAGCGCCTCGCCGTGACTGTGCGGGCAAATCTGGTGCTGAGTGGGTGGCAGACGTTCGAGCAGGATAAGCGGGCAGGTCCGGTGCTGAACGCGAAACGCTTGGGCGTGCTGGCTGTGCATACGCTGGGAAAGCCTGGGGCGCGTAGTCATACCGCGCTGGCTGCGGGTGCTCCTGAGGCTGAGCGACAGGATAGTACTCCTCTGGCTCCCAGTCTGGATGGCGCGTATACTGCTCGTTCGGCAACAGAGCCGAGCGGCGCGGCGGGATCTCGCCTTGATATGCTGGTGGCTCGCCTGCTGCCTCTCTCGTGGGTGGTGCGGGCGTGTAATGTCCGTTAACGCGCATCTGGGGCGAGGTTGTGTGTCCATTAGCAAGCGGCGCAGACGCGTTCTCAGGGGTCGGCCAGAAGACGATCCCGGCTGATTCATTGAGCGGAGCCGTCCTAGCAGCGACACTCTCAACTGCCAGAGCAGCGGCACCTGACCAGGGAGACGCGGACGATGGAGCATGTAGCGGCCCTGTGGGTACAGATTGCCGGAGCGCGGCGATCTGCATAGCCGAGGGCAGCAACGGCCCAGTTCTGGCACGGCGTTGGGTAATAGTATGCGCATTTGTATCACTCGTCTCACCTGCCAAACGGTGTCCATGAGCCAGGAAGTCGGCAAAGGCATCAATTGAAGGATAGGCGGGAAAACCGTAGCGTGCGGCCATTTGGGCCAGACGCTCGCTGCCAGATGTCAGAAAAATCACTGAGACACCGGTCTGCCGGTGCACATGCTTCAGGTCGCTGAAATCTTCAGGTCGCTGAAACAATCTGGGACGGGACTGGCCCGGTTCCAGGAGCAGCACCAGGACAACTGGTTTTGTTTGCATACCGACTGTCTCAAGCAGACTTTGCTTCTCATCTGTTGGCTCGACGTACAACAGGCAAAAATCCCCATTATCGTTGATTTTCATAGCGACCTCTTTCATTGGAGCCGGACGCGAGGCCCGTCTCTACATTCAGCTTGCCTCCGTCTCCGGGTGGTGGCTAGCTCCACGCCCACATGCATTAAAAGGATTCTATCGCCTCTTGTCGTGTTAGGCTGGCACGGCGTTTCATTGGCGGCACAGCCTCATGCTGCAATGGCTCAGTCGATGGATATCCGCGTCCGTGACCAGCAGCAGGGGGCGCACTCCAGACAGACTCACCATACCAAGTGGACTGCTCTGGCAAATGCGCAGTTGTGCGCCGTACAGGCTGTTCTGGTAGGCTGGCAGTTGTGCGCTGGATGGACTGCTCTGGCACACGCGCAACAACACGGCGGGCAGGTTGCTCTGGTACACGCACAGTGGTCTGCACACGGTTCGTTGGCTGGATGAGCGCTCTGGCGGTTGTGCGTTGCACGAACTGCATAGGTTGTGTGGGACGCGCTTCTTTGGGCTGAGGGATGGCGTAACGCGGCTGAGCAGGCACCCGCATACGACGTAGGGTATGGTAACATGCCATGCTACCCATAACCAGCACAGAGAGCCACGCGACCAGCCAGCCACCAGCCTGGACCAGCAATAACGTGACATACGTCCCCTGGCCTTGCTGCATATCTTGTGCGAGTTGTGGCCAGAGATGAGAGACCTCGCGCCAGGAGTTCGGCGGTAGACCGCCCAGGTAGGAGAGCAGAACCGCGCCCAGGATACAGCTTGCGCCTGGATACAGCACCGTGCTCACCCACGAGCCTTGCACACGCTGGGCCGTCGGTGCACGTTTTTCCACAGGCCGTCCCAGCGTGCCCCAAGTATGGATCACCGCTCCCAGAACGACCAGACCGCCACCGATATAGCCTTGGATGGGCAGCGTCTCGCGCAGATAGAGATACGCGACTACACCTCCCAGAACTGGTTCTAGAATATAGATAAACGAGACAGTTATCGGTGAAATGTATTTTTGCAACAGAACGGTAATCAGCACAGGCACAAAAGTGCAAGCACCAGCGACAAACAACACAATGATGATATCTTTAGGCAACGCTGGATGCACCGCCTGCCAGTCACCAAAGAGCAGGGCTACCAAATTTGCCCAAACCGCTGTGGTCAGTAACTCGACGCCAAAGAGCGCCCAGTGAGCCTTCTCAGCCTTCTGCTCCCGGTCACAGAGAAACACATAACAGGTGTAGAACAAGCCGCCCAAAAAGGCGATCAATGTGCCACGCCAGTTGCCCATTGGCGCAGTAAAAATCAGTAGGGCCGCGCCGCCAAGCGCCAGCAGTCCCGCGAGCCAAGTCGTGCCCTTTAGCGGCTCGCGAAAAAGTGCCCAAGCGATCAACGCCGCTACAAAGCCATTCAGCGCCGGAAAAAAAGCCGTGCTGGTGGCTGTGGTATATTTGAGCGCGATAGCAATGGTAAACAACGCCAAACAAAGCACGCTCCCCAATAGAATGCCGCGTTGAACAACTGCGCGGTTGATCTTCTTCCACGAGCAGAGAATAATCAGCAGGGCAACCGGGACCAGCACCAGCATCTCAAAAAAGGTGAAGATGATGGGGTCGATCCGGCTCAGTGCCTCTTTAGCCACGGCGTAATAGGTGGCAAAGAGGATAGTATTCAAGAGAAATCCGCTTCCTGCAAGTATCTTCATTCTCATACGTTAGCTCCTGCATAGCTGATGAACACCGGTATAAGCAAGACAAGCTCGGCCACTACATCTCATGTGCAAGCTCGCCTATGCTCAACATATCGGTCATCTGGGCAGGCTGTTGTTCGCGTGGCGAGATGCGCGGTGAACGTGTGGCACGCCGGACGCTGTGCACTTCGACATCGGTGCTCTGAAAGGTTTCACAGGCAAAGGCTACGACGGCCTCAACCGAGAATTCTTCGCAAGAGAAAACATCGATGTTAATCATGCGGTAAGGTGCCCAGGCATGCAGGCTGATATGGCTGGTGGCAATAATCGCAAAGCCAGAGTAGCCATCGTCCAATGGGCTACTCGTCTTGATGTAGCGGAGTTCTGCTGGCCCAACCTTGACCATGTTGATGCGATTGGGATACTCCTCAAGCACCTCGCGCAGCAACGTCTCGTCTGCCAATATATCAGGATTGCACCCGTAGAGATCAAGCATAACGTGTAACATAGCACCTACCTTATTCATTCTGTGCTGGCTCTTGCCAACGCTGAACAACCCACCCCTGGCTCCAAGTGGACAGGGGAACTCTAGGCAAAGTATACCTGTTGCTGATGGGCTGGTGAGACGTTTTTCACTCACAATCCTTGTACGAAAAACAAGCGTACAGAATATGCACACCACAAAAATCGAAGGCGTCATGACGTAGTATGTGAGTTGCAAAAACGCACATCGATGCACGGCTCTTGCATGCTCACCATTCCCATGATATCCTTTAAGCACCGATAGAAGACCCTACAAAGCAGTAGCATAGCTCAAACGAGTGAGTTTTTGAACAGTGATTGAAAAGGTACCCGAACAGGGTCAAACGTGTCAATTGTACGCACAATCTTCTGCATTCAACGGGAATGTAGCATGGCAGATCTCGACCATGGATAGCAGGCTGACCGTGCAACCGCAATCCTTCCACGCACACTCGCGCATGGCAAGAGTGGATCACGGATAATGGCAGCGTACATGCGCCACCCAGAGCATTCATCTCTGGTTTTGAGACGATTTTGGGGCACAGGAACCATCCCGGTCTTTTCCCCGGCGAGGGGCATACATCACTTCGGTGATGCGATGTATTGTAAAGCTTTACTCAGTTGTAGCGCTACTGAGGCGCATTGAGCGAGGTGATACAGAAATAGGATGTGATGAACACGTTTTATTACATTTTGAAAGGCAGAGAACCAGCATGAAGACTCGTACAGCTATTTTGTATGCTCCAGGCGAACCGCTGCGCGTGGAAGAGATCGAGCTTGATCCGCCCAAAGAACATGAGGTGCAGGTGCGTATGGTCGCAGCCGGCATCTGCCATTCCGATTATCATGTGATGACGGGCGAGTTGCCCTCCTATTTGCCGATGGCGTTGGGACACGAGGGCGCAGGCATTGTTGAGGCTATCGGTCCCGGTGTGACCAATCATAAAATAGGCGATCATGTAGTGCTGAGCTTCATACCCTCCTGTGGCATCTGCCCCACCTGTACAGATGGTCATGCCAATCTGTGTGACAGAGGCACAGGAAGGCCGTCAGGCCCGCTCATGGATGGCACGTTCCGTATGCACAACTCCGCCGACCAAAACATCGGCCAGTTCTGCTTCGTCTCGACTTTCAGTGAACGTACTGTTGTGCCCGATATCTCCCTGGTACCCATTTCCAACGACTATCCTCTCAATCGTGCCGTGCTGGTGGGCTGCGGCGTACTGACTGGCGTTGGCTCGGTCATACACCGCGCACGTGTCAGGCCGGGCAGCACAGTGGTTATCGTGGGTTGCGGCGGCGTCGGCTCCAACATCGTGCAGGGCGCGGCTCTGGCTGGGGCGCGTATGATTATCGCGGTGGATATCCACGATTTCAAATTGGAGACAGCCCGCGAGCTAGGTGCCACGCACACGATCAATTCTCGTGAAGATGATCCCGTCAAAAAAGTGCGTGAACTGACCGAGGGCGTCGGCGTTGAGTATGCGTTTGACGCTATCGCACTGCCTGAAACCACGGCTCAGGCGTACAAAACTCTCGCGAAAAACGGAACGCTCGTTCTCGTTGGTCTGGCTCCCGTGACACAACAAACGCTGCCTATCGCGCCTCTTAATCTGGTGCTCAGCCAGAAGAGCGTGATGGGTGTACTCTACGGCGATACTCGTCCGCGCAACGATATCCCGATGATGTTACAAATGTATGCCAATGGCAAGCTCAAACTGGACGAATTGGTAACCAAAACCTACACCCTGGATCAGATCAACGAAGCCTACGCCGACATGATAGCCGGCAAGATCATACGCGGCGTCATTGAATTTGCCTGAGCCGAAAGGGAACACCCTATGAATATTGCACAGGGGCTGGCACACGCGAAAAAAATTGCAGGCACGCATGAGGCGATTGTCTGCGGTACCACGCGTTACACCTGGGAAGAGTTTGAGCAACGCACAGACGCTCTGGCCCGTGGTTTGGCCGGACTAGGCGTGCAGCGCGGAGATCGTGTCTCCGTCCTGATGCTCAATTGTCATCGTTACCTGGAACTGTACTACGCCTGTGCACGCATGGGTGCAGTTATTGTCCCACTCAACATCCGTCTGGCCCGCGCCGAGATTGTTTTTATCCTCAACGATAGCGAGAGCAAGGCGCTGATTGTGGACAATACCTTCGCGGCGCACGCCAGTGGACGCGGCAGCTTTCTTACTGTCGAAAACATTGTCTACATTGGCGACGCGATGCCGGAGGGCATGATCCACTATGAGGATGTGGTTAGCAAGGGCAGCCATATGTTGGAGAGCGTGGACCAGGCTATGGAAGATGAGGATCTGGCTGGCCTCTACTACACCGGCGGCACCACAGGCCGCGCCAAGGGTGTGATGCTTTCGCATAAAAACATCGTCTCCAACGCCATGCACATAACTATCGGCGCGACGTATGGCGAGAAAGATACCTACCTGCACGCCGCGCCAATGTTCCACTTGGCCGATGCTGGCTCGACCTTCGCGCTGACTATGGTGGGTGCGCGTCACGTCTTCATCCCCATGTTCAATCCAGAGCTTGTTTTGAAGATGATTGAACAGGAGCACGTCACGCTGACCCTGCTGGTACCGACGATGATTAATATGGTTCTCAACCATCCTAGTGCCGATACATACAATCTCTCCAGCCTGAAACGCCTGGGCTATGGAGCCTCGCCTATGCCGGTTGAACTGCTCAAAAAGGGTCTAACGAAATGGGGGCAGGTCTTCTCGCAGGGCTATGGGCTGACCGAGGCAGCGCCTTTGCTCACGGGCCTAGACACCTGGGATCACCAACCAAATGGCACGCCCGAACAGGTGCGCCGACTCTCCTCGGTGGGACGAGAAGTGCTGGGCGTCGAAGTGCGCGTGGTCAACGCTGACGGCGCAGACGTGCAACCCGGCGAGATCGGCGAGATCATCGCACGCGGCCCCAACATCATGCAGGGCTACTGGCGCATGCCCGAAGCTACTGCCGCCGCCATCATCGACGGGTGGCTACACACCAGCGACCTCGCCACAGTCGATGAAGAGAATTATATCTATATTGTGGATCGTGCCAAAGATATGATTATCTCTGGTGGTGAAAACATCTACTCCGTCGAAGTCGAGAACGCGCTCTACACACACCCTGCCGTGCTAGAGGCTGCGGTAATCGGCATCCCCCACGAGCGTTGGGGCGAGGCCGTGCACGCCGTTATCGTCCTCAAGCCCAGCACACAGGTCAGTGCCGAAGAACTCATAGAGCACACCCGCGAGCAGATCGCTGGCTACAAAGTGCCGCGTAGCCTCGAATTCCTGCCAGACGCCCTACCCAAAAGCGGAGCTGGCAAGATCCTCAAACGCGATCTGCGCGAGAAATACTGGACGGGGCAAAGTCGCAACGTGCATTGACTGCTTCATAGAGAGATGAGAGCCAGCAGGTAAACGGGACAGTCGCAGTGGTCCGGTTTACCTGCTGGCTCTCTCCAGGTGATTATTTTAGGGCTGTTTTGACGATGGCGAGTTCCTTATTAATCTCAAACGACAATATAGCAATAAAATTGGTTCCATATTAATGTTTGAGCCTTTCAGTCCTTGTAAAGCAGTACCCTGAGTGTTTCGAGATACGGAAAAAGGAAATTGGCAAAGGTCAAACGGAAGAAGTACGTCTTGCTATATCTACCAAGAAGAATCATAAATAGATGAGAATTGGATCGTTAAAGCCCCCATCTATTCAGGACTTTCTCCCTCAAAAAGTGAACCTTTTGACCCATATCTGCAACTCATAAGCAGGTATCATTGTATATACCTATGGGTATCACATCTCTGCAAAAATATTCTCTCTTTTAGGAAAGGAATCGTGTGCATGGCCGAACAAGTTTTAACAATGCCAACTAACGCCTCAACGCAGGCCCGGTCTGGCGAAGTGGCATTACGCACTATCAATCTGACCAAACAATATAAGCAGCGGTTGGCGGTGAACAATCTCAGTCTGGAAATCAAAAGAGGCGAGATTTTTGGTTTTCTGGGACCAAACGGGGCTGGCAAAACGACGACGATCCGCATGGCTCTGGGCCTGATCTCCCCCACGGCGGGCAGCGTGGAAATTTTTGGCAAAAACGTTGTTACGCAGCGAGCACACGTTCTGCCACGTGTAGGCGCACTGATCGAGACGCCCGCACTCTACCTCTACCTCTCTGGCCGCAACAACCTACATGCTATCGGCTCGGCCCTAGGAGGCGTATCTGAGGCACGCATCGACTTTGTGCTGGATGTGGTTGGCCTGCTCGGACGCCAGAAGGACAAGGTTAAGACCTACTCGCTGGGTATGAAACAGCGCCTGGGCATCGCTATAGCCCTCTTGCAAGACCCGGACATCCTCATCCTGGACGAGCCGACTAACGGCATGGACCCGGCTGGTATCGTCGAGATGCGCGACCTGATGCATCAGTTGACTGAAAACGGCAAAACGGTCTTCATTTCCAGTCACCTGCTGACCGAAGTGCAGCAAATCTGCACGCGCGTCGCCATCATCAACCTGGGCAAGCTCGTCACTGAGTCTACTATTGCCGAGTTAACTCAGACCAATGGCGATTTCCGTGTGACTGTCGAGCGCACGCCGGAAGCAGTGGCACTGCTCAAAGCGCAGCCCTGGGGCCAGGGTGCACGCATGGAAGGCGAAAACGCACTCATCACCCAGGCACCTGACAACAGTGGCCGCGCCCTGAACATCTTCTTATCACAGGCAGGCTTTGTGCCTGACATGCTGGAGAAATCCACCCAGGACTTGGAGCAGGTCTTCCTCAGTTTGACCAATTCTGGCTCAGGAGATATCAAATAAATGAGTACTGTAGTCACAACCCCTACACCTATACAAACAGCTACTAGCGTACGCGCAGGAAAACCCAGTTTCTTCGGGCTGGTGCGTGGCGAACTCTTCAAGGTTAGGCACCTGTGGTCCACTTGGATTATGATGACGATCCTGGCCCTGGCGATCATTGGACCCTATATCATTTTTCTGAGCGTAGGAAATCTCGCCGATCAACTTCGCATTGATCCGTTACACCAGTTGTATACAGTAACGGAGGTTGGCCTGACGGTTCTACGCATTTTCTCCGGCTTCTTCCTGCTGGCTATCACCGCCATCATGATTGTGCGGGAATATCAGTTGGGCACTATTCGTATTCTGCTGGCTCGTGGCATCGGGCGGCTGCAACTGCTCAGCGCCAAATTACTGGCTACGACAATCGTTGGGCTGCTCATGCTGATTGGTGGCATCGCACTCACCGCCCTGATGGTGGTCATTGTGGTGGCTATCAGCGCTGGCAACCTGAACGCCTTGCAGTCGTTAAACTCACAGTTCTGGTCCGACATTTGGGTGTTAGTTTTGACGCTCCTGGTCAATATGGGGGTCACGATTCTGTTGGCAACGGCTGCGGCAGTGATCGGACGTTCCTCGGCCTTTGGTCTAGCTGCAGCGCTGGTTTTCTTCCCTCTCGATAACATTGGGACAGGTATCATGCAGTTGGCTTTTCTCATCACCCACAACGACTTCTGGCTCAATATCACCGCGTACTTCCTGGGGCCAAATCTGAATGCGATGTCGAAGGCACTCGTCAGTACGTTTCATTCGGTTGGAGCTACCCCCATCTCCTTTCTTGCGCCAGATCCGGCAAATCCAGCCGCACCGCCACAACTGCATGGTACTGTAGTTGATGGCACACACACACTCGTCGTAGCCCTGGTCTATGCAGTGATCTTCGCCACCGTGGCTATCGTGTTGACCTGGAAACGCGACGTTAAAGAATAAGACACGGCTCAAGCAAACAGGCTTCATCCCACATATTATGCGGAACGAAGCCTGTTTCTCGTTTTACAGGTTAGTCTGCTTGCGTCTCAACTTTGTGCCCATTAGACACGTCGGAGGGTGGGGCCATTTCTGGCTGCTGGTGCTCGCCGCGAATAAAGGCTTCGGTCAGTTCGCGGGCCTCGTCGTCGTGATGCTGCACTGGCGGCGATTTCATCAGGTAGGAGCTTGGACCCTCTAGGGAACCGCTAATGCCACGGTCCATAGCCAGTTTGACCAAGCGTACCGCGTCGATAACCACGCCAGCGGAGTTGGGCGAGTCCCACACCTCTAGCTTCAGTTCAACATTCAACGGCACATCGCCAAAAGTTCGACCTTCCAAGCGGATGTAGGCCCATTTGCGATCACTCAGCCACTCTACATAGTCCGAGGGGCCGATGTGAACGTTCTCAGCACCGATATCGTAGTCGAGTTGGCTGGTTACTGCGTTCGTCTTGCTAATCTTCTTCGATTCCAGACGTTCGCGTTCCAACATATTGTAGAAGTCGGTGTTGCCGCCTACGTTCAACTGCATGGTGCGTTCCAGGCGTACACCACGTTCGCGGAAGAGTCGTGCCAGAACACGATGGACAATCGTCGCGCCCACCTGACTCTTGATGTCATCACCGATCATGGGCAGATTTGCCTCTATGAAACGGTCCTGCCAATACTGCTCACGTGCGATGAAGACAGGGATACAGTTCACAAAGCCAACTCCGGCCTGCAAAATCTGCTCGACATACCATTTGGTCGCGTTCTCCGCGCCCACCGGCAGGTAGTTGATGACGACATCAGTCTTGGTGTCCCGCAGGATATTCACAATATCGTCAGTCTGCCGCTCTGATTTGGTAATCACCTGCGACAGATATTTGCCCAGCCCATCGTGCGTCATGCCGCGATAGACGGGCGCGTTGAGAAATGGCACGTCCGAGAATTTGTACGTATTGTTTGGCGCGGCGAAAATGGCCTCACTCAGATCCTTGCCAACTTTCGTCACGTTGATGTCAAAGCCTGCTGTGAACTCGATATCACTGATGTGGTATCCTCCAAGATTTGTGTGCATCAATCCTGGAACGAATTCATCCGCTTTGGCCTCTCTGTAATACTGTACGCCCTGTAAGAGCGAACTGGCGCAATTGCCCACGCCAATGATCGCTACACGCACTTTTTTGTTGCTCATTCTACAAGACCTTTCTGCGCAGTGTCCATCCACAAATGCGAATGGGTGTGTTTGCTATTTGATACTCTTAACTATACCGCGTCAAGGACTCGCTTGGCTAGAGCTTTGGTCACAAAAATGCTGTGACCTTTTTCACCAATAGCTCATTCTCTTTCAAATTATATTGAACAGCGATTGAACTTAAAAAGACCACAGATGAAAAGTTAACTCAAATGTTTGAGAGCATTTTCCAACGCTTCTGGATGCACCAATACGGGAAAGATGCGCAGGCCCGTCTCTTGGCGTAGGCGCTCTAAAGCGTGACGATCTTGGGGATCACGCATGGCTACGGTCAGCGTATTGCGTGCACGCCCAACGGGGTAGCAATGCAGTTCGTGCGCAAGTTTGGCATCAACGACCTGTTGAACGCGTTGCGGCACTTGGCTGGGCAAGAGAGAGAGATAGGGGATACCGAGTTTCCTAGCCAGTTGCGGCAACGCATCTGACATATCTTGCTCGACAACTGTGACCTGACGTGTGGAAACACGTTCTGTCTGCGCATCAAAGCGTTTACTGATCTCATCGGCGGCTGTAAGCAAGGCGTGCGGGTTGGCCTGTGGCTCAGGGAAGGCGCTATGCCCAATCGTCATGCTGAATGGGCGCGTCATGTGCTGCTCGCTCATATTGTGTGTGCGCCAGAGTAGAGCTTCCCACAGTCGCTCCTCAACGATCTGTGCGCCTTGCAAGTTCGCTCCAGGCAACACAAAATACATGCTATGCTGCTGGAGAATGGTCTGATCGGTTTTGCGAACCAGCGAACGCAAATGTTGCAATAGATATGCGCTGCTCTCATGTGCCTGCTCTGCCCGTAAGAGTCTTGCTTGTGCGTTTTTCTCAACACTTTTATACGTTAGGTGAATGGTCACTAGAGCGACCTGTATGCTATCCAGTGCGCTCAATTGGCACACTATCTCGGCGCTATTGGCCTGCTTTTCTGTCATCACGTTGCCCACATGCTCCTCCTTGTGTGTTCGGCATACTACTTTCAGTTGTTATATACTGTGTCGGTAATTCTCAATAATGAGTGTAGCTCTTTGGTGTTGGGAAATGATTTCGATACGGTTATGTTTGCGTTGAGACTCTCGCTTTATGGTTAAGATTGCCTTCTGCTCGCTTTTTATAACTATCGGTGTGAAAACCACGAAGTCTTCAGTGTCGTGAATGAAACGTCGCTTCTTATTCCCAAAAAGCTCACAAAGCATTTGTTTGCCCATGTGCATGACGAAGCCTCACTCGGATTTCCCCTTGCTCATCTATTACCAACAGAGAACTATCCAGATCCTCGACACGCGCCTGCCCGTTATAAAACGGCTCGATGGCCGCAAAGCGTCGCTGATAAAGTGGGTGGCCACTCGCGTTGATATGATGCCAGCCCTGCTCATCACGAGCACGGGCGATACCCTTATGGAACACACCCAGGTCCAACAACCATCTGCCATGAACGAGTTCTCCTACACGGGTTATATGGGTATGCAGTCCATCTTCCCGCTGCACGACTGCTATTCCATCATAATAATCGCCTGCATACCGATAGTCTTGCGCATACACTGCCCTTCCATCCAAGCCAAGGTGGAGATAGCGCTGATCGAATAAGCGCACCGGGCAACGTTCTTCCTGGAAATTGCCGCACCAAGCGTAGCGCTCTAGATAGAGAGGTTTGCCGGACGACAAAATGTGCATCCAGCCATCTACAGCTTGCACTGCTGCCCGGTCCTGGTAGAACCCGAAGGTACGCAGATAGCGCTCTACGTAGATCGCTTGCCCGGTGGACTCAATGTGATAGGCTCCTGATCTATCTCGTACTGCGGCTAGGCCCGGTGAATGAAACGTAAGAACCTCGTCAAAGCGATGTGTATACGCAGGCTCTCCCTGTATTAGGTGGTGCGTCCTTTCTGGCGCGATGATGAACGCCCTCCATTCGTTCATCATCGCACCTCAGGTCGACGCATATTACAGCTTTGGCAGAGTGTATGATCAAGATAGGTGGCCTGCAACTGGTGATACTTCGGGCTTTCCCAAATATCATACACACTCTGTTCTCTCAGATTGCCAAACTCGCCCAGTGTTCGCCGGAGCGCGTCAGGAGCACAACAGGGATCGAAACGTCCCTGGGCGCTGATCCAGGCTTCGCGACCAAGGAATGGGCAGACAGCTCTAGGTGCAATGTCGGTTGCTACTCCTGGCGCTAAAAGAAAGATGTTTTCAAGCAACACTTTCTCTCCATTTGGGAGCAGATGCCGGTCGGCTGCTTCATATGCTTTTTGCACAGCAATATTCCATCTCGCGATAGACTCCGGGTTCCGCCGCATCGCGAGATGCTTGATCTCCTCAAAATGGACCCACAAATGGTGCCCCTTTACCCGGTCAATACCCAGGGAGGCTGCAAGTTGTACCATCTCCGCCAACTCTTCCACATTTGTCTCCAGAAAAGTCATCTGGAAGGTGATGCGGCATCGGTTGCCACCGCTCGCCGCGTGTGCATCACGCACGCACACAAAGGTACGTACATTTTCCAGCACGCGCTCCCAGCGACTCCCGCGCATAATGGCTTCCTGTGTCTCTTTGCGGGCACCATTCCAGGAAATTTTCACATCAGAGGCAACTGGGACAATTCGCTCTGCCCATGCCTGAACTCCTCGACCGGGAAACGTACCATTAGTGGTCAGGTTGAGTTTCACCCCATACTGTTGGCAGAGGTCGATAATCTCGTCAAAATGCCGATAGACCAGCGGCTCACCCATCGTCGAGGGGATAATTTCTCGCAAAGGTGTTCCTTGTGATTCCTCAAGCACGCGTCGAATGAGGGCAATATCCATGCGCCGCTTCGGTCTGCCTGCTTGTATGCGCTCGCGTTGTAACGTGCTGTAAGGAGAATGTTCTTCACACATGATACAGTAGAGGTTACAGTCATCCGGGTTCGTATCAAACGTAATGCGCCACGGACCCGGTCGGGTCGGTTGGATCGATTCCATTAT
Organism: Ktedonobacteraceae bacterium; assembly: GCA_039923935.1. Classification (GTDB taxonomy): domain Bacteria; phylum Chloroflexota; class Ktedonobacteria; order Ktedonobacterales; family Ktedonobacteraceae; genus Paraktedonobacter. The sequence continues at coordinate 20,242 of JBDTBU010000295.1, read as the reverse complement.
TAGGCACCTTCCTTTCTCCTTGCGTATACCTGCTCATAGAGGCGCTCAAGGTTCTGGAGATGAGCGGTCATTGCTGGTATATTGCCGTCATCCGTGCCGAGATACCCGCGCTCGCCCAGGCGTTGGGCAAATGCAGGGTCCAGGACCAAACGCTGCATTTGTTCTGCAAGAGCTGCTGGATTCCGGTGAGCAAAAAGCAACCCATTCATTTCGTGCTGGATATACTCCGCCATCCCTCCAGCGTTGGCTGTAATCACTGGCACACGAGCTTGTAAGGCTTCGTGAATGACGAGTGGCGAGTTTTCTAGCCAGATCGACGGAACGACGATGACATCACAGTGATTGAAAACGTGTTGGACAATCTCGGTATTGCGATACTCACCCATCCAGCGAATCCGTGCCTGCACCTCTACAGGCATGGCCTTAAGGAGCACATGCAAAGAATCCGTTTCCACTCCTAACGGCCTGCCCCAAATGTGCAGCAATGGTTGTCCGGAGAGACGACTGAAAGCCTCAAGTAAGTGGTGGACCCCTTTTGCGGGAATGTGGGTTCCAATATAGGCAAAGGTAAATGGCTCGCCAGGAGTACGCAAACGTCCTTGCAAGCGTTCATGGTGAAATCCATAGTCCAAATACACTAGTTTATTGGCTGGGAGTCCAAACTCGTCGCGAAAGCGCTGCAATACGGTGTGGGACGGAGCAATGAAAAGATCGATCACTGCGCACACTTCGCGAATATGAGCCATTCGTCTTTGCACCCAATGCATCCAATAGGCAATATCAGATGCTTCTTCTTCTAATGCCCCTGAGAAAAAACGTGCATAGCACCGCTCAGCACAGGTACGATCATCCTGACCAGCACAAAGTGGCCACAGATCACTCCCATTTTGGGGACGAACCTGTAGAAACTGGCCGCGCGGGCACATGAGCCAATAATCATGCAATGTGAAAACGAGCGAGATGCCGCGTCTATGAGCCTCAAAAACCAGCGAGGTGGACAGGTGATTGAGATGGCCGATATGCACAAGGTCAGGCTGGAGTTGGTCGAGCAAAAGGCCAAACTGCTCATCAACAGATCTATGACGATACTGATCGAGCGATTGCGGAAGATTCATGATATGTAATGCGATACGTGGGTCTGTCGGATCGACCTCTTTCTGCAAGGCGTAATCTGGTACAAATTTGTTTTGCTGACGGGAAAACACATGCACCTCGTGGTGGTGAGCCAGTGCCTGTGCCAGCGCTTGGGTATAAACTTCAGAACCCGCATTGTAGCGCATCGGATATCCATGAATCACCAAAACAATCTTCATCAGATAGTGCGGCGCGAAAAGATTGAGACGCAAACACCGCTCAAGAACGCCGCATCCTCCTTTCTGTACCAACTAACGAGCCTTTTACAGCGAAGCCATGAAAGTGAGAAGAACTATAACGGACCTGTTCCGGTCCGCAGAAGATAGGCCAGTTCTAATCTCAGCATCCTAGTCTGATGCCTACCGCATTTTCTCCAGTATACCACATGTATTAGAATACCAGACTTGCGAAAGCTTGATTGAAAAACGAAACTTATTGAGACTCTCGCTTTATGGTTAAGATTGCCTTCTGCTCGCTTTTTACTAGCTACCGCCTTTCGTTGACGGCGGCAAAGTGCCGGATGAGTTTAGTTAGCGGCTCCAGAGTGATGCCAAATTGGATGAGCATCTGGTCGGATTGTTGCATCAGGTCGAAGAGAAGTGCGCTGATCTCTTCGCGGTCCTCTGGCCCGACCAGACGAAAATTGGGCAGAATATCACCGAAGATAGCACCCGCACTATCCAGCAACACGGAAAAGGCGGCGTCCATCTCGCCCAGGCTGCTTTTTGCAACGAGGATTGATGAAAATTGTTGGTGGAAAGGCACAAGCTTATGGTGCTGCTCCTGCCAGATCAGCAGCCGGTCCATCAGTGCAGTGATGGCCTGCTCCCAGCGTTCTGCCTCGCTGGATTTTAACGGGTATGCAGGTTCTGCGTGATTTGTGCCGGATTGCTGAGTCTGGTTCTTGGGGGATACGTGGACCTGTTTGAGTAGGAGCGTTGCATCTTCCTGGAAAGGGCGCAACCAGAGTTCTTCGTTGTCAAGCGTATCCAGCAGGCACTCAATCACATCACTCAGCAGATGACACAGAGGGGCCATACGATCCAGGGTGCGATTAATGGCCTGCAATTGCAACCAGATTTGTTGATGTCGAAGAGTATCCTTGCTGGCATTTTCCGATTGGCTGGCAGTGTACTCAGATAGGCTCGGTAGGGCGTGGCGATAGAGAAAGTCCACCCGGCTGAACAAGTGGCTCAGGCTAAAGCTCAAAGTTTCCAGGTTGTGCGCCTCAGCCTGCTTGTCAAAATATGTCTCGATTTGCTGTAGCATGATCGCCAGTTCCGCGCCTATTTCGCCATTGAATGTCGGTCTGGGCATCTCTTTTTCAGGGGCATCGGGTGCGATGATAGCTATTTGCCGCGTCACATCTTGCTCGTCTGTTGTTGCCCCCTGCCTACTTTGCTCCATGATCCCCTATCCTTCTCAATTTGCTGCATTCCTGCTTTGTGTGGATGCATCTATCCAGTTACCGAACAAGCGCTCTCTATCCTACAACTCCATTGGTCTCTCTTTCTATTGTACTCGGCGCTCAAAATAGGGAGAATGGAGCGTGTAGTCCTCTTCATTTGCTCAAATGCTGCTCAAAAGTGCGGGCAAAGCTAGCAGACTGCTCCTCACGAAAAGTTCCGTAGATATAGCGGTCAGGACGCACAAGCAAACAATGATCCACACTCCTAGGGAGAGACGCGTACATCTCGCTACCGACGGTCAGCAAACGCGGCTCCAAGCGGCTCCAGATGGGCAAGTCGGTCAATATTGCGCCCAATTGCACACACGCACTGTTGGGGCGGAGTAGTGCAAAACCGGAACCAAGCATTTCATCGAGTAATCTATGCTGGCTGTCTGGCGTGCTCATTTCTGGTTGGGGAAGCATCAGACCAACTAGGGCGCGGCTACTGGCGTTCTGTTTGGATTGAAAGAAGCCCTGCTTATAGCGCGGTGCGGGTTTGATACGTGCCTCACTAAAGAAATCGCGCACAGGCGGCAGGGCGTTAACCAGACGAAACAGAGCATCGCGAACCAACGCTATGGGCTGCTTAGTTGGCATAATCAGCCCACCAAGGAAACGCGAGAGTTGGATCATCTGACGCGTGTGGGCCTGACGTTCCTGTGTGTAGCTGGTGAGCAGAGATGGCCCGGCCAGCCCTTGTAGGGTGAGCCAGAGCTTCCAGACCAGGTTATGGGCGTCGCGTAAGCCGCAGTTGAGACCTTGCCCACCAAAAGGCGGCATCAGGTGCGCTGCATCGCCCAGCAGGAAGACGCGTCTCTGCTGAAAACTGCTAGCCATAGCTGCGGAGAAGGTGTAGACAGCAGAACGAGCGATACACGGCAGAGACGGCCCGCCCGTTTGATGGATCAGCGTGCGCATACGTTCTGGCTGGCTAAGGTCCGCAGCACGTTCTCCTGGCAGCAGCATAAACTCCCAGCGTCTACGGCCTCCCGGCGCAGGCACGCTCACAGCCGGACGCGCCGCATCGCAGAAGAAGCGGATTGCAGTCGAGGCGTCAGAATCTTCCAGCGTATCGATGACCAACCAGGGCTGAGCGTAGGTTGTGCCGCTCATAGGCAGGTGTAGTTGGGCGCGTACAGTGCTTTTCGCGCCATCGCAGGCCAGCAGATAGGCACATTCCAACTGGCACAACTCGCCATCTGGCGCACGCACACTGACAAGTACACTCGCGTCGCTCTGAGTGAAAGATTCGAGCGTGCGCCCAAATTGCACACCGATGGACGGGAAACGCGTCAGGCCTTCATAGAGGGTGGTCTCGAAAATGGGTTGATGAAAGGTCGAGATCAGTGGATAGCCGTGGCGCTGGCTAGTGGGCGCGACCCTGGCTAGCAGACGATGCCCAGAAGTGTACTGTGCTGCAAGATTGGAGAGCAAGTCAGCGTGCACAGCCTCTGCCAATCCCATAGCCTGGACCACACGCAAGCCCTCGTCGTCCAGAGAGATGGCCTTGGGAATCTCACTCAGAGCAACGTTACGCTCAATAATCAGCACATCCAAACCATACATGCCAAGCAGATTGCCCAAAGCCAGCCCAGTCGGTCCCGCACCCACAATAATCACAGAAAAGAAAGGCGTGTTTGCGCTCATAAATCGGCTCCCCCGCGCACAGCCAGCACCAGATTGGTTCCACTGATCCCGCGTGCCCCAATCAAGGCGGTTGAGCCAGTCAAAGGCTGCGCTTGCTCACGTATGAGGTTGAGTTGGTAACGCGGATCGAGTTGTTCACAGTTGAGAGTTGGCGGGATCTGTTGTGTACGCAGGGCCAGTAGCGTGGTAATGGTGTCCAGCGCTCCTGCGGCAGCGTAGCTATGTCCACTTGTGGTACGCGGCACACTAACGGGCAGTTCGGGCAAGCGAGCACCGAACACTTCGCGCAGAGCCGCAACCTCAGCAAAATCGGCGGATGGATGAGCGCGTCCATCCAGATTGAAGTAGTCAACCTCATTCGGCTGGAGATGTGCATCTTGCAGGGCCAAACGCATGGCGTGAGCATAATGAGTGCCATCGGATGTGGGTGCCTGCCAGCCGCGTGCGTCGTTGGTTGCGCCACTGCCCAGGATCTCGCCATAGATGAGAGCCTGACGCTGACGAGCATGCTCATACTCTTCCAAAATACAGATGCCCGCGCCCTCCGCCAGAAGCAGTCCACAGGCTCGTTGGTCGAAGGGACGATAGGCGTGAGGATTGTCACCGGATGCGCAGAGATCGTCGTGCCCAAAGAGCAGCAAAAAGCAGGGGTGCAATAGCGCCTCACTTCCTCCCGTAATCAGAATATCTGCCGCACCGCGCTGAATGGCCTGAGCAGCCATCAGCATAGCCTCCAGCCCTCCAGCGAGATCGTTGACTGGCGTTTTGCAATAGCCCTGCACATTGTGGCGCAAGGAGATCTGGCCGACATTGGCAACTTGGAGCCAGGCGATAGAGGTATAGGCGCTCATAGCGCGTGGACCCCGCGTGTAGAGCGCCTCGATCTGCTCTAAGACAAATTCAACGCCGCCCATAGTATTGGCAATCACAGCACCCACGCGAGCGGGATCTTCACGCGTGAGATCGAGTCCGGCGTTGCATAGAGCCTCGTCAACCGCTAGACTGGTAAAATGCGTTACACGATCCGTACGCTGAACAAACTTGCGTGGCAGATATTCTGCCGCCTGGAAGTTCGCTAGTTCGCCCGCAACCTGGATGGGCAGGCCATCAACGGGAAAGCGACTCAGGCGCTTGATACCGGTGAGACCCTGCAAGCTGGCCTGCCAGAACGCGTCGATGCCAATACCGTTGGGGGCCACAACACCCATACCAGTCACCACAACCCGGCGTGCTTGTTTTCTACTCATGCGTCTGCCTCCATCGCTAGAAAATCTGGACGGGCCAGGACCAGGGCTGTATTGACGCCGCCAAAACCACTAGAGTGGGTCAGCGCGACGGAGAAGCTGGCCGGGCGGGCGACATTGGGCACGTAGTCGAGATCACACAGAGGATCAGGCTGCTCTTGATTGATTGTTGGTGGCAAGATCTGGTGATGCAAGGCAAGTGCGGTAACAACAGTTTCGAGTGCGCTGGCAGCCCCTTGTGTATGTCCAATCATCGATTTAGTTGAGCTGATCGGAATGGCATAGGCATAGTCGCCAAAGACCGCTTTATAGGCGGCTGTCTCGGCACGTTCGTTAGAGGGGGTTGAACTGCCATGAGAGTTGATATAGCCCAATTGATACTGCGTGATCTGGGCTTCGGCCAAGGCCAAACGGAGAAGATGTTGCAGCGGACCGCCATCCTCCGGCAAAGCGGTCATGTGGTGAGCGTTATTATTGGAAACAAAGGTCAGTAGTTCCGCATAGATTGGTGCGCCGCGTGCCAAGGCGCTGGTACGCTCTTCCAGCAGCAGCACAGCAGCACCCTCACTCATGACAAAGCCGTCGCGTAGGGCATCGTAGGGACGCGAGGCACGCTCTGGCGCGGCGTTGTTGGTGCTCAGAGCACGCATGACCGAGAAAACGTTGATGCTAGAAGCGTTGATGGACGAATCGCAACCTCCAGCGAGCATATGACTGGCCCGGCCCTCTTGAATGTGCCAGAAAGCCTGCCCTATAGCGTCCGCACCAGCAGAGCAACCAGTAGCGACGACCACACAGGGACCATGTAGTTCGTGATGTGCAGCCAGTGCAGCAGCGGGCATAGAGGCGAGCAGCAGGGTAGCTGCCTGGCTGCCTGGTGTCGTATAGCGTGGCGAGCGTGTGCCGTTATCGGTGAATTGCCGCCACAGACGCTCACCCTCCGCGACTGGTCCCATCGCGGTCCCCATAGAGACACCGCAGTTTGTCAGGTCAAGCGAATTCAGTGTACCATCGAGTGTATCCAACAGGCCACTATCCAACAAAGCCAAGTTAGCGGCGGCGACAGCAAACTGCGTGCCGCGATCAAGGGTCTCGATCTCAGCTTGGCTCAGTCCCAGGGCCGCTGGCTGGAAGTCGGGCACCTCGCCAGCAATACGTGTTAGTAGAAAGCTGGCGTCGAAGCGAGTGATCTGGCGAATCCCTCCACGCCCACACACACATGCTTGCCAGAAGGCATCCCGGCCAATGCCGTTGGGGGCGACTGCTCCCAGACCGCTAATTACCACGCGGCGCGGCTCATTGTTCATACACGATTCTCCCGTTGTAGAAAATTCTGCAACAGCGGATTCACGTTCGCTGCTTCTGAATAGAGAAAAAAGCGTTCGCCACCTGGAATAACATGGTAACCGACACAATTAGGCAAATGTTCAGCAAACCAGCGCGTACGATTTTCTGGGGCGAGCGCATCATCGAAGCGATTAATAAGCAGCACAGGCATAGTCAAATCGGCAAGACGTTTACTGATATTGAAGCGATGAATGATGGGCAACACAGAAAATTTATAGACGGCGGGCCAGATTTGGATTTTGCTAAACTGCTCCTCAATCAGAGCGCGAGGCAAAAGATGCAGAGGTTCATCTGGCTTGCTGACGTGCGTGTCGAGGTTGCGTGCGATAATATAGTTCACGACTGTGCGGCGTAGGAACGCGGCGGGCAAAACATGCTCGGCAGGCAGACGCAAATACAGTTCGTGCAGCAGCCAGATCCAGGGATGAGGCGCAATGCGGTACTCAGCGGCCTGAGCCACGATGGTCAGCGAGCGACAACGCTGGGGATAGCGCAACGCAAACTCCAGCAGGACCATCGCCGCGTCGCCATGCCCGACAAAATCGGCGGCCACGATCTCCAGGTGATTGAGCAACTGACGCAATTCTTCAACCCGTTCTGGTATGCCGGTAAAACGCGTACGTGTCTCGTGGCGGCGATAGAGGATCACGCGCCGTTGTGTGCTGAAGAAGCGCACCTGACGAGCGTAGACAAACTCCAGGTGTTCCAAAATGGGCACAAAGACCAGGGGCGCACCCTGCCCAATATCGATGAGCGGCAGTTCGTAATTGCCAATCAGGCGGCGTTCAAACAGTCCCTCCAAATACGCCACATCAGAGTGAAACGCATCAGCCTGAACGTATTTGTCAGATGAGAGCGCGGTGGTCATGAGAGCCTTCCTCCTTGACAGCGCAGAGGCGCGGGGTTCGCGCGAATCACAATGTATACTATTGTCCCCAATAGTATAGCCCATATTTGAGACACGGGTAGCATCTTATATGTGGATCTCTATCCTTCTGGAGAAAACGAAAACGGGGTGAAAGGCTTGTCTTTCGTTGAATCTGGTGCGCGTCAGGCTTAGAACAATTCTGCTAGCGAATGCAACGTCAGATCCACACGCACTTACACTCGCCCACCTGGCGGCTTCGGCAATGTTTGCGATACGCTTGGTGGAAAATTCTTCCCGCCTACTATCTTGCCAAGTTGCAGGGGCATAGTGCTCTCATCGGCCAGTTGCTCCCAATTGGCGGAGGCCAGAGGCAATGTGAAGCTGATACGCGCCCCAGAACCGGGAGCGTTCTCGGCCATGACGCTACCTCCATGCGCTTCGATAATAGCCCGCACAATCGCCAGGCCCAGGCCACTGCCGCCAGTGGTTGTCTGGCGAGCGGGATCGGCCCGATAGAAGCGATCAAAGACGCGTGCAAGAGCCTCGGTAGCAATGCCTTTGCCACTATCAGTCACGGCAATGCGTAGTATACTGCCCTGTTGAATCGCCTCAATCGTGACGCTGCCACCTGCAGGTGTATAGCGTAGAGCATTGCTGCACAGATTATCAAAAACACGACTGAGCATATCTGGATCGGCCCAGATGGTCGGCAGATTGTAGGACAAGTTGTTGCGCGGCTCTACATCGACGCGCTCAAACTCAGGGATGAGTGCGGCAAATACCTCGTCTACTAGCGGTGCAAGACGCACTGCGCGGCGCTGTGGCTGCATCGCGCCAGCCTCGGCCTTCGCCATCATATGTAGGTCTTTGACTAGACGGCGCAGACGCAGCGTTTCGCGTACAATCACGCGCCCGGTCTCTGCAAAATCCTCGTGGTTCTGGTTGATTCCGTCCGCGAGAGCCTCGCCAAGTCCGGCAATTGCTGTGAGCGGAGTGGCGAGATCGTGGGTGACATTCATAATCAGCTCGCGCCGACGCAACTCCTGTTGGCGCAGTTCATCCACGTCCTGCTCAAGACGCGCAGCCATCTCATTAAACGAATGGGCCAGTTCGCCGATCTCGCCCTGCGGTTTAATACGGGCACGGGCGCTATAATTGCCCGCCGCCAGGACACGCGATGCCAGCGTCAGTTTAGCCAACGGACGTGTAATCGTGCTTGAGAAGAGAATAGAAGCCAGAGCGGACACAGCCGCCACTATCAACGCTACAAAGAAGATCGATTGACGTACGGTGTCAAGAAACGGCGGTAGCGTGTTATCGACGGACGAACGCGGAATCACCAGCAGAATCCCCACCACGGGATTACTCGCATAGCCGCCTACCAAAATCGGTTCCACCACAAATGGACGCGGCGAACTACCAGGACCATGTGAGCCGATCTCATCGGTTGTCGTCACCCCTGTATGGGCCTGGCGGATCGCCTGCTGGATCTTGATAAAATCTCCCCGTTGCAAAGCAGGATCAGTGGCAATGGCAAATACTTGAAGCGATGCAGTTTTTCCATTAATACGCGGATAGATCAATTTTGAAGGAGCAGCAGGTGTATAAACCAGTTGCAGATACTCCTCGTCGGTACTGTTTTGTGCCGCAGAAGCAGGAACGGCCTCCTGAGATGCAATGAGCAAATCAGCTGTATGCACATAATTCTTGCCAATTCGGGCGGCTGTATCATTAGCCAGAGCCGCCAAATGCTGACTCTGATCGTTGCTATACGAGACAGTGATTGTAATCGTCGTAATCACAGCCAGGAGGGCCGTGGCGAGCAGCGCCGCCAGCATGGAGCCAAGAGCCAGACGCCAGCGAATACTCTGCCACCAATGTACTCGCATAGATCGTTACCTCGTATTTTCTCGTAAACTGCACTATCTGATAGTTATGTGTATTACACGCGTGTGGCTATCTCAAATTTATAACCAACGCGCCAGACCGTTTTGATGTAGCGATAATCGCTGTTGGCTTCGATTTTCTTGCGCAGGGCGCTAATGTGCACATCGATGATGTGCCCATCACCATAGTAATCGTAGCCCCAAATCTTGTTCATCAAGATCTCGCGTGTGAAAACGCGGCTCGGTGCCTGGGCCAGCAACGCCAGGATATCGAATTCTGTGGGCGTGAGCATTACCTCTATCCCCTTGATCTCGACACGCCGCGAGAGGATATCCAGCGAGAGATCGGGAAAGGTGAACGTAGATTTCTCTTGGGGAGGAGCCGACTGCTCAGACCCGCTCGGTGTGCTAGCACCAACATTTTGTTCGGCCACACGGCGCAGGATAGCACGCACCCGGCTGACCAGTTCGCGTGGACTGAACGGCTTGACGAGATAATCGTCAGCACCCAGTTCCAAACCTGCAATACGATCATCCTCGTCTCCGCGTGCAGTGAGCATCAAAATGGGTGTGCGGGACCAAGTGCGGATACGCCGACATACCTCAAAACCATCCAGGGCTGGTAGCATGATATCCAAAATCACCAGATCAGGGTGCTCACGAGCGTGCAAAGCCAGACCATCAGCGCCGTCCCTGGCTGCCACCACGGTATAGCCTGCGTCTCTCAAATAGAGATTGAGCAAGTGAATAATACCTTCTTCATCCTCAATAACCAGGATTTTCTGGGCCATCTCTGTGCTCCTGCCTGCATCATTCCCCGAATGCGGCTGCTTCTCTCATTCCCCGAACGCACCTGCATAACCAAGCCTCTTGTTGCGTATAGTATCACAGTTAGCTGTGGGAAACATAGCTTGTACGGTGCGCTTATCCCACCTTGAGCAAATCTTGAACTTTGCTCGCTGGTTTTTGCAGATGCCAGTGGTATCTTAAGAGTAGTACGGAACACGAGAAATACGAGAAAATCCATGCACATACGCATATACGGTTTTCAATTAACACATCCTGTCAGAAAGGATACACACGCATCATGAAAAAGCTCCTCTTCGTTAGCGGCGGCACACTGTTGCTGCTGCTGAGTGTGCTCTTTGGTGCCTTCAAAACCGGACCATTACTGGCTTCGGCGCATAGCACAATCAACGTTGCGACCAGCCCTATTGCGACCAGCCCAGTGGGCACAGGCACCAACACATCGACGATCAGCCCTTCTTGCCAGCACTATTTGAAAAATCTGGCCCAACATCTCAACATCCCAGTGACCTCGCTTGAAGAGGCTGATGGGACTGCGCGAAAAGACGCGCTGGCCCAGTTGGTCAAAGACGGCAAGCTCACTCAGGCTGAGTCTACTCTGCTTGAGCAACGCATCGCAACACATCAGATTTGTAACACGAAGGGTAAAAACCAACAGGGACAGGGTATCCTGCGTTCGATGCTCCAAAAGTATCAGGGCACCCTGCTCAGCCAAATCGCGCAAAGCCTGCATCTGACCGTCAACCAGTTGCAATCCGATCTGCAACATGGTCGGACGTTGAACGCCATCGCCAAAATGCAGGGTGTCGCACAGAGCCAGTTACCGACGCTCTTCCTGGGAGCCGTTCAGAACACACTCAACCAGGCCCAAAAAGCTGGTGATATCACCCAACAACAATCTGACGAGCTGATGCAGTATCTACAGCAACGCCCCCATTTAATCAAACGCTGGCTAAACAACCCATTTACCAACAAGTAGCTAGCAGAACAGAACGTTGACCTAGAAAAAGAAATGGAGCCGATTGTGACCGGCTCCATTTCCTATTCCCAAACAATATTAAGCTTGTTCAATCTTCATCCATTTGTCCAACGCCTCGCCGCTCTCGAAGGAGACGATCAGCGCGTAGCGGGGCTTGGGGCCGGGATGCCAAGTCGCGTGCCAGAGGCGCTGTGAGTCGATCACCATCTGACGGTTGCGCGGCATAGCTAGGCGCGATTCCGTCGAGGGATCGTCCTTATCCTCGCGCAGAATCATGTACGAATCGGCATCATCGGTCAATTGCAGCCAGGAGCGCACAACCCAACCCTGGCCTTCAGGATTCAGGCGGTTGTTATCATCGAGGTGCAGGTTGCGTACAGCATCTTCGTAAGTGTTGGGATTGAGCTTGATAATGCGGACACGCCCAAAGTTCGCTGCGACATTTTTGGTCCATGCCACCAGCGTGGGGCACACCTCAGCGTTCTTGGTCCACAACCCATCTTTGTCGGCTTTGCCATGATCCCAAAAGCCCCTGCACTCCATCTCACCGAACGCCGAAGCGATGGGGGCAAAGTTGGTATCACCACCGCTTTTCCAATCCATATATTCCAGGCCATCCCATTCCTCTTGGGGGACAGCCGGGCCTGCATAATTGCGCAGGGCGACAAAACCTTTTTCTGCCATAACATCCAGTTTAACGTGCGACATGTTCACTCCTTTATGCTTTTCAGAGACCCGTGCCAACACCAACCTACAGGTTGTCTCGCGGGCTAACATACTATTTTAGACGACCTTTCCAGGCCAGCTGTGAATGGGGGCGCAAAGCTTTTTATGACGCCATACCACATCCAGCCCCATTCTACCATAAGTTAAGTTGCTTTGCTGTCCCGCATATATGCGATGCGCTGGGAATATGGCATCTATTGGCTCACAAATAGTAGACGTGTCACATAGCCCAAAAGATTGTAACCTGTTACGTATGTTTCTAGGGAGTCAGATCTAGTCCATCTCCGGGACACATGCCCCTGGCTCCCAATCCTTTCACCAAGATAGTAAACTTCTTCACCGACAATGGCACGCTATTATTTTTAGATCGGCACAACGAAACGAAAGAGACAGCAAGCCACCAACGTAGCTGTACAACTACGTTGGTGGCTTGCTGTCTCTTTCGTTTAGCTCGCAGGCAGTTCGCCTAACGTTACATCGAACGTGAGTTGCTCGCTACCACGATAAATTTTGAGTGCGACCTTCTCACCGGGAGTGTGCTGAACCAGCACGCGGCTGAGGTCGGACGTGTTATGGATAATCTTATCACTCAACTGCACAATCACGTCGCCAGTTTTCAGAGTGGCTAAAGCTGCGGGTCCACCAGGGGTGACACTTCCGACTAGCACCCCAGAGGTCGTAGCCAAATGATCCCGCGTAGCGATATTCTGATCCACAGTCGTTACGCCTACCCCTACAATGGAACGGCCAGTGTGAGTCACATGCCCATTGGCAATCAACTGCTGCACAATAAACTTGACACGGTTCGCCGGAATAGCAAAACCCAAACCGTTGGCAGGCGTATTAAACTCGGTATCGATAGCATTGAGCGTGGGAATGCCCACCAAATTGCCCTGCAAATCGACCAGTGCACCGCCGCTATTGCCGGGATTGATCGGCGCATCCGTCTGAACGGCGTCGGGAATCGTTGGTCCATTCTGTCCTTCAGAGATTGTACGGCTAAGCGCACTGACAATGCCGCTCGTCACGGTCTCCGCGTTGCCTAGGGGACTCCCAATAGCTAGCACTTCTTGCCCAACGCGTAACTGGGACGAATCCGCTAGGTTCACCACGCTCAGACCGGTAGAGGGTGGTGTGATTTTGATCACTGCCAAGTCATCAGCCGGATCAGTACCGATGATCTGCGCTAAAAGCGTGGAGCCATCGGCAAGCGTCACCTGGATTGATGTAGCTTTTGCCACCACATGGTTGTTGGTGACGATATAGCCGCGCCCATCGATAATCACGCCCGAACCCAGCGCATGCTGGCTAGCGCTGACCACATCAATCTGCACGATACCCGGCTGGACCTTGTTAATCACTGCCTCGCGTACCGTATCCGCATTATTCCCAGTCAACTGTGGTACGTTGACCGGCGCGTTATTGCCTGGCTGGAACGAGCTGGGACTGGTGATAGTGCTGCCAGTCCCAGTTCGCCCAAACTGCCAGCCCGCAAACAGACCGACGCCAAAGACTACAGCCAGCAAGGCCAGCAGCGCGAGCAGTGCACCAGTACGCAAGCCTGAACGTCTCGGTTGTACTCCTGGGGCCAATGGTGCGGCTGCCTGATAGGAAAAACCAGGCGCAGCAGTCGGTGGCCCAGCGAATGGTCCAGACTGCATCCCTACTCCAGGCTGACCATGATACTGCTCTGACTGCGACGGATAGGCCCAAGTCGCCCCTGGTGTCGAAACAGGTGGCGGCTGCGTCGCCCCTGACGGATAGGCCGCAGGAGCCGGTGGATAGGTTGTGGGAGTTGGCGGGTACGCGAATAGAGGCCGCTCGGATGCTGCCTGATAGTCGTTTCCCTGTGATTGGGGGTGCGCCTGATACTCCCCTGCTTGACCCATCTCCCGCTCTAACTGCGGTTCTTGCATGTTTCTAGGAGCCTGTTCTTCTTGTCCTTCCCGATTAAATTGATTGTGTGTCGGTTGCTGATCTATGGGTCGCCATAAAGGCTGCTCATCCATTGATTGCATTGGTTGCCCTTCCCTTATCGATGTTACCTCTGCTATATCTTTTTGTCGCTGATGTAGATCTTCATGAAACATAGTATCGCACCTCCTGGCGTTTTATCATAACTCTAGCATGAATGCTATTGATCCTACTTCTAAGTATAGCTGGCCTTTGTACAAAATGTGACAGATATTTGTAAAATATGTGTGAGAGATTTGTACCTATGAGAAACACCGCGTGAAGCGGCTCTACCGCTTAACAAAGGCGTTTTTCACAGCACTGTATGTTTGTCTTTGTACGCCAAAAATCGGTGGTATTGCTGTCAGGTTTCGACTACTCACTGGCTTCGTCAGTTCGTAAAAAGTGAGCATGTGATGGTTTTTTGCGATGTTACAGATCAGTGATATTATCAGGAGCGAAACTATGCTATAGTAGAACGGAGCGCTCACAACGCAGCCAACATCAACGGAGAGCAGGCTTGTCCGCGCGGCCTCTGCCACATCATAGTTTGTATACGCAAAGGATAGAGTCTTGCTTATGTCAGAACAACAACGGCGCGAGGAGAGGGATGCCCCACTACGCCAGGATATTCGCACGTTGGGAGAGATGCTCGGACGCGCCATCCAGCGCCACGGCACCCGCCATGTCTTTGAGACAGTAGAGCATCTGCGTCTGGCCTGTCGCCGTCTGCGCGAATGTGCCGAGAATATGACCGACGCCTCTGTGCACGATGCCGCAGCCTATCAGCAGGAGATGGCAACCCTGGACCAGCAGATCACGCAAATTGTTGAGAGTTGCGAGTTGGAAACCGCTATTGATGTCATTCGCGCCTTCACTGTCTACTTCCATCTAATAAACACTGCCGAGCAGTATCATCGTATTCGCCGCCGTCATGCCTACGAAATGGCCAATGTCCCCACAGTCCAACGCGGCTCACTGGCAGCCCTTGGCACAACCCTGCAAACAATGGATGCCGGCACACTTCAAGATCTGCTCAACCAGCTTTCCATCGAGTTGGTCTTTACTGCACACCCTACTGAGGCCACGCGACGCAGCCTGATTACACAGTCGCGCAAAATCGCAAACCTATTGGAAGCACACGACGCTTGGCCACAGATGACGCCTGCCCAACGTTCAAGCTGGCAAAACAGTCTGGAGAATACGATTGCCTTGCTCTGGCGCACCGATTCGATCCGCCATGTGCGCTTACGCCCCACTGACGAGATTAAAATGGGCATCTACTATTTGGATGAAGTGCTGTATACGGCTGTACCCGAACTGTATAGCGCATTAGAGCAAACGCTGCAAAACGCGCATCCTGATGTGTCATTCAACGTGCCGCCCTTTTTACGCCCTGGCTCGTGGATTGGCGGCGACCAGGATGGCAATCCGAACGTCCTGCCCACGACCATGCTACACGCGCTCACCCTGCAACGCGCACATATCATCGAGCATTACCGCACTTCGATAGAGGCGCTCGCTCAAGAGTATTCGCAATCCTTGCAATATTGCGCGATCAGCACAGAACTGGCCGCTTCGATTGCCTATGACGCGGAAAAGTTGGCCGAATATGACCATGAGTTGGGTCCGCAGACAGCGCTAGAGCCGTATCGACGCAAGCTCTCGTTTATGTGGAAACGTCTGGGCGCGTTTGTGCCAGATGAGGCAAACCAGACGGGACATTATCCCTATCACCAGCCCACTGAGTTGCTACAAGACCTGGAACTGATACGCACGAGTCTGCTGCAAGATGGTGAGGCTGGGATAGCGCAGAGTCGTCTGGCGATACTCATCCGGCAAGTGCAGGTCTTTGGCTTCCACTTCGCCGCTCTGGACGTACGTCAGCACAGCGAGCGCCACGCCAGCGCCCTGGCGGAACTGTTGTGTGTCACCGGTCTACTCGCAACCGATTACCACGATCTCGACGAGAACGAGCGCGTACACCTGCTCAGCACGCTTTTGAGTGATCCACGTGTGCTACCTCGCCAGCAACTTCAACTCAGCGCCGAAACCACCCATATTCTAGACACATTTGAGGTGATTCACCAAGCTCGTCAGGAATTTGGCGAAAATGCGATTACCTGCGTTATTATCAGTATGACGCGTGCCGTCAGTGATCTACTGGAAGTACTCTTTTTTTGCAAAGAAGCTGGTATCACAGGTCTACCCATTGTGCCGTTGTTTGAGACTATCGAGGATCTGCGCTCCTGTTCTAACATCCTGGAGGCAGCTTTTCAGGTGCCAATCTACCGCACACATGTACGGGCCTGCCAGGAGCAACAACAGGTGATGTTGGGCTATTCCGATAGCAGCAAGGACGGCGGTATCCTGACCTCAAGCTGGGAGCTATACCAGGCGCAGGGACGGCTGGCCGAACTGGGTAAACACCACCAGATCGGCATCACGCTCTTTCATGGACGTGGCGGAGCCATTGGACGCGGCGGGGGGCCAATCTACGACGCCATCCTGGGCCAGCCGCCGGGTAGCGTCAACGGGCATCTGCGCATCACTGAGCAGGGCGAGATGCTCTCCTTCAAATACGGTCTGCCAGCTATCGCGTTGCGTAATCTGGAACTGGTCGTGGCAGGCGTCATCACAGCCAGCCTGCCCGCAGAGACGCAACCAGAGACACGCGAGACAGCAGAGCAGCGTTGGCAAGAGATTATGGAAGGTCTCTCAGCTAGTGCTTATGCCTGTTATCGCCGTTTGATCTACGACGACCCCGATTTCCTACGCTTCTTCGAGCAGGCCACACCCATCTTGGAACTGGGTTGGCTCAACCTTGGCTCGCGGCCCGCCCGACGCGCCAGGGGACGCAATCTGGACGAGTTGCGAGCTATTCCCTGGGTCTTCTCCTGGATGCAGAGCCGCTACGTCCTGCCCAGTTGGTATGGCGTTGGACATGCGCTGGAAGAGTATCTGACCAACTCGCCTGCGGGTCTGGTAGAGCTACAACAGATGTACCAGACATGGCCCTTTATGCGTACGTTCATCGACAATCTGCAAATGACTCTTTCCAAAGCAGATATGCATATCGCCCGGCATTATGCGCGGCTCGTTGATAACGACGCCGTACGTGTGCGGCTCTCACAGGAGATCGACGTTGAGTATGCACGCACGCAACGCCTGCTGCTGGCGATTGTCGAAAGCAAAGAGTTGCTCGATACCAACCGTGTGCTCCAACGTTCCATTCGTCGGCGCAATCCCTACGTTGATCCGCTCAGCTATTTCCAGGTCACGCTCTTGCGTCGTCTGCGTGTCCTGGGCGGCCCACTCATGCTTGACGGGCAGGATCGGCTTACGGCTAGCCTAGAGGAGCAAGAACGAGCACGCCTGACCTATGCTGTGCTCCTGACCATCAACGGCGTCGCTGCTGGGCTTAGGAATACTGGCTAAATTCCTGTCGCCGCACGCTTGACGCAATCTGCTATGATCGAATAGATAGACAACCACACATTTTTGCAGGTGCTATGCCTGGAAAAGATAGCGTGCTGTTAGAGAATAGCGTCTAGATTGCATAACGAACAAATAAGGAATACATGAGCATTATTGAAATTATCAGGCAGAGGCGCAGCATCGGGAAAATGACCGAGGAGCGTCCCACGCGTGTACAAATAGAACGCATCTTAGAAGCTGCCACGCACGCGCCCAACCATCATAACGCGCAACCCTGGAAATTCTTTGTGATAGCTGGTGATGCGCGTACAGAACTTGGCGCGATTATGGCGGAATCGTTGCTCGCTCGTTTAGGAGATGTGAGCAACGAAAAGGGTCCAGCCATGCTGGCGAAAGAGCGCCATAAGCCAATGCGTGCCCCAGTGCTCCTTGTGGCGGCGGCAGAGTATCCCCGCCATAGCAACGTGCTGGAAATCGAGAATATCGAAGCGGTGGCAGCAGCCATAGAAAATATGCTGCTTGTGACAGAAGAGTTGGGACTAGCCGCGATGTGGCGTACTGGAGATGCTGCCTATGATCCACACGTCAAGCAGTGGTTGGGGTTATCCCCGCAGGATTCTATCGTTGGCATCATTTATCTGGGTTATCCAGCTATCCCACATCAGGAGCGACATCCGGTCTCCTTCCAGGAAAAAACCACCTGGCTGGGCTGGGAAGAATAGCAAAACTCAGATCTGACCTATTATAAACACATAGCCAGAGGGGAAAACTCGTGCTATACTGGTGTCATGCTCAACCCTGACTTTATTCGCCAACATCCTGATGTAGTGCGTGCGGGTTTGCAGCGCCGCCGTGATCTCCAAGATATTGATGAAATTATACGTTTGATTGAGCAGCGTAAGGGTCTAGCCACGCGCTGCGATGGACTTCATGTGTCCTTGAAACGCCTGCAAGAGACGGTGCGTGCCGCTGGTAACGAGCGTAAACGCGACGAACTCAACAAACAGAGCAAGGCCATCACCAACGATATTCGCCTGTTAGAATTGCAGATGAGCGATATTGAGACGCGTCTACAACCTCTATTACTCACCGTGCCCAATCTGCCCCATGCCAGTGTGCGCGATGGTGGAGAACAGCATAAAGACCACGTTGCGCGTTCTTGGGGCGAAACCTTACAATTTTATTTCACGCCCAAGCCACATTGGGAACTGAGCGAGCGTCTGGGCTTGACTGATTTTGAAAGTGGAACTCGACTCGCAGGCAGCCGTTTTGTCGTCCTCAAGGGTCTAGGTGCGCGTCTAGAACGGGCGCTGATCTCGTTTATGCTGGATGTGCATACACGCGAGCATGGCTACACCGAGATCCTGCCGCCCTTCTTAGTCAAGCGTTCACTGATGATCGGTGCTGGCCAACTGCCTAAGTTTGAGGACCAGGCGTATCTCTGCACTGAGGACGAACTCTACCTCAATCCCACCGCCGAGGTGCCGTTGGTTGGTCTACATAGCAATACGATTCTGCCGGTTAGCATGCTTCCTCTGTGCTACGCAGCCTGGACCAGTGCTTTTCGACGTGAGGTTGGTTCGGCCTCACGCCAAAATCGTGGCTTGCAACGCCTGCACCAGTTTAACAAGGTTGAGCTTTTCCAGATCGTAGAGCCACCCTACTCGCCCGAAGTCTTGGAGCAGTTGACTGTCCACGCCGAGACTATCCTGCGCCGCTTGGAACTGCCCTATCGCGTCGTCGAACTATGCGCACGCAACCTGCCCTTTGCTGCCGCGAAAACGGTGGACCTGGAAGTTTGGATGGCTGGTCAGAATCGTTATCTGGAAATTTCTTCTATCAGCGATTGCGAAACCTTCCAGGCACGCCGGGCCGATATTAAGTATCGTCCACGTCAGAGTGCCCGCGCCGAATATGTCCACACCCTCAACGCCTCTGGCTTAGCTGTTGGTCGCACCATGGCTGCTATTCTCGAAGCGTATCAGCAGGCCGATGGCACGGTGATTGTGCCCAAGGTGTTGCGGCCTTTTATGGGCGTTTCGGTGATAGGTGAAAACTGAGGAGCATCTTACCCTCAAGCTCTGTGAGTCCACCCTGCTGCTGCATCCATGCTACACCCCGTAGAGTTTTGCTGCGTCCTCGCTAACTCGTAGTCTTCCATGTTTATCCACCTTGATTTTTGATTGTCTCTCAATTCGAAGTATAACGCTCAGGTCTACTTTGGTTCAAGGGCATCATCAGAGTACAGATCGTCCATCTTCACACCTAGATAATCTGCAACCCTCATTAGTGTGGACGCTGTTGGGTTATAATTTGGGTCATTTATCATACGTCGGACTGTGTTTGGTGGAATATCAGCCCCACGCGAGAGCTTCCCTTGGGACACATGTTTCTCTTCTAGGAGTTCTTTTACTCTTAGCCTTCTCATAACTTATCACCTCGCAGCACATTATACCTATCATGAGGCAGCAAAGGTAGATGTATTTTATCTAAATACTAAAAATAGGCCCTTTACTTAGGGTGCATAATAATGGTAGTATTATTATACACCCCTTAATAGTGTAGAAGGTTAAGACAAACAGAGGAGAACGAATGAAACAGCGTTGGATAGCCAAGTGGAGGCAAGAGGGCAAGCTTATGACGTACATATTCGAGTCCACAGAGAACCGGATGATCGCCGGAATTGACTTTAGGCTAGCTCTCGCTGATATGCGGGAGCCTATACCGACGGCGTACTATTTGGAGGAAGAGAATGCTCGATAC
>JBDTBU010000294.1:0-8111 GCA_039923935.1 Ktedonobacteraceae bacterium | reverse complement strand
TCAATTCATCTGTCGCTCTTCCATCGTGCGTGCGAACTCCTCCAGATCGTTGGTGCGTTGTTGGATGTGCTCGTAGAGTTGCGCGTGATCGAGTGTGCCTGGTTCGTGGACCAACGTATCGCGCAGGTTGGTAAGCACTTCCAGACGATACGCCAACGTGCGCGGAATGAGCTGCTGGCTGGCCACAATACTCAGAAGTTCGTAGTAGCCCTCCGGTTTGCGCAGACCCAGTGCGGAGACCAGGACGCCGCACATATGCAGGCACGATTCTATCGCGCTCTGCAGGTAGTGTTCCGCCAGGCCATACATGCGGAAATCAGCGATAAATTCTTCACGTGGCGACTTGCCAAGATCGCGTAAAATCGTCGCCGACTCATGCAGGAGCTTCAAATCACGCGCCAGCAACTCTTTATCCACTGGCAACACCTGCCCGGAGAGACGCCTGCCCAAAGCCTGATTCTGCATTTCATCGAATTTCTTGAAATCCAGGTAGTCCATTACTGCCCTGGTTTCAAAAGAAATGCGTGATTTCTCATCCCGACTAAACAAAATCTGGCCATAGCGAATCACCTGCAATTTGAGCAGCAGGGAAGACTGGTTGAGAATCACCACGTCGATGCTATCCGAATCCAGGCGCTTGGCCAGCTCACTGAAAAAGTAGAGCTGGTAATCAAGAAACTGGTCAGACTTAATTTGTTCCATCAACAGGATAGCAATATCGACATCGCTGAGTTGCCCAAATGACGTGCGGTTAGAAAGTGAGCCGGAGAGATAGGCCGCGTTAACAGGACTTTGCGTGAAGAGTTGATTAAGCTGAGATTGTCTCTCGAATAAATTCATCAAGACCTCCTCAAAATGCCGCCAAGCCCCTGCCTGAGCGGCTCTTCGGGAAAAACAATGACTACTTACTCCTAACTATACCACAAATAATTTCCGAGTGTAATCCCTTCTCCGCAATAGGAAACGGCTTGACCGATGTTTCTTCCCATTCGACAAGGAGGAATCCTCATTGACACGACTTCTTGCTTCTTGCTACAATCAGAGCAGATTTTCGCACTGCTGGATCAGGAAAGCCAACTGTTCTTGCCTGACCAACTTCGATCTTAATAGAGCAGTTTGAGAAGGAACCAGAGCATGACCACAACGCGGGGACAACACCTGCTTGGCAAAGAAATCGGCTCGTGCGTGCTAGAAAAGTTGCTGGGCTATGGGGGCACCAGCGCGGTTTTCCTGGCGTGTTCGCGCACATCTGGAGAGTTGGTCGCGGTAAAGGTCTTTTTGCCTCGTTCGACGCTGGATGGACAGATGCGCAAGAGCTTTTATCGACGTTTTCTGCGCGAGGCCGAAGCAGTCAGTCAACTGGATCACCCCTCTATCCTCCCGATCTATGCTTATGGCGAGCACGAGGGTCTGCCGTATATTATCATGCCCTATATGGTTGGCGGGACACTTTCAGAGCACGTGAAACGGCAAGGTCCGCTTTCGCTGCACGAGACTCTGCACTATCTTGAGCAGATTGGGGCAGCCCTGGATTACGCACATACCCAGGGCTGCATTCACTGCGATGTCAAACCGGCCAATATCCTGCTGGATAGTACCGGACGGGCCGCGCTCTCGGACTTTGGCACGGTACGTCTCGTGCAGACAGAAGATATGCTCAAAGCTGGCGGCAAGGACGCGGGCAAATCCAGCGAGATATTAATGGGTACGCCTGACTATCTTTCGCCTGAACAGGCGCTTGGTGAGGATCTGGATGGCCGCTCGGATGTGTATTCGCTGGGCGCAACCCTCTACTATCTGCTGACCGGTGATCCACCGTTCCAGGCTGATACACTGATTGCCCTGACCCTGATGCATATTCACGAAACGGCTATACCGTTGGGTATGCTACGTGCGGATGTCACGCCGCAGATTGACCTTGTGTTAGCGCAAGCATTGGCAAAAATACCGGCTGAGCGTTTTCAAACCGCGAGTGCTTTTTACAGCGCTTTCGCCCAGGCTATCAGAGAAACCGGCGAAGTTCCACGGGTGAAATTGAAACCCACGCGTCCAACGAAAAAGCAGGCGAGCAGCGAGGACAACATTGCCGCACTTCCGGCGCTTCTGCCGCCTATCGTGCAAATCAAGCCGCTGAACCAGCCATCCATCATACCCTGGCGTACAGGGCTGACGCTCGGACTGGTGTCACTGCTCTTGCTTGGTTCTTTGCTTGTGGCTCTGTTCATTAGGAATGTGGGTAATCCCCAACCAGCCCCGCATCAGAGCAGCGCAACACCCAACGGTTCTCTCACACAGCCTGACGTTTTGCTGGCAGACCAGCAAGACTGGCCAACCAGCAGTACCTTCTTTTTTCGGAATGGGCGCTATTATATCCAGAAAAACATCTCTTCGGCTGACCTAGTTGCGGCTTTTTACGCGAACCACCAGTTCACCAATTTTCATCTCGCTGTGGTCGTGACTGAGACCACAGGCTCGTACAATAACTATGGCGTGGCATTTCGCGCCTCTGCCGATCAAGCGCACTACTATCTTTTTGAGGTGACAACCGGAAACGGCGGCCAGTATGAGTTTCTGCGTTTCGATGGAACTGGCAACGGGTTCCTTCTGGCATCCGGCGCGACGCCTAGCCTCCGCACCCATGTGGGCCAGCCCAACGTGCTGGATGTGGATGCACAGGGCAACACCTTTACCTTCGCGATCAACGGCCAACGGGTGGGCCAACTAGTACACGACCTCTCGCACGCAGCCCTCTTCGCTGGGGAAATCGGGCTGATTGTGGAGCAGCCGCATACAGAGGTTGCCTTTTCAAATCTCTTTATTTCACCATTGTCATAGACAAAGAGCAGCATGGCTTTCCTGATGAAGTTAGAAAGCGGATTGACAATGTGTGCGAGACACACTATACTGAACGTGGCTGAAAACATGCCTCAATAACTAAACACTTCGCCGTCATGTAGCGGGGATCGAGTGCCTCTCTCTCACATGGCGAGCTAAGAGGAGGATATCTTCGCGATGACCTACGTAATTACCCAGCCGTGTATTGGTGTAAAAGATGCTTCCTGTGTCGATGTCTGCCCGGTGGACTGCATCCATCCTACTCAGAGCGAGCCAGAATTTGAGTCCTGCGAGCAACTCTACATCAATCCTGATGAGTGCATTGATTGCGGTGCCTGTGAGCCTGCTTGCCCTGTCACGGCTATTTTCGAGGAATCTGCTACTCCAGAGGAATGGAAACAGTACATTAAAATCAACGCTGATTTCTTTAAAGGTTAAGTTGCCTGTCACCGTAAGTAAACCTGATCCGACTTCCCTGGTACACGGAGTAACGAAGCTCCGGTACCAGGCCTGATCCACTCATTTGTACGTAAGTATCCCATCTCATGCGTGCTATGCAGGTATCACTTTTGAGTGAATGCATATGCAACCGGAGTATTCACATCATTTCAAGGGAGCAAGCTTCCTATGCCTATTACACGGCGCAAACGCGCGAATCCACCAGATCAACCAGAGAACAATCATCAGCAACCGGTTGATCCAAACGAGGGTGCCGTAGAGCAGCCGCTTCACACGGAGCCTGCTCCCGCATCCTTGCCAACAACTGAACGTGTCGAAAATGGAGAGCAGCCAGTGAACGAGACTCCAGCAACGGCGACGCCTAACCCGGCGGACACAGCACACATTCCGCCAATAGCCACGCCGCTGCCTGCCAACAATGGTGATCGTTCCGGCCCAGAAACCCTGCCCAATATCGAGGGGGGACGGCGCACCGTACGTGGCGAACTTTTCCGACGCCCACCGCATATGCCGCAGCAGCAACAAGCCTCGTTTGTCTCGCCCGCACCGTTGCAGGCACCGACTCACGAGATTACGCTGCCGCTCGGCAATCTGCTACACCTAGCGTATAATCCCGGCTACACCGGCTCAGAAGAGGCCCGCGCTAAGCTGCTCCAACATCTCAGCGATGAGAGCAAAGCCGGGGGACGCGCCCGCTGTTGGAGTTGCGGCTCCCTGGCCATTGCCTATGACCGCTGGAACACCCAGAGTCGCTCTTTTGGCGATGTGGGCGTCGCTTTCTGTGAAATTTGCGGCGTTTGGAGCGTCCTGTAACACAGCGTCCAGACCGAACGTGCTGGTTCACTGGTTAAAGCTGTGCTGTGCTTCCACGAGCCATGATACGAGTGCGGGTGTGTTGTGGTACACTATCCATGGGCATCCTTGTAGCGCTCAATACTATTCTGGCTCTCGCCAAGGAGAAAATCACATGACACAGGGTCAGGGGAAACCCGCTCCGCTCCATTGCCCTCGTTGTGGCGGCTTAATGCACAAATCAGCCGGCAGTACCCTTTACTGGCACGCCGACAGCAATCACCCGCGCTGTGATATTACCAATATCGTCGAAACATCGCTGGAGGTGCAACTCCCTGTAGTTGATGCACCTACCCCAGAGCCGTCTAAACCCACTAAGGGGCCGGGCAAGAAATAGATATTATTCGTTTTCCTGTTGTTATGGCGCATTGTGCGGGTAAAACCTGTATAATGCGCCATAACAACAGGAAAGAAAAACTTCGCTGAAATTTTTCGTGCTCACTTTTCGTTCGTATCTATGGAAGGGTCTGGTCAAATACAACGGCATAGCCGTATACTAGACCTAGAGAAACGAACTATTTACCCTGTTGAGCAAGATTTTTCTCTTCGCGGTTTTTGAAGAGAAGCATAGTTTTCTATCGAGGTGCAGCATGTTCAATCAAAGAAACAATGGCCCCTTTGGAGGTCAACGCAATAATAATAAATTTGGCAACTACCACTATCAAACGCTGGCCTATGGCTCGCCTACAACCAGCGCCCAGGCTAGCGGGCTGGTCAGTAAGGTGATGGCTCTGCTGGCTACCTCGTTCCTGGTTGCTACTGTAGGAGCTTTTGTTGGTCTGAGCCTGGGATTGTTCTCCTATATCTTCGTGATTATCGCTGGCTTTGTGGTACTGCTCCTGTTGTACGCCATGATTAATAAACAGGGCATAAACCTGTTTTTGCTCTTCCTCTTTACTTTCATAGAGGGGCTTGGTTTGGGGCCGTTGGTTAATGTCTACCTCGGTAGTGGGAATGGGTCTATCTTAGGGCAAGCTTTCCTGATTACAGCCGTCACCGCGATTGGTCTGGCGGTGTATTCATGGACGACCAAACGCAGCTTTGCACGCATAGGCGACTACCTGTTTGTTGGTCTGATTCTGCTGCTTGTGACGAGTCTGATAGGGTTGATCTTCCAAAGCCCAATATTTTCTCTCATTATCGCGTTTTTTGGTGTAGCCATCTTTTGTGGCTATATCCTCTACTATGTGCAACGCGCCAAAACCATGGCCGATACGCTGCCAAACGCGATTGGCCTGACGGTCTCACTCTTCCTGGCGTTGATGAACCTCTTCCTGTTTATTCTGGAAATCCTCTCGATTTTCCAGGGCGGAGGCAGAGGCCGCCGCTAAAGAAAACTCTTCGATAAAGGTGAACAGCCAGGGTATCTGTGTGTGGACGCTCTGGTTGTTCCCCTTTCCCCTGGAATAAAAACAACATTGGCGCATGTTTATTTGCATAGAGATTGGTAAGCAACTATAATAATCTCCTCGCTGTCCCATGAGGAATTCTATTCTTTGAAAGAGAGTAACAAGATAATGGAAGGACATAGCAACCTGTTTCACGTAGGCGATGCCGATTTTGAGGCCAAGGTGCTCAAATCTGATAAGCCGGTGATTGTGGATTTCTGGGCCGCATGGTGTGGCCCTTGCCGCGCGATAGCTCCGGTTTTCGAGAAGCTGAGCGATAAGTACGAGGGAAAGCTGGGCTTCGCTAAGATCGATATTGACGCGCACGAGGCCACCCCTGGCCGTTACGGCGTTCAGGCCATCCCGACCTTGCTCATATTCAAGGGTGGAGAGCCTGTGGCTCGTCTGGTCGGTCCGCATCCGGCACGCCTGGAAAGCGAAATCGAGAAGGTTCTCGCCGAACAGACTGTCTAAACGCGAACACGTCACACACGAAGCCGTTCGCTTGCGAAATATTTCTGCAAGCGAACGGCTTTTTTGGATAGATAGGAGACGTGAGCTTGCCTCCGTCTTTGGATGGGTGCATCAAATGAGCTTCCATGCAGATAACCCCAAGACAACAGCTAACACAGGGCGCATGTATCGATCAGGGATAAACTTGCTCAGTTTGCTGCCCAGATAGACCCCCGGTAGCGAGCCAAGCAGCAACAGGCCAACTATCGGCCAGTTGATCGCACCTGAGTTCAGGTAACCGACTGCGCCTGCCAGCAACAGCAGAAAGGCTTGAAAGATGTCTGTCCCAACTAGCTCTTTTGGGGTCAGCCTGGGGTAGAGAAACGTCATAGAGACAATAATCAGAGTGCCGCTTCCGACAGAAGTCAAGCCCACGAGAAAGCCCACTGTGGCACCCACTAGCGCAGTGAGCAGAGGTCGATATTTCTGCCAACTCGCCACTTTGTTACTCGGTGCGTCGGACAGATCAAGCGCGGCCTCGGTTCTGATCTGCTCATGCTTTCTTCGATCCAGGAAGCGCAGAATATATGGTTTCGTAACCAGGAGCACAGCGACAAAGAGCAGGGTAAAGCCTATCGCGTGCAGGATAACACCATTGATGACACTCCCGTACTGACGTTGGACCGAGCGTACCAGAAACACACTCAGCAGGGTAGCCGGAACGCTGCCACAGGCTAACCACAAAGCTACCCGAAAATTCGTGTGTTTCTGTCGTATATGAACGATGCTGCCCAGTCCTTTTGTCACGCTAGAGTACGTAATATCAGTCGCTACGGCCCAAAGCGGGGGAATGCGAAAGAACAGGATCAGGATGGGTGCGAGCAAAGACCCGCCACCCATACCAGTCAGCCCGATCAGAAACCCCACTAACAGTCCGGCGAGAGAAAAACGATAATCCATGGGAGTGCCTCCAAATCACACTGCTCTCTGCTTTGCTCACACGCTAACGCGCATGGATTCGATCAAGACCTGCGCCACTTCTGGACGCGAGAACTCACGCGGGGGAATCGTGCCAGCCCGCAACATCTCGCGCACCTTGGTTCCGCTGAGCGTGACGTGATGCTCGTCGGTATGCGGGCAGGTCTTGGTCGAGGCCATTGAGTCACAGGTGCGACAGAAGAAAGCATGATCGAAGAACATCGGCGTGATACCAAGCAGCGCGGGATCGAACTCTGCAAAAATCTTGTGCGCGTCGTAGGTGCCGTAGTAATTGCCCACGCCAGCATGGTCGCGGCCAACGATAAAGTGCGAGCAGCCATAGTTCTTGCGCATCAACGCATGAAAAATCGCCTCGCGGGGTCCAGCGTAGCGCATCGCAGCGGGCAACACGCCCAGGATCACGCGGTCAGCCGGATAGTAGTTCTCCAACAGCACTTCATAGCAGCGCATACGCACGTCAGCAGGGATATCGTCGCCTTTGGTATCTCCCACCAGGGGATGCAAGTACAGGCCATCAACGGTCTCTAGGGCGCACTTCTGGATGTATTCATGGGCACGATGCACAGGGTTGCGCGTCTGAAAGCCCACGACACGTCGCCAGCCGCGCTCCTCGAACAGCTTGCGCGATTGGGTAGGCGTGTTGCGATAGTGGGCAAAAGCTTGGTTCTGTAAGCTCACCACGCGCACAGGGCCAGCCAGTAGCACTTCTTCCTGCTGGTAGAGTACCTTCACGCCTGGATGCGCCTCTTCAGTGGTGCGATAGACCTGTTGCGCTTCAAGCTGCTTGTCATAGGTATATTTCTCTTGCAGGTGCAAGACCGCCTGTAACGCGCCCTCGCTATCTACGAGCGCGATCTGGGAGCCTGCTGTGAGTTTGGCTGCCTGCTCAGTGCTGGCGGCGAGGGTGATGGGGATCGACCAGGGCAAGCCGTTCGCCAAGTGCATGGTGTTGACCACGCTCAGATAATCAGCTTGGTTCATGAAGCCGCTCAAGGGGCTGTACGCGCCAATCGCCAGCATCTCCAGATCGGCCAACTGGCGCGATCCGATTACGAGCTGTGGCAGGCTGGGAGCCAGTTGACGCAATTCCGCTTGCTCGGCCTGACTCGCCATATTTAAGATCAA
>JBDTBU010000293.1:0-6996 GCA_039923935.1 Ktedonobacteraceae bacterium | reverse complement strand
GCAAACGACCCACCTGGGAGCGGCCCTTCGCTCTGCAAAAGTTGGCGACCAGCATGGAGTGCCAGACCGAGCGAGGCTCCTAGTGTACGCACCGCGCTCTGGATCAATGGCCCTGGATCGAGTGGATGCGTTGGATGGTCCTCGCCTGGCAGTTCGGGCAATTCCAGGTCGGCAATCTCGCAGAGCAGTTCTTCAAGATCCTCCTCGTGCTCCTTGCATTCGATCAGGATGCGCCCTGTGAGTTGGTTCACGGTGGCTCGTATGCCCGGCCTGTGCTCAAGGTGTGCGATTACACGTTGTGCGACGTGCGGATCACGATCCAAACCACGAACCGCGATCCGTGCTCGCACAGTTCCATCAGACTGCTCACGCAGCATATGA
Source organism: Ktedonobacteraceae bacterium (assembly GCA_039923935.1). Lineage (GTDB taxonomy): Bacteria > Chloroflexota > Ktedonobacteria > Ktedonobacterales > Ktedonobacteraceae > Paraktedonobacter. The sequence goes on along the minus strand of JBDTBU010000293.1, from coordinate 6,615 downwards.
GGACGTGGCGGCTCTTTATCAGGGGGGTTGACTATATCAATCTCGATGGCACGTACCAGATCAATGATTGCTTGCTCATTCGTGATGGTCCAATCAAACTGAACCAAAATGTTGCTCGTCAGCGGATTGGTTTGGACACGTTGTACGCCCCATACCTGACGTAATTGTTTTTCTATGCTGCGTTTCCCCTGGCCCGTCCAGCCGGGCAAATGCACGCGTACCCGGCCTGGAAGTGCATGTAGAACACGAGGTTCCTCAGCAACAGCTATACTTACAGACATGCTCAATTCCTTCCTATCCTGACCTGAGTTGGCGGACGGGGTGGTTAGATGCAATTTTTAATACAATAGAACATATACAAAAAAGAAACAGTACATGCTTCCAGGGTGGCGGCCTCTTTGCCTGCCTCTCTGGAAGCATAAAAAATCCCATGATAGAGCGTCAACATAGGTGCTTATTGGGGTTTGCGACGGTTCTGATGACGGATATGCTGCGCCTCCGCCCACATATCTTCAGCTTCTTCGCGCAGACGTGCGGTGGTCCTCTGGATATTCAGGCTCACCAGCGAGGTAATGTAGCTCATGCGCACTTCTACCCGGCTTACCAACTCATCTGCTCTTTCCATAGTCTCTTCTTTCGCCTCATGTGTAGAAGGTGAGGCTGGTTTTGCCTGGCTTGGCTTCTCTCCATGCGTCGCTGTTGGTTGGTTTCGCTGGTCCACTCTCTCACGCACAGTCGTTGCAGCATCTTGAACACGCTGGCTAGTAGAGGCTGCAAAGACTCCCAAGCCTTTGCCTACTCGGTTGAGCAATTCTTCAGCCCGTGTTGTTGCGGATTGCGATGTTTTCTTTTCTTGCGTCTGGCTCACCAATATTACCCTCCCGCGCCTTCTGCTGCCGCCTTAGAGGTAGCTTTCTTATGGGTCGTGTTTGTGCTTGGAGTCTCGGTGGCTAAAACCTCCGCCTTTGTCTCATGAGTAGTGTGCGGTGCATTTTTCGTGGTGCTGCTCCCAGCTTCCTGGACGCCCTGTCTGACGCTGCCAGCAAATGCTGTGACTGCATCGCCCGCTCTCAGCAGCCCTGCCATGCCATAGACTGCCCCGCGACGTATGAGCTTACGAGCGCGTGGAGAGAAAAGTGCCGCAGTCACCACTGCCGTAACCGCTACTTCGGGTTCTAAATAATCATCAAGAGCCATAGTAATTCCTACTTTCTTTCGCTAACGTATCAATTGATTGTGTAGCATACTGAACAATAGCATGTACACCTATATCTATATACACGTAACAATCTAAGAATATCGATACCGAAATACTATATCACAATTCTCTAAGGAACACTAGAGACTCGCAAATTTCGCGCTGGTATCTTTGTAAAGGTTGTTTTTTAACTAGATAAAGCGTATTTGCTCGCATTAGATGCACTTCAAAAGCCACCAACACGGTACATTTGTGCGCCTTGATGCGTTGTACTAGTATGGGGAAAACGATGGCGAATCTCATTTTTAGGCCATCACCGGGCAAAGCTCGGCTCGACTTATCCCACTAGAAACAGGTTGTTTTGTTATGCACGATATTCGCATCGAACGTTGGGCGCACGCGCTCGTCCATTACTGTCTCTCCCTCAAAGAGGGCGACAATGTCTCGATCCATGCCACATCCCTGGCCACACCACTGATCGAGGCTGTGTACCGCGAGGTTTTGCACGCAGGCGCGAACCCCATCCCTTTTATTGGACTGGAACACCTGAATGAGATCCTGCTCAAGGAGGGCAGCCCCAGCCAGATTGAGAACTCGCTTCAACTGATGAGCGCTATCGCACCGCACATTGACGCGCGACTCTCGATCCTCTCTACTGGCAACACGAAAGCACTGAGCAATATCAACCCGGCTCAATCGGCGCACCAAACGCAGGCGTCCATGAAGATCCGCGCACAAATGCACGAACGCTGGTGCCTGACACTCTATCCCACTTCCGCCTACGCGCAGGACGCAGAGATGTCTCTGCACGATTTCGAGGAGTTTGTCTTCAATGTCTGCTTCCTCAACGATGCCGACCCAATTGCGAGTTGGCGGGCCGTTGGAGCTGAACAGCAACGCTTGGTGGACTGGCTGGTAGGTCGCAAACGCGTGCACATCCTGGGGCCAAACACCGATCTCACGCTATCTATTGAGGATCGCATCTTTATCAACAGCGACGGCAAGCGCAACTTTCCCAGCGGTGAGTTCTTCACAGGCCCGCTTGAGAACAGCGCCGAAGGGGTGATCCAATTCGACGTACCCTCTTCCTACAGTGGCCGCACTATCGAAGGGGTGCGCCTGGTCTTCCACGAGGGCAAAGTCGTCGAGGCCAGCGCACGCCAGGGCCAGCAATATCTGGAGAGCATGTTGGAGATGGACGCTGGTGCGCGTTATCTCGGTGAGTTCGCCTTCGGCAACAATCCAGGTGTGGTACGTGCCACCAAGAACACGCTCTTCGACGAGAAAATGGGCGGCACCGTGCATCTCGCGCTTGGCAACAGCTATCCTGAGACTGGCGGCCTCAACAAATCCGCACTGCACTGGGATATGGTCTGCGATCTGCGCCAACAGGGTGAAGTCTGGATTGATGATGTGCTGTTCTTGAAGGATGGCAAGCATCTTGTGTAGGTGTATAAACCACTTGCAAAAAACGATAAACATACTAATGGAGGTAATACATGCCCAAGATCACCCTTCCACAACGTAGTGAGCTTCACCAGAAAGATACCTGGAATGCAGAGAGTGTCTTTCCTACGCTCTCTGCCTGGGAAACTGAGTATCAGCACGTCCAGGAGCAGTTGCCCACAGTAGGGCAGTATCAAGGCACATTGAGTCAAGGTCCAGCAATCCTGGCTGAGGCGCTTGAGACTTTCTTGCAGATCGAGAATCGCTCGAACAAGCTGAGCGTCTATGCTGGTATCTTGTCGAGCGTTGATAGCACAGACCAGGCCAGTGCAGCACTCGACAGCAAAGCGACCTCGCTGATGGGACAGGTACAGGCTGCTGGCGCGTTTCTCAAGCCAGAGATCCTGGCACTTGCCCCCGAAACGTTGCGCCAATGGCTGCACGCTGATAAACGCTTGGCCGTCTATGCCCATTATTTTGACGACCTTCAGCGCCAACAAGCACATGTGCGCTCAAGCGAAGTTGAAACGCTGCTCGGACTGTTGACCGACCCGTTTTCTACACCGGGTACTGTGGTCCAGACGCTCACTATTGCCGAGACGCGCTTCTCCCCAGCAATAGCAAGCACCGGTGAGGAAATGCCAGTCGCGCATGGAACTATCCTTACGCTGCTGGAAGATTTTGACCGTGAGACGCGCCGCACAGCCTGGGAGAGCTACGCAGATGGCTATCTCGCCATCCAGAAAACACTGACTAACAACCTGGCTGGCTCGGTCAAGCAGTTTCTCTTTCTGGCACGCGCTCGCGGCTATACTTCCGCGCTAGAAGCCTCGCAAGCCCCCAATAATATCCCGGTTGAGGTCTTTCACCAGACCATCGAGACGTTCCGCAAGCATCAATCCATCTGGCATCGTTACTGGGCCTTGCGGCGGCGTGTCTCAGGCTATGAGACGCTGCACAGCTACGATCTGCGCTATCCGCTGACCACCCGTACGCCTGAGGTTCCATACACTCAGGCGGTGGAGTGGATTGCCGAGGGCTTGCAACCACTGGGCAAAGACTATGTGCAGACCATACGGCGAGGCTGCCTGGAAGACCGTTGGGTCGATCTCTACCCCAATCAAGGCAAGTTTTCGGGTGCCTTCTCTTCTGGCTGTCCAGGCACGCATCCCTTCATCGTCATGGGCTACAACTATTCGTTGAAGGCCATGAGCACACTGGCTCACGAACTGGGCCACTCGATGCATTCCTACCAGACCTGGCAGACACAGCCGCTCGTCTATGGCAATTATTCGCTTTTTGTGGCTGAGGTCGCCTCGAACTTCCACCAGGCTATGGTGCGTGACTACTTGCTACGTACCCAGCCTGACCGAGATTTCCAGATTGCGCTGCTCGATGAGGCGATGAGCAACTTCCACCGCTATTATTTCACGATGCCCATGCTGGCCCGCCTTGAACTGGCGATGTACGGGCATGTGGAGCGCGGCGAGAGCCTGACTGCCGATCTCCTTAATGGCTGGTTCGCTGAATTCACGGCGGAAGGCTATGGGAGTGAGGTCACGCTCGACCCTGCACGCGACGGCAACACCTGGGCTACCTTTGGTCATCTCTACGCGCCATACTACGTCTACCAATATACGACAGGTATTGCAGGTGCGCACGCGCTGGCTCACAAAGTGCTCTCTGGCGATCCCCAAGCTGCGGAGAACTACCTGAATTTCCTGCGTGCGGGTCACTCGCTCTACCCACTTGATGCTCTGAAACTGGCCGGGGTCGATCTGAGCACCCCTGAGCCAATTGAAACAACCTTTGCTATGCTTGAGGGCTATATCGAGCAACTGGAACGATTGATGGCATAAGCGGAGGAATAGTACCCATGTGTTGATTTCTGCTACGCCTGGTTAGTGTGTGGTGTACGTTTGTGCTGGTATAGCACAGACAGATACCACACCAAACGGAGTACGTGGTGGAGATGCGTAGCATGCTGGCTTGGCTTGCTACAAAAATGAGCAACATGTATCAAGGTACGGTCCCGCGCGAGATCGAGGGAAGAGGATACGATTGCGGTGAAGGGTCGATTTCCAAATGCATATACGTCCCAAGGAGCTTCTCAAGCCTGTTCACAGTATAATACGCCTCATCTGGTGAAAGTCCCTTCACTCCTTTCACCAGATGAGTTTACCAAAGAGCAATGCTGTTCGTATTGCACACAGACAGCATTGTTTTATATTTTTCGGGCTATGCCCGAAAAATATAAAACTTTAGGCTTTGCGGGTATGTTCGGCGATCCAGTTGGTATCCCAGGTTGCACCGCCGTCAAAGGAGAAAGCCTGCTGCCAGCGTGCAGTATTCTCGGTGATGTTATCCCACAGAAAGCGCACACGCATGGGAACGCCATCCAACGTCTCCATCTCCTGGTAGAAGAAACCGATGCCATCGGTAAACGTGCCGACCACGGCGCTCAAATCTGGCGGGTTGCGATTATCCAGCCACATGATTGACCAGAGTCCCGTCGCTTCGTCGAATGAGCGCAGGCCCAGACCCTTGCGTCTCTCGCCATCAGGCAATGTGCCCTCAAAATCATCAATGTTGGCCCGGCCATCGAGGTAGGGTGTGCAGATAAGGGTGGAGGGAAATTCTTGCCAGACACCCTCCTGATTATGGTAGAGTGCGTTTGTCTTCCGCTTATTCTGCGTAATCCATGAGCCGTGGAAAAAATCGAAGTCGTGCAAACCGGCGTGCTGATCCATGTCTTTTTACTCCTCTTTATGATGAGTTCATCACCTGCTAGTGAACTCATACAGAGTATATGCCCCTATGCGGACAATATTGACCCTCATTAAGCTGACTTGGGGCATACCATTTTCCGTGCCAGAGTCCCCGCTAAGCTTGGTTTAGCGGGGACTCTGGGGCCAAGTGTGGAGCAGTTTTCCAGGCATTTCCCTACCGATGCTCATGTTTCAGAGTAAAAGCTACGTACTTTTTACCTCATTTACCACTAGCAACGATGAACGCACCTGTCGGGCGGCAGCAACCATATGCTCTAACGCGGGGATGACTTCTTCCCATGTACGCGTCTTGAGACCACAGTCGGGGTTGACCCACACGTTCGCCAGTGGTAAGACCTGGAGCGTTGCTCGTAACATTGCCTCGATCTCGTCAACACTGGGGACGCGTGGCGCGTGAATGTCGTACACGCCAGGACCGATCTCTTTGTCATAGCTGCTTTGGCGGAATACCTCAAGCAATTCTCCTCCTGAACGGGAATTCTCGATAGAGATTACATCGGCGTCTAGCGCAGCAATAGCCTCGATGATATCATTGAAGGCGCTATAGCACATATGGGTATGAATCTGCGTCGCCGGTTCCGCACTAGAGGTCGCCAATCGAAAACAGGCTACGGCCCAGGTCAGATAGGCAGACCACTGGCTATAACGGAGCGGTAATCCCTCACGCAAGGCTGGTTCATCGATTTGGATCACACGCAGTCCAGCGCGTTCAAGGTCAGCTACCTCCTCGCTGAGTGCCAGGGCAAGCTGACGACACGTCGTCTCGCGTGGTTGATCGTCGCGCACAAAGGACCAGTGGAGCATGGTTACTGGACCGGTCAACATCCCTTTGACCGGTTTGTCGGTCAACGACTGCGCATAGACACTCCACCGAACCGTCATCGGTGCGGGGCGAGCGACATCCCCATAGATGATAGGTGGGCGTACATACCGCGAGCCATAGCTCTGAACCCAGCCGTGATGCGTGAAGGCAAAACCGGACAGTTGCTCGCCAAAGTATTGCACCATATCATTCCGCTCGAACTCACCATGCACCAGCACATCGATCCCCAATTGTTCTTGTTTCGCAATGATCTCAGCAATGCTCTGCTTAATGAAGTGCTCATACTCCTGCGCCGAGGCCTGTCCTGTCTCGAAGCGGCGACGCATCTGGCGAACTTCGGCGGTCTGTGGGAATGAGCC
>JBDTBU010000292.1:0-20608 GCA_039923935.1 Ktedonobacteraceae bacterium | reverse complement strand
TGGTCAATGTCCGCTCCATGCTTCTCCTCATGCCTATTTTGTTCAAACACTGTACTATAACTCTTTCTAGAAACTAACAGGTCTCTTCACATTTACTATTCGCCGATACGTTTGAGCGCAAGCTGCCCATTATCGACACGCACAGCATAGCGCGGAGCACGCACAGTAGCTGGTCCAGTGAGCACGCGCCCATCGAGCAGACAGAAACGCGAACCATGCCACGGACACTCAACAATATCGCCGACCAGTTCACCCTCGTCCAAAGGTCCGCCAGCGTGTGAGCAGGTGGCTGAAATAGCTGAAAACTGCTCTCCCTGCCGCAACAGGATCACTGGAACTCCGGCGACCATGACGCGGTACAACTTATTTGCCTGTACATCAGCGACCGCCATAACTATCTCGTAATCCTCGCCTGCCGCTTCCCAGGCGGTGCGGTTGACAGCAGTGCCTTTGGCAAAGACCATCTCACCACCCAGATAGCCTGCATATGAAACGCTGACTAAGCCCACAAAACCAACAATAACGGCGAGCAGAGTATCACTAGGACCAGCGAGGAGGCGCAAGACAAAAGAGAGGATGTACAGCAAAAACGCTAGAGCGTTAAAAATGGCATGGTTAAGGCCCACGCGTCGCTCCGAACCATACGTATCACTCCAATCGGCCAACCCGGTCACGACCGCTGCCAGAGCACCAAACAGGCCCACAATTACTGTTACAAACGCTCCATAGGCTGCCCAACTGGGATGCGCGATCAGCCAGATCACATCGAAAACTGCAGTCAGCACCCAGGCAGTAATTGGCACATCCGTAAGTACCGGGTGCAAGGGGTGCCCAAGCCATGTGCCATTTAAAAAGCTCTTCAGATGTCGTGGCGATGAGCGCTGCATCCCAGGCACTTTTTGGAGCACACCCTGTAGCCAATCACTCAAACGCTCCGCAAAAGGCGCTGGTGGCATAGAAGGCACTGCATCTTCAGATAATTGTTGAGGTGCGTCAGACATCGTTTTTTCTCCTTGTCTATAGTAGTACATGCTGAATCTCTTATTTCTTCACGGCTCAGCATGTACAAAAATTTCCTCTCTTTCTATATACCATAGTTTGTCAATAAAGTCAATGATATCATTGACTTTATTGACAAAGACACAGCTTTGCTGCTATACTGAAGAAGAGTACTGGAGGAACGTCATTCATGCTATGGAACCAACATTTTTTTGCAAGCACACGCGGGCGCATCATTCTGCTGCTCCGTCGCGCCACTCACACGGTAGATGATTTGGCCCAAGACCTTCATCTGACCGACAACGCCGTACGCACACATCTGGTTACGCTCGAACGAGACGGCCTCGTGTGCCAATCGGGAGCGCGTCGGGGCAACCGCAAGCCTGCAATAGTCTACAGCCTCACCCCTGAAGCCGAACAGCATTTCCCCAAAGCCTATGCTCCAGTGCTACAACAGTTATTAGAAGTGCTCGCGACCTGTATGCCTGCTGAAAAACTGGAAGAGATCATGCAAAATGTTGGCCGGCGCCTTGCTCTGCAATGGAATATTCCTGTAGGTGAATTGCGCGTACGTCTGCAACAAGCAGTCGCGATCCTGAACGAACTCGGCGGTTTGGCTGAGCTAGAGGAGCACGACGATACATACACGATCCAAGGCTATAGCTGCCCCCTTGCGGCTGTTGTGCCAGGCCATCCAGAGATCTGCCAACTCACGAGAACACTGCTCACAGAATTGATTGGCGCGTCAGTCGAGGAACAGTGTGAGCGCGGTGTAGCCGCACATTGCTGTTTTACGACAAAAAAAATCTAAAGGGGCTTTTGGCTTCCACTTCTCTATTCCTCTTTGGGAAGCACAACATGCAAGCATCGACATACTCACGTTCTGAGCCACTGGTATATTTCAGATAACAGGGATGCGCGTTACACGGCAATTATCACAAGACAATCCCCAGATATTACTCTTACTTATTGAGATCAAACTATGCAGAACCGATACACGCGTCTCCTTCTCTATTCGCAGGCAAGCAGATTTTAGTGAGAACAAGGTAGGCTCCACATGGCAAGACAAGACGAGCAAAAACAAAAGGTGGGTTCAGCCGCCCGACAAGGCAAACCAGTTGCTAGCGTACCACCACGAGCGAGCGCGGCCAGAGCAGCAGTCAGAACAGTGACCGAAGAGTCGCCACCCTCAGCAACACCCGAAGAAGAAGAAGTAGTGACGCATGAAAATCCCCAGCGTATACAACGGCGCCAACTCCTGATTGGCAGCTTGGGTGTGGCCGCCACTGCGGTGGGTTTGGGCGGCTGGCTCCTGGCTGGGTCGCCTCATTCCATCTTTCAAGCACATCCTACGAAGGAGACTGAAGAAGGGAATGGTAGCGGCAACGGGGATCAACTGGTCATCCAATGGAATAACGTGATCCTGCAAGCGATCCGCACCCTTCAACCCACGATGCCAGTGGCAGCCCGCGCTCTGGCAATTGTCCACACCAGCATGTTCGACGCCTGGGCAGCCTATGATCGTGTCGCTGTAGGCACGCAATTTGGTTCACGTCTGAGACAAGCGGAAACTGACCATACGCCAGCGGATCAGGCTCAGGCGATCAGCTACGCGGCCTACCGCGCCCTGGCAGACCTCTTTCCAACTGAGAAAACACGCTTTCAGCAGTTAATGATGAGTCTGAAATACGATCCCGCCGATCAGGCAACCAACGCCAATACACCTGCCGGGATCGGCAATCTGACTGCGCAGGCAGTCCTGAATATTCGCCACTTGGACGGATCAAACCAGCTTGGCACCTTCACTCACGGAGCCTATTCGGATTACACTCACTACAAGCCAATCAATACGTCTGATAAAATCAAAGATCCCAACCACTGGCAACCATTGCGTGTTCCCAATCTCAAACACCCTACTAGCCTCACGACTCAACAGTTCAGCAACGCGCAATGGGGCAATGTGACGCCCTTCGCCCTGACCAGTTCGGCAGAGCTTCTACCAGTGCCGGGACCACCGCGCTCGCCATCTCCGGCCTACACTGAACAGGCGCGACAAATCTTGCAGTACAGCGCGGGCCTGACCGATGAGCAGAAAGTCATAGCCGAATACTGGACAAATGGCCCGCATATGGAGCAGCAGCCGGGCCACTGGAATCTCTTTGCGCAGATGATCTCACAGCGCACCGGCTACAACCTGGACCAGAACATCAAGCTGTTCTTCACGCTTACCAACGCTCTGCTGGACGCGAGTATCGCCTGCTGGGCCACGAAACGCGCCTACAGTTCGCCCTACCCACTAACGGCTATTCACTATCTCTTTAAAGGCAAACAAGTACGGGCCTGGGCTGGTCCCGGCAAAGGTGTTCAAATGATCGACGGCGCGTACTGGCAACCCTATCAACCCAACGCTGCACCATCCTGCCCGGAATACTGTTCCGAACAGAGCGCCTTTAGCTCAGCAGCATCTGACATTCTACGACGCTTTACGGGCAGCAACCAGATGGGGCTATCCTATACTCAGCCTGCCCATCACTCGTTGATTGAACCAACCACGCCAGCGACCAACATCACGCTTTCCTGGCGCACCTTCACACAAGCAGCAGACCAGGCAGGTGTAGCCAGTCGCTACAGCGGCACGCATTTCGCACAAAGCGACCTCGATGGGCGCATGATGGGACGCGAGGCAAGCGCACAAGTCTGGTTCAAGGCGCAGGGCTATATCAATGGCAAACATCAGAAGTAGGGTACTATCGATGGCAAAAACCAAAAACAAGGCTGGAACGTGTAGAAAAGAGAAGCTATATGCAAGGAGAAAAAGTATGATACGCACACTCTGGCGCGGTCTTTTGGCTGGAGCAGTGGGAACAGTCGCAATTAACATGGCAACCTACGTGGACATGGCTCTGCGTGGTCGTCCATCGAGCAATGCGCCCGCCCAAATGGCGAGCAAACTAGCCAGCATGGCCCATCTACCGCTCTCTCAGCACGATAGTGGTGCTGAAGATGAAACGGCACAGCATCGTGCCAGCGGACTTGGTGCTTTGTTGGGCTACGTCAACGGACTCGGTATGGGAGTTATCTATGGCGTGTTGCGCTCACAGAGCGACGAAATATGTCTGCCCCTTGCTGGCACCCTCGTTGGTCTCGCGGCAATGGCCGCCAGCGACGTGCCCCTAGCATTGCTGAAAGTAAGCAATCCCAAGACATGGAAAGCAGCAGACTGGCTGGCGGACCTCATCCCTCACCTCATCTATGGTTGTGTTACTGTAGTACTCTATGAGGATTTGATAGAACAATAGTGATATTAAACACAATTTATGCATAATAGTAGAGTGTAGAGTATAATAACGCGTTATTATACTCTACACTCTACTATTATGCATAAATGACAGGTTTATGCGTCGAAGATACTACCATTATTCCCCTATCAGTTCTAAAATGCGCTATAATTGGAGAAGAAAAAAGAGACATGCTGAGCTATTTTTCATAAAGGATAGGCAGATTGAAAAAAACTTCCCTGGCTATAGGACGTCTGGGACTCATTGCGCCAGAAGCAAACACACCTATGGCTCGCCGTCCGCGTACGTTTCAAGCGCTACGCCATCGAGATTATCGTCTGCTCTGGATCAGTTTGCTTATCTCATCTGTGGGAACATGGATGCAAATTGTGGCCCAAAGTCTACTCGTGCTCAAAATTACCCATGGCTCAGCCCTGGCCTTGGGCGCTGTTTCGCTGGCTCAGGCGATCTCCTTCTTCCTCTTTGCGCTGCTTGGCGGAGGTATCGCGGACCGCATCGATAAAAGACGCCTCTTGCTATTCACACAAAGTCTCTCGATGCTGCTGGCCTTTGTGCTGGGCATCCTGACCATCACAGGCGTGATCTCAGTCGGGCTGATCGTTCTGCTGGCCTTCATCTCCGGGACCATCCTCAGCTTTGACCAGCCTACACGTTCCTCGCTGGTGCCGATCCTGGTGCCGCTAGAAGACCTGATGAACGCGATCTCGCTACAATCGATTGTTTTCAATGGTGCTGCGGTAATTGGGCCTGCGTTGGGTGGCGTGACCATCGGTGTGCTGGCCTATCTGGCCAAGCAAATGGGGATCACCAACCCGTTGAGCGGCTTCGCGGGCAACTTCTTTCTCAATGGGATCAGCTTCCTGGGCGTGCTAGGTGTGCTGGCTGTGCTGCGTGTTCCATCAGATCGCGCGGCTGAGAGTCGAGAGAAACGCGGCCCAATGCTCGCCTCGATCCGCGCCTCGCTGTTGACAGTTGGACGCGACCCAGCGCTGCCCTGGGTGCTCTCAGGCTATGGGGCACTGCTCTTCTTCGGCCCGTCAACCTCGCTGATTTTGCCCTATTTCGCCACACAAATTCTCCATTTGAACGATTTTCAACTCGGCCTGCTCTTCTCAGCTGCGGGCCTGGGAACCGTCCTGGGAGCCTTGCTCGTGGCCTCGCTAGGCGATTTTCGCTACAAAGGCTACCTGCTGCTGATCTCACTGCTCATCTGGTGTGCGGCACTCTTCCTCTTCGCACTCAGCTCACTTTTCTGGCTCTCGTTGCTGGCCTTGCTGTTCTTTGGGATCGCACAAAACGGCGTAGGTGCAACCACGATTACCCTGCTGCAAACACGCGTGCCGCCGCAAATGCGCGGACGTGTGATGAGCCTGAACACGCTGTTTATCATGGGTGTGCGTCCCCTCGGCGATTTCCCGGCTGGCGGTTTGATTACGCTGTTGGGCGGACCAGCCACCGTTCTGCTCTGCACCGGCATTGTCGCGGGTTATACGCTGTATTTGCTGCCGGGTCGCCCTGTGATTCGCAGATTGTGACCACATTTCCTCATGTTTATGTTATACTATTTTCACGTCCAAACTCTTGCGTTGTGACGTTCGAGATACTTATCAGTGCTAACCTGACGTTTCTATCCATCTTCAGACAGAAGAACCTTGCCCCTATCGTAGCAACAGAAGGAGCTGTACCATGAGCGAGCTATCATCGGCGATTGAAACAGCAAGTGTACAAACCGCAACGAAGCGCAGCACAAAATACCCCCTCTACGTGTTCTGGATCTTATTCATCATCAGCATGTTAAATAGTATAGACCGGTACATCCTGACCGGAGCTGCAAACATTATTGCGAAGGAGTTGCATCTAGGAATCGACCAGATTGGGTATCTCTCCTCCGCGTTCGTGCTTCTCTTCACATTCAGCGTCGTTCCCTTTGGTTTCTTAGCTGACCGTATCAAGCGCAAGGATGTGATTGCGGCGGCTGTTGGCGTCTGGAGCTTGGCGACGGCCTTTACGGTTCTGGCAAATAGCTTTACAACGCTTTTCTTGGCTCGCTCAGTCTTAGGCATTGGTGAGGCGGGCTACTCTCCCTCCAGCCAGGCTCTTTTAAGTGATTATTTTCGTCAAAAGAACCGAGGACAAGTGATGGGCTGGTGGGCAGTCAGCGGCCAGGTTGGCTTGTTGATAGGCATCATTATGGGTGGGGTTATCGCCGGTCTTTACCATGGAGCCTGGCATCTCGCCTTTCTCATCGCCGGCATCCCAGGTTTACTGCTGGCTTTCGTTGCTTGGCGTATGCGCGAACCACGGCGCAACCAGGCCGACGAAGAACCGAAACTGCTGACCAACCATGCCTCATCGCAAGAAGTAGAAGCAGTAGGAGAAACCTATCTCGCGGAGAAACCGCGCACGGTGCTCGCACAATTTCTGGTCTTGATACAGAACAAGACGCTCGTAGTCTTGATCATCATGCAGATTTTCTCGCTTTTCGTCCTTGGTGGGACTGTTACTTATCTCTCGATCTTTATGCAGCAGAAAGACACTTTTGGTTTGAGTTCTGCACAAGCGGCTTTCTTTACTGGTTTTGCCGTGCTGCTAGCAGCAAGTATAGGGGTCATCGTAGGTGGCTATCTCGCTGATTGGTGGATGCCTCGCTTTGTTGGTGCACGCGTTCTGGTAAGCGGACTCGGCTTTTTGCTCAGTATGCCAACCTATGCAGCGGCGGTTCTGATCGCTGTATATTCACATAATCTCCCGTTGTACACCGTTTTCTTTTCGCTCTCAGCGATTTTCCTCAACCTCGGCACTGGCCCAACGGCTGCCGCTCTCCAAGAAATTGTACCAACAATGTTGCGTGGCTCAGCCGTGGCTGTCTCGCTCTTCCTTTCGCATATTCTCGGTGATGCATTTTCGGCACCGCTGATTGGTATCCTAGCACGCAGCTTCGATCACAGCGGTCAGAACTTCCAAAACGGCGTCGCAGGTCACGACCTGATGCTCGCGTTAATTTTTCTGTTTCCGCCATCGCTTGCCATCGCAGGTATTGTCGCTATATTTGGCTCGCGCTGGGTCAAAGGCGATATGGAGGCAGCGAAACGCGTTGATCTGCTAGGAACTTCGCTCTCAGCCTAACAGTGTAGGTGTGTATTTTGCACCTCTGGAGATGCAAAATACACACCTACGCTCAAGCGTTAGGCTTGGGGCGACGCAACGTGGTCATTTCCCGCTCTAACTGCTGACTATACTCCTGCCAGCGTTTGGCTTCAGCTGACAGATGCTCTTTCTCCTGGATGGCCTGCTTTGAACTGGCTACGAGAGCTACTTTCTCCTGAGTGGTTTGACGAAGGCTGGTTTGAAGCTCCTGCTTCTCCCGGTTCACATCCATGAGAGATTCCTGAAACTCTTTCAGCTCTTTGTTTTTCTGCTCATGAACATAGTGCTGCTCATTGTGTTCATGCCTCAAGGTATCCAGATCGTTCTCCAAATCAAGCATCTGCGTCTTCATCACCATCAGCGCCTGAGCCTGCGCGACTACCTCGCGCCTGTGCTCCTCACGCTCAGTCTCCAGTTCATGCTCTAGACGCGTGATCTGCGGGTTATAGCGCCAACCAAGCAGAATATTGTATATTTCGCGTTCGGCGCTACCAACTTTACTACTGGTCCGCAAAGCCTGCAACTCACTAGAGTCCCAGTGTCCAGCCACGAGCAGACCACCCAGGGCATGCAGAGAGCTTTCTAGCTGCCCAGGCTGCAAGACGGTGGTGATGCTGTTAGAGGAGCGGCCCGCCCACAAACCATACTCACTTAGACTCAGTGCACGCTTCTGCACTTCTTGCTGTTGGGGGGCACGCATAGCCAGGATACCCACTACCTCAGCCTGAAGCTGCGTGGGCGCATCGGGATCACGCAGGATGGTCAATATCTCAGCCTCAACTCCCTGACCCAGTAGAAGCAAGGCCGAGATCAGATGTGTGTGGCCCTGCGGATAAGCGTAGAGCGCGTCGATCAAGGCACCTATAACGACTGGACCACCAAGCAGGATCAGGAGCGCCAGAATGCGTAGGCTGGCTCGTTCGTTGTTGGATACTTGCACATACTCAAGCAGTGCGGGCAGCATTTCACCAGTATGCCCTGGCTGAAGATATTCGTCGTGGATACGCTCCAAAAGCAGTGCCAGGGCCATCGAGATCTCCTCTTGGCGAGCACTCGTCAAAAGCTCAACCAGTTCATCTTTAATAACCGAGCTTGGTATAGCGCGAAAGACCTCGCGTGCGGCTTCGCGCCGGGTCGGATCGCTGCTATCACTCTGCGCTGCCCAGAGAAATGCTAAGGCAGGGGTACCAATCTTGCTCAGAACAGCTTTGGCGGCGCGTGCGACCTCCAGGTCAGGATCAGTAATCAACGTACCAACTCCTGGCACAACTGCTGCACCAAGCTCGATCAGAGTCAGCGAGGCTCCAGAGCGACGGGATTTGATACGCAAAGCCTGCAAAAGCTGCTCAAGCACAAAGGCACTATACGCAGGACTGCGGTGGGCCAGACGTACAAGCGTCTCAGAGGCATCTTGCGCCACATGAGCATTTTCCAGGCCAGCGAGCAAAGCAGGCTGGCTGCTCTCGACCAGATCTTCTGTCAAAATATGCTGCAACAGTTCACGCGCACGCGCAGGAAGAGCAAGGCCAAAGAGTTGGACCACGTTGGCTAGCAGCTCTGGTTGCTGCTGCACCAGAGTAACCAGAATATGTTTGGCACATGCCTGCACGCCACTATTACTCGCCTCCATCGCAGGGACCAGTGCGGGCAAAACGGGCGGCCCTGCCTGGAGTAAAATCGAGACAGCAGCCTCGTAGCGGGCAGGATCGTCCAGCAAACCGACCAGTGACGGAATAGCCTCATCTGGATGCGTGAGCAGATAGGTCGCTAGTAGCCCACGCCAGGCGGAGTCCGGCCTACGCAATGCTTCGAGGAGAGCCGGAACAGCGTAGCGCCCATCTAGACGCGCTATAACCTGCCGCACATACTCGCGGATACGCTGCCGATCATGAAAGAGATGCGTGACCAACAGTTGGGCTGCATCTGCTCCTCTGTTCAGGAAAACATCTGCGAGATAGCGTGCTTGATCGGTGTTGCCCTCGTCTACCGCCTTGAGCAGACGTTCACCAGGGAAGGGCTGCATACCCAACAGAACGCGCTCTATACGCGTGACCAACGGCGTTTTTTGGGGCGTAATAAGCTGAGCCAGCAGTTGCTCACAAGCCAATTCTCCGAGGCTACTCAACGCATTGAGCGCACCTTCAGCCAGCAGCGCATTGGTGCCCGCTAGATAATCGAGCAAAGGCGGAACGGCGCGTTCATCTGCCAGTTGACCAAGAGCCTGCGCGAGGGCCAGAGTCAGCACCACCTCTGATTGGGTGCTCTCCAGCAACTCGACCAGTGCGGGTACAGCACGAGCGTCGCGCACACGTTCCAGTATATGCACTAGCAAAGGCGTGCGCTCAGCCACCAGAGGAGTTAACGCCTGCACGACTGGTTCAACAACCACTGTACCCAGTTCACCCAAGATTTGCTCTGCACGAGCCGCAACTAACTCGTCGGCATGGTTCAACAGCACATCGATCAAGCCAGGAATGCACGCGGGTGCATAAGATGTGAGGGCAACGACAAGAGCCTGTTGCACTAAGAGCGAATCATCATCCAGCAAACCCAGTAGGGCAGGAAGGGCACGTATATCGTGCAAGGAAGACAACACATCCAGAATGCGTACAAGCTCGGCTTCGGCGGGCTGCTGGGCTAGTTGCTCAAGCAGGTGCGGCGTAGCTACCTGACCCACCTCTTTGAGTGTACCGCTCATACTCCGGGCAACCTTCGCATTAGCAGATGTGAGATTCTGGACCAGCATACTCAGTGCAAGCTTCCCACTCGCACGCTCCTCAGCCATCTGCCCCTGGCTGACCAGGATCTCCCGCGCCTGCTCCAGATCAGCCGCATCGGTATGGGTTGCGAGCAGAGACATGAGCGCGTCGATAATCAATTCATTCTGCGTTGGTGTGAGTTGGTATACCGGCTCTGGCTCGTTGAGGAAGTGTTCGATAATCGGCAGAATGGCCCGGTGCAACGTTTGTGGCATGCCAGTCGCTGAACGTGTTTCCAATTCTTGCAGTAGACGTGTCAACACAATATCCGGTCCCAAATGCATCAAAGCATTGGCCGCACGCGTAAAAATATAGTGCTCAGGAGCATGTAAACAGGCGATGAGCGGATCGACTGCACTACTGGTCCGCGTCCTGCCCAGCATATTAATAGCGGCGGTACGCAGGCGACCACCAGAATTGGACCCACAGAGCAGGGTCGCACGCAGCACCACGGCCTCGCCCCAGCAACTTAGCGCCCGTACTAGACGTTTGACGAGATCTTCTTGTTCCACATCGTCAATGACCTCTCGCAAGCGTTGGAAAAACAGATCGGAAACCAACGCAGGATCGAGTAGTACCAGCAAAGCTTCGATATTTTTGAGCGCCAGCAGGGGGAAAAGTGCCTGGTAGAGTTCCGGTGAACCACGTTCGGCGCAGCGCGTGAAGAGAACCGCCAGTTCCAACAACGCTCTCGGCTCGTTCAGCAGATTCCCCAGAGCGGTTGCGAGGGCGGGCGGCACAGAGGCAAGCGGATCAACTATAGGCGGAGTTTGTGCCACACCCAGGCAGATCAGGCTCAGAACGAGTGCGCCCGCTCGCTGCTCAGGATGTTCACAGGCAGCGAGCGCCAACGCATTAGCTGCTAGCAGGGGTCGCTCTAGCAAACCAGCCCACAGGGTCAGCGGCTCGCTCCAGGGCGCGAGATCGTCGGGAAAGGTTTCGATCACCTCGCTATCCAGCGCACTGGTGCCCAACATGCGTGCAAAATAGTTGGCTAGCAACGCTGAGGCAAGCAGGGAATGGCGGAAACTGACCACATGCTGAGAACTCAGATCCAGCAACGAAGTCGTGCACGCCAATTCAAAGCTGCTAGTCTGACGTGTTGGGCCAGAGCGTAGAGCAAGCCCTGGTCCCATAGCCGTCGCAAAAGGAAATGTCACGCGCTGATCCTGCGCCCAGGCCAGAAAAGTCTCTTCTTGCTCATTGTATTCATTGTGATGCACAACATACGTAGCATGCGTTGCCACACCTACTTCGTCCGCTACATAAAGAGCCGAATCGTCACCCTGCCAACGTGCAATGCAGGCTAGTTCGCCGAGAAAATCCAGCGCCCCATCTGCTTGCACCTTTTGCTCAAGGTTGCTGAGCAGAGTGCTCAGCAACCGTCCGCGTGTATCCAGTCGCAAAAGGTCAGCATTCTCCTGGCTCGCGATCACACCTAAGAGTGCAAAGAGGTAGAACGGCGTTGGACAGAGGAAGCGCAAACGTGTGCGTCCAATGGCGGCCATCACCTGCCCAGCGGTGGGCAATTTAGGATGAGCATTAGCATCTAGTTCTGTAATAAAGCGCTCCACAATCCCGCGTATCTGCGCCTGGTCCAGGGCAGGAAAGACCGCACGCGGCACTAGGTTTTCACCGACGACCTGAATCAGTTCAGGCGATTGTTCATAGACCTTTGGCGTGCAGGTGAGAAGCAGCGCATTCCGGCTCTGGCGCAACAGCAAGGTCAGTTCATGATCGAGTGCTGGACGATAGATACCGGGTACTTCATCCAGACCATCGCAAAGCAACAACAAACGCCCTTGCTGGAAAAGTTTACTGAGATAGGGGCGCAAGTGTCCAAGCGCAGGCAAATCGCAGGTGGAGAGAAAATCGAGGAGGGAAAAATCCGAAGGATCAGAGAGATCGAGGGCTTGGAGAAGGAGCGTGTAATAGGTAAGAGGCAGAAAAACTGGTAGCTTGAAGCGCCGACCAAAGGCGTGCTCACGGCGATAGTGCGATGCGGCAGCAAGATAGGCATGTAGAAAGAGTGTTTTGCCCGCCCCTGACACGCCAAGCAGCAACCAATGTGCAGAAGTGCCAGTCATCACAGCTTCGATCAGTGCGGGAATTGTCAAAGTGTTGGCCTGGCGCGGACGCGTGGGATCAGGATCATCCTCATAGAGGAGCAGGGGTACCTCATAAGGCACAGACCAGGATTGCAACGATGTATTGAGTATGCGATAGCGTTCCTGCTCCAGGAGTAGCGCCTTAAGATAGGCCAGCAGCGCCAGAGGTTGGGCTATTACCCGCACCAGCCAGAAAACCAGTATGGTCTGGACCAGCAGTATAAACAGAAACAATGGTGTCGAAAAGAAAGTTGAAAGCGTATGAGGGAGAGTATCACCAAAAACGTGTGCGGGATTGAGCAACCAGAGCACAGCTTCAACACAGGCCAGAAGCAAGGCAACGCTCAGGCCAAGCAAAAAAGACCTCAAAGGGAGCGCAAAGCGCCGTAAGCCCCTGGTCAAGCTAGATCGCTTGGGTGCATCGGGATGTGTCAGAGGGCTAGAATACTGATCCTGTATCATACTTCTTCTGCTCTTTCCAATTGTTCTTGATGAAATAGGTACGGATAGTATAGCCCACCATGACGTGCGGAAACAAGCAGAAAAGCCAGGATCACCAAGCTTTTTCACAATGATGCAACAGCGAAATTGCACAGCGCACAAAGCGTATTCGGCGGAGAACGCAGCTAAGATTAGAGCAGGC
Source organism: Ktedonobacteraceae bacterium (assembly GCA_039923935.1). Taxonomy (GTDB): domain Bacteria; phylum Chloroflexota; class Ktedonobacteria; order Ktedonobacterales; family Ktedonobacteraceae; genus Paraktedonobacter. The sequence continues at coordinate 7,653 of JBDTBU010000292.1, read as the reverse complement.
TGGTGGTTTTGATGAGTTTGCCTGAACGGAAACGCTCCAGGCTGAACAAGGCAAGTTCAGACGCGCTCTCCTGCTTGCCAAGGATATGCTCAGCAAGCAGGCGTGCGGCCCGTGGTGAGTGCATAAAGCCATGTCCAGAGAAACCACAGCCGCAAAGAAACCCTTCAATCTCTGTTGGGCCTAGAATAGCATGCTCGTCCGGGGTCATCTCGTAGAGGCCCGCCCAAGCACGTCTAATACCGGCTTGTGCTAATGTTGGACACCTGCGGCTAACCTCCGCTTGGAGCATAGGCCAGAGCGAGTCCTCTGTGTTGAGCGCGAAAGATTCTGGCTCCAGATTCTTGTTGCGCATGATCTGCTCTGGACTAACTGACAGTGGAAGTGCCAGGACAACTCCATCGTCTCGTCGGCGGAAGTGAAAGCCTGTGTGTAAATCAACCACCATCGGTACATCCTGAGGCAAATCCTCAAAAGCTTCGGTCTGATAAAGCTGGCGTTTGAGCGGCCAGACTGGCAGATCTGTAATCCCAACTAGGCGTGCAACTAGGGCAGCATAGGCACCAGTTGCGTTAATTACCATCGGTGTAGCAATTGATCCCTGTGACGTTTCGACACGCTGAACCCGACCCTGCCTGATCTTGATGCCCGTCACCAGCGTATGCTCCTGAATAGTAACGCCTTGTTCACGAGCTGCCTGAGCCAATGTTCGCGTCATTGCGCCGGGATCGCTATAGCCGTCAGTCGGACAGAACGTAGCGCCAACAAGATCATCAACCACCAGTTGCGGCACGCGTGCACTGACTTCCGTGGGGCTAAGCAATTGCGTAGGGACGCCCAGTTGCTGCTGCAACTCCACATAGCGCTGCATGGCCTGCCAGCTTTCCGAGGTGGCGCAAAGAAACATATAACCATGCTGGAAGAAACGCGGCGGACGATCTTGCACCTCGACTGGGGCATACTCACGGGTGAAACGTTCGTAGAAGCGAATCCCCTCAATCGAGAAACGAATATCAAGCTCGTCGGCAAACTGCTGGCGCAATCCTCCTGCCGCTTTGCTACTGGAGCCTGCCGCAAGCACATCCTGCTCCAAGAGCAAGATATGCTTCGCGCCCCGCATCGCCAGGGCATAGACGAGATTTGCGCCAAAGATGCCACCACCAATAATCACAATATCAGCGGTTTTCCTACCTGTTTTTAGCACAATACGCAACCTCTCTCCTGAGACTATACGATCTCAGGGTCTCTGGTACACTGGTAGCAAAATGGCAGAAGGGTGCTCTGGATCGTGATAGACCGTCTGATTGGCAACACAGAGCTTCTCGCCAGTAGCCAATGGTTCGCCTGTACCCAGGTTACGGACAAAACGCGGGTGTGCACCGCTAGAAACCTGAACGCGTATACATTGTCCCTTAAGCAAGCGGCAAGCAGTCGGCCAGAGATGAATCGAGATGCGCAAACTGCCATCGGACTCTGGCGTGACGCTGCCAGGAGTCAGGCGTAAGATACCGTCACACAGGTTGATCGATTTGCCAGAAGCTTCTACTACACAGAGCCGGGCAAAGAAATCAGTATGTTCCAGGCTAGAGCGTACATAGAGATCGGCGGTAACTGGGCCGATAATCTCCAGATCTTGCTCCAGGGTGGCGCTTGTATACACGAGCACATCCGGGCGAGCTTCCAGCGTACGGTTATCTTTCGGTCCCATATGCTCTGGTGCCCCAAGTGAATTTCCTCCCACTGCTGGCGTGGGATTGGCAGGATCATAGAGGTAGCAATCTGGCTCCGAGGTGGATGGAACGGCAGTTGCCAGTGCACCGCCAGATTGAAGGTGCCAACGCTCGTTATGCGTAGGTGGCGGCCAGTCGGAGAAATCGCGCCATTCATTTGCTCCCATGACAAACAGTCGAACAGGAGTCTCACGCAATCCGCTCCGATCACCTTTCACATGAGCACGCAGCCAGGCCAGCGATTCGTGGACCAGCACGCTGCTCGTAGCGGCTGAGGTGTGTGTCCAGGGGCCAATCAACAGATAGGGTTGGCGTCCAGCCGCTCGCAGGGCTTGGTAATCGTTGAGTTGCCAATCCAGGAAAAGATCATACCAGCCGCCCATGAGATAGATAGGTGTGGTGATTTCTGCGATACGGGTACTATAATCGACAGGCTTCCAATAGTCGTCCTCAGGCCCATGCAAAATATTCTCCTGGAACGAGCGGGATGGCTGGTCAATGGTGGCTTGGTCAGCCTCGCCAAGCGGCACATGCTGGTACGCCTGAGCCAGCCGACGCGCTGTTTTACCCTGCGTCAGAATTGAGCGGAGCCGCATCCCAGTCGCAGCCTGGGTTGTCATCATCGTTGACCAGTTCAGAGATGTTTCCAGATTGAACGATCCCCCCTGGAAACGGAAGTGGTTAAAATCGGCGCTTGTGACCTGGAGTACCATCGCCTTGAGTTCAGGCTCGGCCTCGGCAGCCACTGCCCACTGCACAAAGCCGAGGTAGCTGGCACCAACAGTAGCCAACTCACCCGAAAACCACTCCTGTTGTTTGATCCACGCGATGGTTGCCAACCCATCATCGTGCTCGTGACGAGCGAAAACAAACGTACCGCCAGAACCGGTAGTGCCGCGACAACTCTGAATCAGGACTTGATACCCTTGTGCAGCGTAGGGAAGCGCGGTGAAGATTCCAAATAAGCCGCGCCGTCCATACGGGGAACGGATCAAGAGCGTTGGGCGTTTGGAGCCTGTACGAGGCGCGTAGTGGTCAGCAAGCAACACCACTCCGTCAGGCATGGGAACCTGAAGGTCGCGTGTAATCACAATGTCATGAGTTTCGGCTGATGGTAAACGCATCAACCAATGGACGAGGCGACTGGTGAAACTCATCGAATGCTCTCCTGTTCTCCGCAATAGAAACGGGTGTATGCACACGGAAAGGGATGTGCTTACACTGTACCATGTTAAGATGCGCGTGTGCAAGTGCTACGTGGAATGAGACGCGAGGGAAACGTTGCATTTGGGGGCTATTGCAATACTAAAAAGGGGATTGCGATAGCCTCCCTTTTGTCTTTGGGAAGCGCATCACTCTCAGTAAAACTCTCAATGAGAAACTGTTAGACAACTTGGTCGTATACACAATGTTAGAAGTTGCCTTGAGCGGTTTAGCAGATCAAAAACAAGATAGTAGTCCTATTATTGTGACTTTGCTCACAGTTTATCGATATACAGTCAGGGGTAAAGTGGTGGACCCATTTGCTAGTTATCCGTTTGTTGTAAACATTACGCGGGGTCGGACCCCTATATATTTTCATGCATATCTGCTACAATCTCAGCAAGTCAAGTGCCTGCTAGAGCAACGCAACGTTCTCCAGGCAACCTTGTCACCCAATCCTGGGTATAAAGAGGGATTTCATGGATTTAACTGAAGCAAAATTCGCTGAAAATCAGAGCAGGATGGAGAAAGACAAGGAAGACGACGAAAATACGCAAAAAATACCAGTGGTGAAGCCACCGTTCAAAATCGGCAACCCGGCAATGCATTCTTTTAAAAAAAATCTGAACAATTCTATTGAACCATTAGAACGTTTAAAGGAAAGGCCCGTGACAACAAGTAAGGAAGCGCCTGACAGGAGCGAGGATAACTCTCTAGCTATCCAGGAACATACCCTCAAAGCAACGAGTCTGCTCGATGAAAAATTTGCTGCACTAGGCGAAAGGCTCCCGGACGAGTATTTCAGATCACCAGCCACACCCAGGAAAAATGTCATTCCACCACGCCGAGCCTCTTTCGAGGCAGTGCCGCAAACTCCGCATATTGTGAAAAGAAACACGCTCAATGGCAATCATGCTGCAAAAAGTGCGCTCAACGATGTGCATCTTGCAGAACCGAACCAGCATACCCCACGCTTGCTGGATGAAACGCAGATGGAGACACAGATTCTCCCTATCGAACAACCAATCCAGGATCAGGCTACGAAGAGCATGGTTGAGGTGATTACGACCAGCGACACACAGATTCTCCCGATTGTGACACGGCATACACCCTTTCCCAATACCCTTACCACGCCCTTGCCAACGACCCCGTTGCCACCACCAGCACCTCGCACACCCAGGCTCACGCACGGACGAGCATTGTTACTGGCCCTGCTGCTGATTATCGTTGTGATCAACGCAACCACTGCGGGCTTTGGGCAGGCTTTTGGTTCTCAGGGTTGGGCTTCAGTCTTTGGCGCTGGCAATAATACAGGACCAAGCTTACTGAATCAGATTGGTCAACAGTTGGGTCAGATGCCAGGAGTGAAGGGCAAAAACACAACCACCCCCCCAACTCCGCAACAGATTGTGAATGCGCTACTTGCGAATATGACGCTGGAGCAAAAGCTGGGACAGATGATGTTAGTACGCTTCAACGGGGCGGATTATGGGCCTGCTCTCAATGCAATGATTGCGAAATATCATGTCGGCTCAGTCATCGAGTATGCAGGCAATATTGTAAGCAAATCACAACTTGTAGGGATGAACAAGCAGATACAGCAAAATGCCGAGCTACCTATGATTATTTCCATTGACCAGGAAGGTGGCACGGTAGATCGCCTCCTCAATCTGGATGGGGGGCAACCTTCTGCATCTACAATTGGCGCAACTGGAGACACAAATCAAGCGTACCTGCAAGGTCTCAAAGATGCTCAAGATCTTTCAAACTATGGCTTTAACCTGAACCTAGCTCCGGTGGTAGATGTCACCAATGTCTCCAATCAGCAATTGGCTGGGCGTACGTATGGCAAAAACCCAACCATTGTGAGCGAAATGGCTGAGGCATATCTCAAAGGCTTGCAACAGAGCGGTAAAGTTCTGGGCACTATCAAACACTTTCCCGGCCTGGGAGACACGAGCACCGATCCACATACCGGTCTACCATATCTGACACGCTCGCTGGACAACCTGAATACCATTGACTGGATGCCATACAAAAATCTGTTCAGCCAGAAAAATGTGTACTCTGTTATGGTCACGCACGAACTTGTCAAGGCGCTAGATATGAGCTTACCTTCGTCGCTCTCACCCAAAGTTGTCAGCGTTCTACGCGATCAGTTGGGCTTCCAGGGAGTGATTATCACTGACGGCCTAACTATGGATGCGATCATGGCCCGCTACACCCTGGGACAGTCGGCGGTCCTGGCGATTGAAGCCGGCGATGATCTTCTGATGGACCCAGGCACGCCCAACGAGGTGGCCCAGATGATCGATGGCATCAAACAGGCCATGGCTTCCGGTGCGATCAGCCAGCAGCACATCGATGATTCGGTACGCCGCATTTTACTGTTCAAATACCAGATGGGTCTCTTGCACATCCATCCATAAAGCCAAACGTATCGCGGCTGTCAGGATGTGCCAAGCAACCAGATCTCTATATCTATAAGAAGAGGATGTATAATGCTTCGTTTAAGTCTACAAGATACCGCTCAAGAGAAACGTCGCACAATGCTCGTTATTGCGCTGGTTGTTCTCGAAACACTGTTAGTGGCCACAGCCCTGGTCCCGGCACAACTCTGGACACACCTGCTGCCCAATGCGTCCAACGCGGCTCTGGATGGTCCTTTCCCGCACAGTGTAGCTATGATTATTCCACCTTTGCTCTATATAGTACCCACTTTGGTAGGTTTTCTCAACCGTAACTGGCAACGAGCGCTCTTCTATGCTACACTACCTGCATGGATTGGCCTTGGTCTCTTTGTGACGGCTGCCAATTTTAAAGTGGGCATCTTCTACCTCGTTTCATCCGACAATGTGACGGGCAATGTCAGTATTCTGGAACTGTTTGCAGCTTTGGGTGGCATTGGATGGCTGGCACAGTCTGTTTTTCAATCTCGCCATACAAACAAAGCAACGCGATAATTCATGCGACGACCAGTGAGATTACAACGGTTCAATCCTGGACCTGAAGATGACTCCACTGAACAAAGGGAAGGACATACATACTCTGTGGAGCCAGAAACAGTTCATGCCTCAGCGTCCGGGGTTCTTTCTGTAGGCGACCCTCTCGACCCAGGCACATCAACGCACACGCCAGAACATGCGACAGCCCCATTGGGCGAGGAGGGCGCCCGTTCCCTACTCAAACGCACTCCCAATAGTTATGTACTCAATCAGGCGTATGGCCTCTGGGTCTATGTCTCGCTCTTTCTCCTGACGATTTTACTGACGCGCAACCTTTCACGGAACGACTATGGGATGTACGCTGTTGCAGCAACAGCATTTAATACCATCGCGTATATCGTGGCTTTTGGTCTGGAAGACGCCACGACGACCTTTGTGCCACGGCTGTTGGCCGAGCATGGGCAGGCCACAGCCGCCGCGCTGATTCGACGGTTGCTGGCTATTCGCGTTGGGACACTCCTGGCTTGTTTGGGCGTATTGCTGCTCAGTTTGCCTACACTGGCTACGTTTCTCGCGGCTATTCCTACGCCCATGACAGTGAACATGGCTACGGGATTGCGTAGCCCCGGCGTACAAATGCATGTCGCGCCAATTGCGTTTTGGGTGCTGGCTAATGGTCTCTTTAGCTTGCTCAACGCCGTCTATGCCGCAGTGATGCGCATGAAGGTAGTGGTTATAGTAGGCGGGCTGAGCCAAATCTTTCTGCTGGGTCTGGGCTTTGTCACACTGCAACTGGGTTGGGGTATTGACGGCATCTTGTGGCTTCAGGGCATCGTTATGTTCGCGGGAGCGCTTCTTTTTGCGATCTGGCAGGCACCACTGATTTTCTCGCGTGGTGCAAGCTACCATCAACCAATGGCTCCAGTCTTCCGTCTAGGCATCTCAGCCTGGTTCACAAATCTGGTTTCTGGGGCGCTACTCAAGCAAATTTCGGTGATCCTGCTGCTCTATTTTAGCGCGACGCTGGCTCAGCAAGCTGATTTTAACACGTCGTTCCAACTCACCGATGGAGCCAACCTCTTGCTCGTCTCAGGCTTTGGCGGTGTGGGCGTCTCCGCACTAGCTGCTGCCTTTGTTGGCAAAAACTACCATCGGCTCTCACGTATCTGGCAGACATTAATCAAGATTGAGACACTGCTCTCGGTACCAGGGCTAATCTTCTGCCTCTTTAACGCCAAAAACATTGTGATCGCGCTCTATGGGCAAAAATATGCGTCGGCAGGGGAGCTTTTTGCGATCTTCCTCTCGCTCAACTTAGTGGTGCGTATGCTTGGTATGACCATCCACCAATCGACGCTCTTTGTGATGAGCAAATCGCGCTATGTGGTCATCGCTCAATGGGCTGGGCTAATCGTGGTGATCGTACTCGGTCTGTACCTGACTCCGCGCTGGGGACCGGCTGGCACACTCGTGGCTGATGGGGTTGCACGTCTGGTCATATGCGGGCTTATGCTGCTCTTCCTCTGGAAAGATTTGCCCTTAAAATATCCGCTGGGCTTCAGTTTACGTGTACTGCTGGCGGTAACTATCGCGGCCATGCCTGTTTTGTTCTTCCACCCCTCGACGAAGCTGACGTTGGCTCTTTTCGCGCTCGTCTTTATCGTCCTGAGTGTGTGCATGCTGATGCTGATCCGGCCCTTGTCGCAGGGAGATGTAGAGATGGTCAGGGAAGTGAAGCCGGGTGTAGCCCGCTATCTAAAATGGTTTGCACGCCAGTC
>JBDTBU010000291.1:0-6060 GCA_039923935.1 Ktedonobacteraceae bacterium | reverse complement strand
CCCATGCCTTACGCGCTTACCTGCTGCGTATGACACAGCAGGACTACGATGCTGGTCTGGCTCGTTCCCGCGCCTCGCGCCTCTCGTTCGGTGGCAAATTCGAGAATTGCTTCCCAGCGGTTGAGCCGATCTCTGCCAGCGGCTACAAAAGCCAGCCGACAAGCGCCACTCCGCCAACACCTGACGCAGGCATCCAGCCACAAGCCGCATCCCAACAACAACAGCAACAGCGCGAACAAGTTCCAGCCTGGTCGCGCCCCAGCAACATGCAACGCCAGATGGTCCGTACACGCTTCTGGATGAGCCAGAACACACGTTTTCTAACCTATATCATCATCGGCATAAATGTACTGGTCTATCTCGTTCTGGCATTGATGAGCCAGAATATTGTTGATATCGGCCAGGATGCGTTAGTCAACATGGGAGGGCAAGTAGGCTTTCTGGTGGCTGCAGGTCAGTACTGGCGCATTTTCACCTCGATGTTCCTACACTTCAGTATCGCGCACATCGCAATCAATATGCTCTCGCTCTACTTCGTCGGTTCGGCGGTTGAGATTTTCTATGGCAAATGGCGCTACTTGCTGATCTACCTGCTCACAGGTCTAGCTGGTGGTATTGTCAGCTACTTATTGCTCCCACCGGATGTTCTCTCTGCGGGAGCATCTGGGGCCATTGCAGGTATCTTCGGTGCTCTAGGTGCTTTCTTTTTTATCAACCGTCGTGCGCTAGGTGCTACCGGCAATGCCATGCTTGGCCAATGGGGTTTCTGGCTACTCATCAACGTAGGCTTTGACTTCTCGTTCAGTGGTAGTATCGGCTGGCAGGACCATCTTGGCGGCCTCGTTGCTGGCTTGATTCTGGGTCTGATTCTGCTACCCCCGCTGCGTCGCCGCGCACGCCGAGTCTAAACGTTTTCGCGACCCGTGACCCGTGCTTCCAACATGTGTGGGTGGACTGCTGAATATCTCGTTTGGCAGTCCACTTACACACATATCACTGCTTGCTTGTTGCAGACTACAGTACACTGAATTGTAGGAAGTCGAGTTTGCAATCTCGCTGTGACCCGGCTGAGTCACAAAGAACCTATCATGGATCGCAATTATCGCTGCGGTACGTGGTAGGCATGATCCTATCCATGCCCTTTACCCCCCTGCTCGACTTCCCTGCCTTTTTACTCTGTGACTCACGGTATAAATTGGCCGCAGCGGCCAAGATATGCTTTTTTGGAGAATTGCTTAACGAGTTTTCTTTAAGATGTTGGCAATTCGTCTGAATTTGGACTCATCCTCATTTTAGCGGCTAAACTATTAAGCAGAATGTACCCAGTTGTACCCACAATCGCTACAATGGTAGCCACGATGATAGTAAGCATCATTGTTTCTGATAATTTTCTCTAGAAGCCACCAAGGTATCGTGATAAAGAAGCCTAAACCAAATGTCGTAATACCGATCAGGAAAGCAAGCTCAAATGGCATAAACTTCCCGTGTGGATATGTGTGATAACTCTGGCAGTGTGGGCATGGTACTTGTGAACGCATATTAGATTCCTCCTCTTGTAATAGAAACGTTTTACGTTTCTATTACAATTTCACAGAAAGCAGGCGTTATCTTGTTGCCTCTTTTTATGTTCTCTAGCTACGATTTTCTCTCATCTACTTCTTGGCACACTTCTTACAAAAGTGCTCGCACGCTAGGATCACGTAAAATAGCAGGCTGAACAAGATGGCGGCTGATATTCCTCTGTGTAAGTGCCGCCTGCTCCGCCTGAAGGTACAATCCGATCCATCAGATCTCCTCACGATACCCCTGTAATCGTTTTTCTCGCAGTTCTCGGTGATACGCCGTGATACGCCCAGCAATCGCGAGAGACAGGCAGCTCGATTGATCTTGTACAAGGTCGTTGGTTGATAACCGAGCCGCTGACCCACTTCTTGCAGTGAGAGCGGTGGGTCTTCTGCGCTGCCTACAGTCTCCTCTCATCTTTGTTCTCGAACAAAGATATGGGAAAGAGTATTTGTCCTAAAAATACATTGCTACATGTTTCTCTCTCTCGCCCAAAGTATACCACACAAATTGGATTCCTGGCCACTTTATGCCTGTTTTTTGCACTTACGGCCAGGAATTGCTGTTATGGAAGGGGTTATATTCTATCTGCCTGAGCGTAACAATTTCTTAGCGCAGCCAGGTTATGCTGTTTTTGGCGGCCAAATAAGATCAATAATCCACTGTGTGGTACATCACACCGTCGGTGAAAAAGTGCATTGACCAGCTTCCCTCCCGTCGTTTATTCCTGCGGCACAGCGCTCTCGTGATCCCAAAAGAAGGGACGCCAGCCACCACAGCCGAGCATGAAGGGTTGCATGAGCGCTCGTTCGGCCTGGACGGTGTGCATCAAATCGTGCGCTGCCCACGTATGCAGCATCTCTGCCAGCGTGACTGTACCCAGTTTGGGATGCTGTACCGTCCGTCCCAGGTCGTCGTCCTGCACTTGCTTGAGCAGGACAAGGCTTGCTTGACGATAGTGTGCGAACGCAGCAGCAAGTTGCTCAGGAGCCTGTGAATCAGAGTCGGAGTGTTGCTGGTGTGGATCGAAATCGGTGAAATCCTGTCCTGCCAAAAAAGCGCGTAATCGAACAGGAAAGAGCTGATGTTCCGCGTCTACTAAATGCTGCAAGCAATTGAGCGCTGACCACTCCCCTGCAACTGACGGACGAGTCAACAAATCAATGGGAAGCGTGCTGACAAGCCGTTGCCAGCGTTCTGGTGTGGTGGAGAGAACGGCTTGTACGTGCTCTAACAAAGTATTCAATGAGAGTCTCCTTTTAACATTTGGTAACGCCTCAATCCTTCACGGTAAAGGGCTGCACCTGCTGCACACTCTCCTGCCGGGCGAGTTGCTCTTCACGATGCCATTTCTGAGCATAACTAAAAAGCTCGCGGAAGGCCCGCAGGATCACCGCTGGTTTGGCTCCTGTCGCCTTGCCACCGTTGCGTGGCAGATGTTGCACGCCAAGTTGGGTGTAGGTATAGCCCGCACGCGTGAATTTGTAGAGGATTTCTGTATTAATCATGGCCCCGCGTGTCTCCAGACGATGCTCGCGGAAAAATGTGGCCGTGTAAAGCTTGAACGCGCAATCTACGTCGCGCACCTGTACCCCAAAGATCGCTCGCACCAGGGCTTTCCAACCCCAGGCGTTGAGCTTGCGCATCCACGTATCCTGCCGTTTGATACGATATCCCAGCACTGCGTCATACTCCGCTAAAAGTGGGAAAAATCGTTCTAGATCGCGGATATCAAACTGTCCATCAGAATCCATAAAGAAGGCCAGATCCTTGCTACCAGCCTCAAAACCACTAACCAGAGCCGCGCCATATCCCTGATTTCTCTCGTGATGAATAACCTTGACGTGTGTATTGGTTAGCGCGAGGTCATCTAGAATGGCCCCTGTCCTATCCAGGCTCCCATCATTCACCACGATGACTTCAAAATCCGTCATCCACATCGCCAGAGCCTCAAGCACGCTGTTGACCGTGCTGGCAATAGCGACCTCTTCGTTATGCGCTGGCAAGATTACCGATAAACTTGCTCTAACCGTATGTTCTTTCAACGCTTGTTCTTCCTAGTCCATAGTCTTTACGCAACGAGAGCAGCTATCATTGCGTCCCTGACTGGCCGTTGCTCTTTGCTATCTATTATACTACAGTTTCGGATAACAACATACCGAAGTAGACCCCCTTGACAGCGTGATAACAAACAGTTATATTTTGTTATAGCAGATAGTTATGCAAAGGAACAACGTATGGATCTTGCGGAGAAAGTGAAACATCTGCGTGGCGTCGAAGGTGAGCTGCGCGGACTGGGCCGTCCAATGACCCAGGTAGAGATTGTGAAAGCGATGCAGGAAGAGCTAGGTGAGAGCATCAGTCAGGCCTATATGTCCCAGTTGGAAAGCGGCAAACGGGTCCACCTGACTGCCTCTAGCCGCGAACTGTTGTCGCGCTTTTTCAAGGTCCATCCAGGCTATTTGGTCAGCGATCCACCCGATTTTAGCACAGACCTGCTCAGCACAGACCTGCTTGCTGAAAGCGAAATGCCTAGGGATCGTCTGCAAGAGTGGCTGGCCGACAGCGCCTCCACCTGGGTCGATGATCCGTCAATGCAGATTTTCCTGAGTCGGCTGGCCAGCGTAGAAAACTCACGCGGCTATCTTATACTGTTCGCGCGGCTCCTGAACATGCCGCTAACGACTCTTGAGCATGTGCTAGAGAGCCTGCAAACGCAATAATTCTCGTGCTCTAGAATGTGATTTGATTTGTCTCAACATTCTACGTCTATGAAAATGAGTCCTGGATTAACGAACTGGGAAGGATTTCTGCGAAAGGAGGGAACGCCTTGATTGCTCAAGATCCGCTTTCCCTGGTGTTCATTTTCTGTTTCCTGCTGGGCTTTGGGTTTTTCCTGGTGACGGCCCTCCTGGGAAGCCATCTTCACGGTCATGCAAGCGCACACGCAGGTGGCCATGCGCACGCTGGTAGCCACGTACAAGCTGGTAGTCATGCACGCGTTGGTGGACATGTGCAGGCGAGTAACCATGCACAGGCCAATAGTGCTCAGAATCGTGGGTACGCTGCGGGCTATACTTATGCTCACGTGCCAGTCCATGCAGCCGCCGGGCAGAACGCTGGAAACCAAGCCAATGCTCAGGAACAGAGCCAGCAGGGGCATTTCTCGCTCTTTACCTATCTCAACCCGATGTCGATTGGTCTTTTCCTGTTAGGCTTTGGTCTTTTTGGGTACTTTTTCCATAACCTACCCAACGTAGCTCCTACCTTGAGTCTGCTCCTAGCTATTGCTAGCGGTATTGTGCTCGCGTTCGCCTTGCTCTCCCTACTCAACCGCATCTTCGCCAGTACTGAAGGCTCGACAGAGTTGGATGTAGTGGACCGTACAGGTATGCTGGGCAAGGTGAGCATCACGATCCCGGAGAAGGGTCTTGGCGAGATCCTCTACACGTCGCCTGGTGGCGTTCACAAAAGTATTCCCGCACGCGGACTCGACAACCAGCGTATCGCACGCGACCAGGAAGTCGTAGTGGTGAACTACGAGCATGGCGTGGCCGAGGTCGATACGTGGGAACATTTTATACAAGAGGAGGTGAATGTCTCGCATTCCACAAATGCTGATGAGCTAGCACAACTGCGCACACTGCTCGACGCATCTGGCCCGCTTGAAATGGAGATGGTGATGCGTCAAGAGCCACAAAAGGAGTAGAAACTGTCTCTTTCATACTAACAGATGTTCAAAAGAACATTCCAGTAAAGCCTGAGCATTCAGAAGTGCAAACGTACGAACCACGTATCTTAGATATTATAGGCACACATACACAAAAGGAGTAGTAGCTATGAACTTGATTACAGTAGCTGTTATTGTTGTCATTCTATTAATTGTATCGTTTACCTTGTTCTACATCTATGGCAGGATGTTACGTAAGGTTGGTCCGAACGAGGCTTTGCTCGTCTCGCATGGCAGCAAAGTTGACGTTGTAACAGGTGGCACCAGGCTTGTCTTCCCTTTAACGCAGCGTGTCCAAGAACTCTCGCTTGAATTGATGTCTTTTGACGTAGCTCCAGCCCAGGATCTCTACACGACCCAGGGTGTGGCTGTGAACGTTGAGGCCGTGACACAAATTAAGGTGCGTTCGGATGCTGAAAACATTCGCACAGCGGCTGAGCAGTTCTTGAGCAAGAGCCAAGCTGATCGCGAAAACCTGATCCGGCTGGTGATGGAAGGTCATCTGCGCGGTATCGTTGGCCAGTTGACGGTTGAGGATCTGATCAAAGACCCGGAGAATGTCGGCTCCAAGATGCTCAAGACCGTCACGCCCGATATGGATAAGATGGGCTTGCAGGTCATCTCCTTCACGATCAAGGACGTACGCGACAAAAACGAATATATCACCAATATGGGTCGTCCGCAGATCGTGGAGATCCGCAAAAACGCTGATATCGCCGCTGCCCATGCCGCACGCGATACACAAATCAATCAGGCTAATGCTGCAC
>JBDTBU010000290.1:0-7297 GCA_039923935.1 Ktedonobacteraceae bacterium | reverse complement strand
TGAAACAAAGTGATACACATAGAAATGCATTAATGTAAGAAGCAGTAGTAAGACAAAAGTACCGAATACCTCGATACACTTGGGCTTATCTCGAAAAAATCTGTACACTTAATTATGTCGTCCAGGGGCGAGAACCTTCTTACCAGATTCATTCACACATGGTCTTTTTTTCCTGTAGCATATGGCAGGATGAAAAGAAGGTACTCTGGCTGGTTGGTAGAGGACGAGGTGGGGAATTGTCTAATCCCCGGCGCGGGAGAGAGATCAGGATGCTCTGCATTGATGTGCCGTTGGGAGTTGAAAGGGGTATATATCATGGACGACAAGGGCAAGCATAGGAGCGGCCAGCCGATAGGTAAGGGCGCGTGGCATAAGCGTAGTACATTCGTAGTAGGGACCATGAAAGACCGAAAGCACACCGTTACATTTTTGAAAAAACATAAAAATACTCTGTTTGCTGGGTTTCTGGTTACAGTCATACTCGTTCTGCTGTTTGGCATCTTTAGCCAATTGCAAGCGCCTTCAACCAATGGAGCGCCCAGCGGTGAAACTACGATAAACTATAGCTCGTTTGTGGATCAGGTGAACGCTGACAATGTTATGGTTGTCTCTTTCCAAGGGAATAGTGTCAGTGCACTGTTACAGAAACCGTTGGCTGAGCCAGACACGACCCAGCCAACTGTCCACGAGACACTCGTTCAGAGAAGCGCAGAGATAGCTGCTTGGACGCGTGATGCTGGCGTGGTCGATCCCACTTGGGATACGTCAACGTCGAATATCACTGCTGATCGTCAGATCTACACGGTGCTTCCTGCCGGTGGGTCGAGTGAGTTGATGCCGCTGTTGATGAGCAAACATATCACCATCAATACGCAGGCTCCTTCAACAACGCCAAGCTGGATGGGTATGGTGCTGAAGTTCGCGCCTCTGTTCCTCTTGCTCTTGCTGGTGGCAATGGTCTTGACCCAGCGCAAACGCATACGTATGCCGCAGAATATGCAGGATCAAATGGCTCAGTTTACCAAGCGACGCTTGCGGCGTGGCGATAGCGTTGGCTCAGGTCAGAACAATCAAGCTGCGACAGGTGTGCGTAACGCGTTTAAACCATCTGGTTCAACGCCCACTCTGCCACCAGTCAATTTGGCCCCGCCAACAACCTTCGCGGATGTTGCAGGTATCGATGAAGTGCGTGTTGAGCTAGAGGAGATTGTACAGTTCCTACGCTCGCCTGAGAAGTTTGGTCGCCTGGGTGCGCATATCCCGCGTGGCGCGTTGCTGGTGGGTCCGCCGGGAACCGGCAAAACGCTGCTGGCGCGTGCTGTTGCGGGCGAGGCTGGTGTGCCGTTCTTTAGTATCAGCGCCTCTGAGTTTGTCGAGATGTTTGTGGGTGTAGGTGCGAGCCGCGTGCGCGATCTCTTTAATCAGGCGCGTCAGGTGGCTCCGGCTGTGATCTTTATCGATGAGATCGATGCTGTGGGACGCAAACGTGCGATGAAGGCTATGGGCAGCGAGGAGCGCGATCAGACCCTCAACCAGTTGCTTGTAGAAATGGATGGCTTTAATGCGAGCCAAGCTATCGTCGTGATGGCCGCAACCAACCGCGTGGACATTCTCGACAAAGCTCTGCTGCGTCCTGGCCGCTTTGACCGCCATATTACGGTCTCGCTGCCTGACCGTGTGGGCAGACAGGCGATTATGCAGGTTCACACTACGAAGACGCCGTTGCACGAAGAAGTTTCGTTGGAACGTTTGGCGCGTATGACCACGGGTATGAGCGGTGCTGACCTAGCCAATCTGGTCAACGAGGCTGCGCTGTGTGCTGCACGCAAAGACCTGGAGCACGTCGATCATGCCTGCTTCGAGGATGCTTTGGCCCGTGTCCAGTTGGGTGCGCTGCGTCCGCTGGTGATGAGCGAGGCAGATCGCCGCATTATCGCGTATCACGAAGGTGGTCATGCCCTGGTCGCGCACTACCTCAAAGAGGCCGATACCGTCAACCGCGTGACGATCTTGCCGCGTGGGCAGAGTCTCGGCGTGACCCAGTTTATCGCTGAAGAAGATCGTTACAATTACAGTCGCGAGATGATTATGGCGAAGATTGCTGTGGGCCTTGGCGGGCGTACGGCTGAAGAACTAACCCTGGGTCGCGAACGTGTGACCACCGGCGCTGAGAACGATTTCCAAGTTGTGACCGGCATGGCGCGTCGCATGGTCACGCATTGGGGTATGAGCAACGAGTTCGGTATGGTCTTTGCCGGTCCCGACACGAGTGGGGCCAGCCTAAATATGTGTGTCGTCGATACGACTGCATTGGCGTCACGCTCGCAAACACTTGTGCTCGACGCCAAAGGTCGTCTGGTGCCCAATGGCGAACCCAACATGGCACGCCAGTACGCATTCGCCATGACTGCACCAGCCGCTCACAACGCGACCAGCCCTGATATGGCTTCGACAGTGGACCGCGAGATCAGGAAGATTCTGGACGAGGGTCACTCAATGGCGCAGAATATCCTGCACGAGCACGTCGATCAACTCCAACGGTTGGCCGAAGCGCTGATGGAGCGCGAGCAACTCAACCGCTCCGAGTTCGAGGCGTTGATGCAAGAGGGGTAAAATCCAAGCCAATACAAAAAGTGGGACGAAAAATGCTGAACAGCATTTTTCGTCCCACTTTTTGTATTGGCTTGGTCAGCCCAACATACCACCACTATAACGTAGCTCGTAGACCCGCTTTCCGCCACTCATAATCATTTCCTCGCCGTGGAAGCGGATGATATCACCCTGATTGGCATCGAGATAGCGATAGAGGTTTGTTTGATACCTTTGGGGACCGCGATAGGGACGTTCGTACGTCACTAATTGCAGGGTTTGTTGCAAAAAGGCGTAGATCGCGTGTACCTCGTCCCGCTCGGTGATTTCAGGGGTGACACCGCCTGCATAGTTCAGCGACCACACAGGGCGCTCGCGAAAATACACGACCTCCTGACCCACAAAAGAGGTCATGCCAAAGTAAATATCGCGGTAGAAGAACGGAGCCTCGCGATATTCAAGCTGCTTGGAGCCAAGCAGCAGGGGTGCAACTGAGGCGTTGTCGCCCTGTCCCGCGTACGTTCGACGTTTAGCGTGCAACAGAAAATGAATCAGTTCATCATAAGTAAATGACATCTCTCAGCCTCATATATCCTTGCGGTCTTGATTCGTAGCCTTTCAACTTGGTACAACGTGCAGATGCAGTGGGTAGTTACGTGCTCAGTCACTATCAGTATATCGCAGATGTGACGATTGGGCTAAAAATCAACGATGTAGTCCTGCACCTCAGCAGTATCAGCACCTCATTACTGAAATACGCAGAAAATTACAAGAAACAGTCTGAGAAGCAATTCCTTTCCGTTATCTTGTTGCGCATTTTGTGGGTCTGGCAAAGCAAGAGAGCATGGACCAGCTTGTCTAGCTCATACTCTCTTGATAGCAATGGGATGGTACTACGTTGTTGTCCAGCCTGCAATTTCCAGCGTTGTGCCTGTGATTGAGGCAAACGTTGTGGATGCACCGCCGTTGAGCGGGCCATACGAGAGCGTGTAGGTAAAGTTGGTGCCAGGTAGCGTGGTTTGCAGGACGTACAGGCTGCCATCACGCGAGACGTTTGACCAGAAGTACTGCGAGAAAGAATTGAGATTACTGGATTGACCAGCAGGTGTGCTCGTCAGGCGTTGAGGCGCTGAACCATTGGTTTTGACGAGGTAGAGTCCATCGTGCGCGGGATCGCCATTCGGGTTGCCCAGGCCCGTATCGGAAGAGAGTGCGAGCAGGCTGGCATTGTGTGGATCAATCACACGCACCGTATTCAGAGCTAGGATTGAACTGCTGAGGACAGGTGTGGATGGGCCACCGGAGGTCGGTTGCGACACAATCGTGCTTGAGCCGTTTGGCTGAGACGGTGTACACTGCGTGATAAACAACGTATGGGCATCGAAGCTGCTGTCAAAGTCCCAGCAGGTTGATCCAGCAGAGTTGAAGATCTTCTGTAGACTAGCAATGTTCTGATTGGCCCCGTTGCGAATGTCCAGCACATAGATATTCTGCGGGGGCGCGTCCGAATTGGGCACAAAGCCGATCATGAGAACGCGATTCGCGTCCAGCCAGACGCGTGAAATCAGGCTGATGCCAGCAGATGGCGCGTTGACTTCGACCTGGAGCATGCCAGTCTGCATATTGAGCAGGTAGACCTTTGGGCCGCCGACCTGGGGGATCTCGTCGAAGATCACATTCTTTTGATCGAGCGACCATTGGGAGTTGCGAATCGTCATGCCAGCAGGGGCACAAAGCAGCGTTTGCAGACCCTGACCGTCCAGGCGCACTAGACGCAATTGAGATTGTCCGCCGATAGTTGCGGCGAAGAGCACCCATTCTCCATCGTTGGAGACCTGAGCCTCATCCACAATTGTCGTGTTCGTTTTTGTTAGTTCCTTTTTCCCGTTGGTCACGATATCTCTGGTTTTGACGGTGCCAAAGGTTGGGGCACCCCCGGCGTTGTGTTCGTTGACGATATAGACAATGGTTGGATGCTGGCCGAGTACGAGATGAGCAGTGATTGCGGCACGGGCTGTACCAGTGCCAGGGCAGGTGGTTTGCGTGGTTGGCATTGGCTGTGTAGCATTCCCAGGCGCTGATGGACTTCCACCGCCCACAACTGGCGTGATGGTATTGGTATTGCTTGTGGGTACACCGCTTGCTGTTGCTGCCACACCAGGATTATGCGAATGAAACAGGCTTGCCCCTAGTGGAGTGAGGAAAAGCGAGGTAACAAGGCCTGCGAGTAAAACAAGTAGGAGCAGCAGTAGTACGACGGGCGTGCGCGACGATTTCTGGACCACCCTTGGTGGAATGGTGAGTGTGGGTGAGACATTGGCTGGCTGATTCCAGGGTTGCACAGGCTGGAAAGGGGTGATTGGCCCTCGACCAGATTGTTGGGCTGAAAATACTGTGGGTGGCTGGTTAGCTGTGCGTGCGTTTTGGAAACCAGAGGTGGTTGATGGCATAGCCGCTGGTCGTTGGCCGGACCCTGGCATTTGCTCCCAGTTTGTGCCAATAGTCGGGCCAAATTCGCCAGGCGCGGTAGCCGCCATCCTGCTCTGGTCGGGGTTGCTGGACCCGGCAGGCGGGTTGACTATGCCGGGATTGCTGGCCGGGTTGCTCACACGGTTGGTAATTTGTGCTAGGGCTTGCTGGAAATCGGCGGGGCGTGCAAAGCGCTTGCTCGGCTCTTTCTCCAGGGATCGCAGGATCACGGCCTCAAGCTGAGGGGTGATATAGCGATTATGCAGATGTGGCGGTTGTGGTGGCTCTTGCATGTGCTTCATCAAGATACTCATCAACGTGCTGCCAACAAATGGCCGTACGCCTGTGACCATTTCGTAGAGCACGATACCCAGCGAATAGATGTCGCTGGCGGGCACGGCGTTGCCCTCGATTTGTTCGGGAGCCATATATTCTGGTGTGCCCGCGATCATCTGCCCGCTTTGGGTCAGTGTGTGAAGCGGGGCATTGGTCTTATCCTCGCTCTCCGTAACTTTCACTAGGCCAAAATCGGCTAGCACCAGAGTACCATCGGCTTTAAAAAGCAAATTGGCGGGTTTGATATCGCGGTGAATGAGATTACGTTCGTGCGCGTATTGCAGAGCAGGTAAGATCTGGGCGAGCAGTTTTATTGCTTCTGAAGGCGGCAGGACTTTACGCTCTTGCAGCAGCTCTTTGAGCGTTCCGCCAGACAGATAGGGCGTGACCAGATAGGCCATCTCACCCTGTTCGCCATAATCGTAGACAGGCAGAATATGGGGATGATCGAGCTGAGCGAGCACGCGGGCCTCACGTCCGAAGCGTCGCAAGAAGTCCTGGGTTTCGCCGGGACGTGGCCAGAACACCTTGAGCGCGACCTCGCGGTTGAGATGAATATCCTCGGCGAGAAAGACGGTAGCCATACCGCCATAGCCGACTTGTCGTTTGATCTGATAATGTCCAAGCGCTTGACCAACTAAATCCTCTGGTTGCATATGCATTCACCTTGCTGAACGGCCATAAATGAGTCCATGTTGATAATTTTAAATAAGAGAATGCCGCCATGCATAGGATACCATGTCTCGCTTGTGTGGTAAATGAGCTAGCTCACAAAACTTGACAGTTTTTTCTTCCTCTTGTATCATGAGCACCAGCAAACACAGAATAATAACGCATCGATCAGGATTAGTACGCGCGCAGAGAGTTCAGCAGCGAGCCGGGAGAGTGCAAGCCGGAGAATGAAGGGCGCGTCGGACCCACCTGAGAGCGCCAGCGAGAAGCTGGTCGGAGCCTCACCGTTAAAGTATGAGGAGCGGTTAGTTTTTGACCGCATGAGAGGTGTCGGGTCGCGAGGCTGGGCACAAAAGAGGTGGTACCACGGGCAGCGGGCTCGTCCTTTGAGAGGACGAGTTTTTTATTGGTTTTTGGAAAAGATAAAGAGGAGATTCTCATGCGAGTATCACAACAATTGACCCGAACTTTGCGCGATGCCCCACGCGATTCTGAGGGTGGCAACCAGGAGCTTTTGGTGCGAGCTGGTTTTATCCGCCAGTTGACCTCTGGCGTGTATAGTTTTTTGCCTATGGGTCAGCGCGTTATGTGCAAGATTTCGCAGATCGTGCGTGAGGAGATGGACGCGGCTGGTGGGCAAGAGGTTAGTATGCCAGTGCTGCAACCGAGGGAGATTTGGTTTACCAGGCTGTAGAGCTATGTTTGACCATTGTTTTTGATGACTCCTTGGATGTCTAATCTATGCATAATGACATCGAGCAAGGATACCGCAGAGGGAGCTATGCATGTACAGCAATATACCACGCGTGCCAGGAGTATTTGGTATTGATATTGGCGGAACATTCACAGATATTGTCAGCTATCAGCCACCGCAGACTGGTGAAACGGGCGGCACTTTGCGCGTCCACAAAGTGCCGAGTACGCCACACAATCCGGCTGAGGGACTGCTTAAGGGCATCGCGGACCTGGATGGCGCACTTGAGAGCACGATTATTCATGGTTCGACAGTGGCTACCAACGCGTTGCTAGAGCGCAAGGGTGCACGCGCGGCTCTCGTGACGACTGAGGGCTTCGCGGATGTGTTGGAGATTGGACGCCAGGACCGGCCCGCGCTGTATGATCTGTTGCAACAGCGTCCACCTGTGCTGATTCCCCGTGAACGTCGCTTGGAATTGCCAGAGCGCCTGGACTACACGGGCGCGGTATTGCACGCTCCCACGCCGGAGGACTA
>JBDTBU010000289.1:0-10516 GCA_039923935.1 Ktedonobacteraceae bacterium | reverse complement strand
GCAGTTGCGAACGCGTCGCAGCCTCGCCCGGCGCGAGACCAGGACGGGCGATATCGCGCTGGTCGCCATGACCGGGCGCTTTCCCGGTGCGACCTCAGTGGAACAGTTCTGGCACAACTTGCAGGCGGGCCAAGAAAGCATCACGTTTTTCAGTGAAGCAGAACTCTTAGCAGCGGGGGTGCCTGCCGAACTCGTACAACAGCCGAACTACGTGCGGGCGCGTCCCATTTTGCCGGAAGAGGTCGTGAGTGGCTTTGATGCGGCCTTCTTTGGGTACAGTCCGCGTGAGGCGCAGTTACTCGACCCACAACATCGACTCTTCCTGGAATGTTGTTGGGAGGCATTGGAGCGGGCAGGCTACGATCCGCAAGGCTATGAGGGTTTGATCGGGGTCTTTGGGGGGACTAATGTCAGCAGCTATCTGCATCAACTGCTCAGGAACGCAGACGTGGTGCAGTCCATGCAGGATGTGGTCAATGGCTACCAGATCGCGATCAGTATGGACAAGGACTCGCTGACCACGGCGGTGTCCTACAAGTTGAACCTGCGTGGACCGAGCCTAGCTGTGCAAACCTTCTGCTCCACCTCGCTGGTGGCCGTGCATCTGGCCTGCCAAAGTTTGCGACGGGGGGAGTGTGACATGGTGCTGGCTGGCGGAGTCTCCGTGCATGTGCCCGTCATAGAGGGGCATCTCTACGAAGAGGGCGGGCAAGAATCGCCAGATGGACATTGTCGGACCTTTGATGCGCGAGCAGGAGGCAGTATGTTTGGCGATGGCGTGGGCGTCGTCGTGCTCAAGCGGCTAGAGGAAGCACTAGAGGATGGCGATCAGGTGGTGGCGGTGATCCGTGGCTCAGCCATCAACAACGATGGGGCAGGGAAGGTGAGTTACACCGCCCCCAGTGTGGTGGGTCAAGCCGAAGTCGTGCTGGCGGCCTTAGAGGATGCAGGAGTGAACGCAGAAAGCATCAGTTATGTAGAAGCGCATGGCACCGCGACCACATTAGGCGATCCGATAGAAGTGGCGTCGCTGACCAGAGCGTATCGCAGCCAGACGGAAGCGGTGGGCTACTGTGCCATCGGGTCGGTAAAGACCAATATTGGGCATTTGGACCGGGCGGCGGGGGTCAGTGGGCTGATCAAGACGGTGCTCGCTCTGCAAGCAGAAGCGTTGCCAGCAACCCTGCATTATGAGCAGCCCAACCCGGAGATTGACTTTGCCCACAGTCCGTTCGTGGTCAACGCCGCCTTACAAGCGTGGCCACGGCGGGCAGATCGTCCCAGAAGAGCGGGGATCAACTCGTTGGGGATGGGAGGCACCAATGCGCATGTGATCGTGGAGGAGGCACCGGAGCGTGTGCCTTCTGGTCCCTCACGTCCCTGGCAGGTCTTGCCGCTCTCAGCGCGGACGCAGGAGGCGTTGGAGCGAGCAACAGAGCAGTTGGGAGACTATCTGCGCGAGCACGAGGATCTGCCCTTCGCCGATGTGGCCTATACCTTGCAGGTGGGTCGGAGAGCCATGAAGTATCGGCGCATGGTGGTCTGTCAAGACCGAGAGGCGGCGGTGAAGCTATTGCAGGGGAATGAGGGGAAGCGCTTGCCGTTTGTGCAACAGGAGCACCGAGATCGAGAGGTCGCATTCCTCTTCCCAGGCGTCGGTGAGCAGTTTGCAGAACAGGCTATAGAACTCTATCGACAGGAAACGACGTTTAGAAACTGGGTTGATCAGTGTTGTGGACTTCTCAAGCCCTCTATTGGCTGTGATTTAAGAGAAGTGCTTTTCACCATCGACCAGACTGAAGCGTATGGGCATGGCAATGTACCAAAGCTGGATTTGCTGATCCTGCTGCAAGATGAGAGCTATCGTAAAGCAGCGATTGAAGCCGCTACTAAACGGCTTCAGCAGATCACATTTGCCGAGCCTGCCACCTTTATCCTGGAATATGCTCTGGCTCGCTTGCTTATGCAGTCGGGCATTCAACCAAAATCGCTGTTGGGGACTGGCTCTGGTGAATATGTTGCCGCGTGTTTAGCGGGAGTCTTCTCGTTGAAAGATGCTCTGATGTTGCTGGCTTGTCGTGCACAATTGCTGGCAGGAGGGGGAGCGAATCTTCACGATATGCAGGGGGCACAGTTGGTAGAACTCGCGAGAAGTATTGCTCTGCATCCACCAACTATCCCCTACCTTTCTATGGTAACGGGAACGTGGATCAGTGACGAGGAGGCGACAGATGCGGGCTACTGGGGGCGCCACCTGTGTGAGCCAATGCGTTTGACAGATGGGGTTGCTCATTTACTGGACGAGACCGCGTATGTCCTGCTCGAAGTGGGAGCGGGCCAGACCCTTAGCTCGTTTGTGCGCCAGCATCCGACATATAAACCTGACCAATCCTCGCGAGTAGTTGCGACATTACCAGAGGAAGCTGAGCAGAAAGCAACATGCGCACAACTGTTAACAGCATTGGGGAAGCTCTGGCTGATGGGAGTCACTCCCGACTGGTATGGTCTGTATACTGGAGAACACCGCCAGCGCGTGCTTTTGCCAACCTACCCCTTCGAGCACAAACGCTACTGGCTGGAACCCGCCCGCCCCACTATTCGGCGTGCGCAAGCTCCAGAGGCCCAGCCCCAAATTGCACGTCTGGAAAATCCCGCTGACTGGTTCTACCAGGAGCACTGGCAACCCACACCCAGAGATGAGCAAGCGGTCCCAGCTTTGCGCTATCCCTGGCTGGTCCTGTTGGATGAGACTGGGCTAGGTGAGCGGCTGGCCGCAGGATTGCGTCAACAAGGCTATCCAGTGACCTGCGTCGAGGCTGGGTCAGCCTTTGCACGCCTGGATGCAGAGCATTTCCACCTGCGTACTGGGGAACCCGCAGACTATGTTCGGTTGCTCCAAATCCTGGCAAGTGAAGGACGTTTGCCCCGTCGGGTGCTATATGGCTGGTCGGTGAGTGCTGAACCACAGAGGCCGAGTGCGGCTACCTTGCGTGCTCACGAGCCGAGCAGCTTTTTTGGCCTAGTCTCTCTGGCACGTACGCTGTCCGAGCACGCTTTGGATGAGCCGTTGGCACTCTACGTACTCTCAACCAACGCCCAACGGGTGCTGGCAGAAGACTTGGTGCAACCCGAACATGCTTTGGCAGCAGGAGCCTGCTTAGTGATTGCTCAGGAGCCACTCAATCTGGCCTGTCGCTGTATCGATCTAAGTTGGGAAGCGGGCACGGCCAGTGGTTGGCAGGATGACGCGCTGATTGATCTGCTGCTGGGCGAGTGCACTGGCCTGGACGAGGAATTACAGGTCGCGTATCGACAAGGTGTGCGCTGGGGGCGTAGCTACGTTCGGCACCCTTTACCTGAAGCGTCGTCTCTGCCCGTTATACTGCGTGAGCAGGGAGTGTACTTGCTCACAGGAGGACTGGGTGGAATTGGGCTGGCTCTGGCGGAAGATCTGGCGACCCGCTACCGAGCAAAGCTGGTGCTGCTGAGCCGTAGGGTACTTCCCCAACACGAGGAATGGGAGAACTGGCTGGCCGAGCATGAGACGCAGGCAGAACACCAGGCTGTCAGCCAGATATTGCGCCGCCTGCAAGGTATTGAGGAGCACAGGGGAGTGGTGCTCGTGATACAGGCTGATGTCAGCGTAGCCGAACAGGTCCAGGCCGCCGTGGACCTAGCGACCATCACCTTTGGGGCACTGCATGGGGTCTTTCACTTAGCTGGAGTCGTCGATGAACGGTACTCCAAGTCGGTGCAAGATATTCAGCAGGAAGACTGCGACATACATTTTCAGGCGAAAGGAGCCGGAACAGCGATGCTTGGCGAAGTCTTGGCGGGCTGCAAACAAAAACCAGACTTTGTGCTATTGTTCTCTTCGCTCTCAGCAACGTTAGGTGGATTGGGCTTTGTAGCGTATACAGCAGCCAATCGTTACCTGGATGCGTACGCGCACTGGGCAAACCAACAGGAGATGGGACGTTGGCTCAGCGTGGGCTGGGATACCTGGTTGGTGCGCGAGAACACGCATGGAAACCTGGGAAGGACCATCGCGGCCTTTGCCATGACCCCACAAGAAGGATTAGAGGCGCTGCAACGGGTGCTCGCCAGCGGAGAAAGTCACCTCGTGCAGTCCACCGGCGATCTCTTCGCACGTTTACAGCAATGGGTACATACTGATCTGTTACACGAGCACCATAGCAATATCCAGCGTGGGCAACAGATCAAGCAGACCACAGTAGCAATAGGAGTAGCGCTGAGCCGGATCGAGGTTGAACAGTGTATCCGGCAGATCTGGCAAGAGGTCTTGGGACTGGAGGAAATCGGCGAGCACGAACCCTTCTTCGAGATTGGTGGCAACTCGCTGATTGCCCTGCAAGTCATTAGCAAACTAAAGAAGACGTTACATCGCCCGGTACCAGCCGTGGCCCTGTTTGAGGCTCCAACCATCAACCTGCTGACTACCTACCTGGCTCCCCTAGTTCCAGCGTTCCAGGAAGTGAGTCAGCAGGAGCACCTGCGTGCTCGTCGCAACCTAGCCCGCCAGCAAGCGAGCGCGGGTGAACTGGCTATAGTGGGGATGAGTGGGCGCTTTCCCGGAGCAACCTCTATTGAGCAATTCTGGCAAAACCTGCACACGGGTCAGGAAAGCATCACCTTTTTTACATCCCAGGAGTTGGAGGCGGTAGGCATCAGCCCGGAGATTTTCCAGGCTTCCAACTATGTGCCTGCTCGACCAGTTCTG
Source organism: Ktedonobacteraceae bacterium (assembly GCA_039923935.1). Classification (GTDB taxonomy): domain Bacteria; phylum Chloroflexota; class Ktedonobacteria; order Ktedonobacterales; family Ktedonobacteraceae; genus Paraktedonobacter. The sequence continues at coordinate 5,775 of JBDTBU010000289.1, read as the reverse complement.
CCCACCGAGGTGGTCGAGGGTTTTGATGCCGCGCTCTTTGGTTACAGCCCGCGTGAGGCCGAACTGACCGATCCGCAACACCGGCTCTTCTTGGAATGTGCCTGGGAGGTCTTGGAGCGAGCAGGCTACGATCCGCAAGAGTACGCTGGGTCCATCGGGGTCTTCGGGGGCACCAACTTGAGTACCTACCTGCTCTCTGCTGAACCGGGGCAACTGGCAGGCGTCAACGACTACCAACTGTTGGCGGGCAACGATAAAGACTCCCTAACCTCTAGCGTTTCCTACAAGCTGAACCTGCGCGGACCAAGCCTGGCTGTGCAAACCTTCTGCTCCACCTCGCTGGTGGCCGTGCATCTGGCCTGCCAGAGTCTGCGACGGGGAGAGTGCGATCTGGCGCTGGCGGGAGGTGCCTCAATTCGGGTGCCGTCAGTGGGAGGGCACCTGTATGAGCCGGGAAGCATGGAATCACCGGATGGGCATTGCCGGACCTTTGACGCGCGTGCTCAGGGCAGTATGTTTGGTGATGGCGTGGGTATTGTGATGCTCAAGCGGCTGGCGGAAGCGCTTGAGGACGGGGACCAGATATTGGCGGTGATCCGTGGCTCGGCCATCAACAACGATGGGGCGACCAAGGTGAGCTATGCAGCCCCCAGTGTAGTAGGCCAGGCCGAGGTGGTGCTGGCAGCCTTGGAGGATGCAGGAGTGAGCGCGGAAAGCATCAGTTATGTGGAAGCCCACGGCACTGCAACGGAGCTGGGTGATCCGATAGAGGTGGCGTCACTGACCAAAGCCTACCGCAACCAGACCGAAGCTGTGGGCTACTGTGCCATCGGGTCGGTGAAAACCAATATTGGGCATCTGGACCGGGCGGCGGGGGTCAGCGGGCTGATCAAAACGGTGTTAGCCCTCCAAGCAGAAGCGTTGCCAGCGACGCTGCATTATGAGCAGCCCAACCCAGAGATTGACTTTGTGCACAGTCCGTTTGTGGTCAATGCAGCATTGCGAGCGTGGCCACGGCAGGCGGGTCGTCCCAGAAGAGCAGGGATCAACTCGTTAGGGATGGGAGGCACCAATGCGCATGTGATCGTAGAGGAGGCACCAGAGTGTACGCCTTCCGGTCCCTCTCGGCCCTGGCAACTTTTGCCCATCTCAGGGAGAAGCGAGCAGGCATTGGAGCAAGTGAGAAGCAATCTCGCGGCACATCTGCGGGAGCATGAAGAGGTACCTTTAGCTGATGTAGCCTACACTTTGCAATGCGGGCGGAAGCGCCTGGAACAGCGTGCAGTGCTGGTATGCCGAGATCGGAAAGAGGCGTTGGTTCTGTTGGAGGGAGAGGGAAAGCTGCTCGCGAGACGGCAGGAGCAGCGTACAGAGCGTCCAGTTGCGTTTGTGTTTCCAGGAGTGGGCGAGCAATACGTGGGGATGACGCAACAACTGTACGAGCGTGAGGCGGTCTTTCAGGAGCAACTGGATCATTGCTGCCGTCTGCTAGAGCCACACCTGGGGCTAGATCTGCGCACGTTGCTCTTTGCAAAGTACCCGGAGCCACCCCAGAACCACGGGCAAAACGAGGGTACAAGTCGCCGCCTATTGTTCAACGGACGGTCTGGGACTGAGAGAGAGAACTATGGTCAGAGGGTAGCAGGAGAATTGGGACGGACCGAACTGGGACAGCCAGCGCTCTTTGTGGTCAGTTATGCACTTGCTCGGCTGCTGATGAGTTGGGGCATTCGTCCCCAGGCCATGCTGGGATACAGCGTGGGTGAATATGTGGCGGCCTGCATCTCTGGCGTCCTTTCGTTGGAGGATGCTCTGCGGTTGGTTGCGCAACGGGCACGCTGGATTAGCGAGCAACCTATCGGAGCGATGCTGGCAGTCGCTCTGGGAGAGAGAGAAGTGGCGTCGTACTTGGAAGAAGGGGTGAGCGTGGCCATCTCGGTGAGTCCGAGCAGCAGCGTGTTGGGCGGATCGGTTGAGGCAGTGGCGCGAGTGCGACAACGGTTAGAGCAGGGAGAGATTGCGTGTCGGCAGGTAGAGAGCAGCCATGCCTTTCACACGCCGCAACTGGCAATCCTTCAGGAGCGCGTGACCGAACTGGCAAGCACACTCAAGCGGCAAGTACCAAGCATTCCCTATCTCTCAAACGTGACCGGGACGTGGATCACCGCAGAGCAGACGACGGATGCAAGCTATTGGGCGCGGCATTTGTGTGAGCCAGTGCGCTTCTCTCAGGGAGTGGAGACGTTATTAGAGGCGGGAGAGTACGTGATAGTGGAAGTAGGGCCAGGACAGGCATTGAGTTCATTTGTGCGTCAGCATCCGAGATGTAGTCGGGAGCAAATGGCGCTGGTTATAGCAAGTTCACCAATGGTGCATGAGCGGCAAGGGGAGCAAGAGTACTTAGTACAGATGATGGGCAAGCTGTGGTTGTGTGGAGCGCGTATCGATTGGGCCGGGTATGCAGCAGGAGAACAGCGCCAACGTGTGCTCTTGCCGACCTATCCTTTCGAGCGCCAACGTTACTGGTTGGAGTCGCGCAAACAGAGCAACTTCATACCAAACGTAGAGCATCATGCCGATCCCGAAGTACCCAGGAGTGCTGACCTGACCAACTGGTTCTACGGCCTGACTTGGAAGCAAGCTCTACAGGTAAAGCGCCATGAAGAGGGGAACATTCAAGCGAGCAAACAGCAACAATGGCTGGTCTTTGCCGATGCACAGGGCATTGGCATCCAGGTCGCCAATCAGTTGCGCGGGAAGGGCATGCGAGTGCGCGTCGTACTGCCGGGGAATAGTTTTGCCAGCCTCGATGCAGAAACCTATACGGTCCGCCCGGCGGAACGCTCAGACTACGCTGCTCTTTTGAAAGATTTGCGTCTACAGCATAGCTTGCCAGATCATATAGCCCATTTGTGGCTGGTCACGGCAGAGTGTACCCAAGTTCATGAGAGCGTACCTGAAGAATCCTGGCTTGAGCGTGGTTTTTATAGTTTGCTGGCTCTAGCTCAAGCGCTTGGCGATCTGGATATCGAAAGTTGCGAAATCGCCGTTATATCGAGTGAAATACATGCTGTCCTAGGTAATGAACATATTCATCCTATCAAAGCAACTTTGCTCGGCTTCTGTCGAGTCATTCCCCAGGAATATGCAAACCTGTATTGCCGAAATATAGATCTTGTATTGCCAGAGGTAGGAAGCTGGCATGAAGAATCTCTCGTGCAGCAACTCATAAGAGAACTTCTTACCAGTGCCAGGGATGTAGTCGTCGCTTTAAGAGGAGAACGACGCTGGGTGCAAGCCTTCGAGCCATTGCCCCTGAGCAAAGACGAGTATGCTGATGTGCCCTGGCGAGCCAAAGGTGTCTACCTGTTGACTGGAGGGCTGGGAGGGATTGCTCTAGAGGTGGCTTCCCTGCTGGCACGTACCGTACAAGCCCGGTTGGTGCTACTCAATCGCTCTGGACTGCCGCCACAGGAACAGTGGTCCGATCTGCTCCAACAAGAACCAGAGAGTGTGCAGGCTGGGCGCATCCGCAAAATCGAGATGCTGGAAGCCCTGGGTTCCGAGGTGCTGGTGTTGCAAGCCGATGTCGCCAATGAACAGCAGATGCGTGTAGCTTACCAACAAATCCAGGAGCACTTTGGCGAGTTGCATGGCGTGTTCCACCTAGCTGGTGTACCGGGCGTAGGACTGACGCAACTCAAGCGGCGCGAGCAAGCAGCGGAGGTGCTGGCACCGAAAGTCCAGGGCACGCTCGTATTGCAGCGAGTACTGGAAGATCAGCCGTTGGACTTCCTAGTGCTCTTTTCCTCGGTGACTTCTACGACGGGAGGGGGACCGGGACAGATCGACTACAGCTCAGCCAACGCGTTTCTGGACGCAGTGGCACAGCGCGAGCAACAGCAGGGACGGCGGGTGTTTGCCATCGATTGGGGCGAGTGGCAGTGGAACGCCTGGGAGGCTGGTCTCTCTGGCTATGGGATTGAAGCACAGAAGTATCTCAGGGAGCATCGGCAACGTTTTGGTATTTCGTTTGAAGAAGGCACCGAGGCTCTGCAACGCATCCTCGCAAGCAACTTGAGTCATGTGGTGGTTTCAACGCAGGATTTCCGCGTTATTGCAGAGCAGAGCAGGAACTTTACAGCGGCGGAGGTGTTGCAGCGGACGCGCGAGCAGCGCAGAACCCTGTATGCACGTCCAGATCTGGTCAGTTCGTATATTACGCCACATAGTGTACTGGAGCAACGTATCGCCACACTCTGGGAAGATCTGTTAGGCGTTACGCCGATAGGCGTCAACGACAACTTCTTTGAGCTGGGTGGTAACTCTTTGTTGGGCATAGATCTGATTGCTCGTTTACGAAAGATGCACAATTATGAAACACTGGCCGCTTATGTGCTCTATGAGGCACCTACAGTGGGTACCCTGGCGCACTATCTTGAGCAAGACAAGACGGAGGCAACATCCACCGCTGTTGATGAACGCCTTGCGCGTGGCAAACGACGCAGAGATGGTTTGAAGCAACTGATAAATGAAACGAGAAGGACGAGGGTATAACAATTATGGTAAATTCATCTATTTACGAAGATGGCATGTATGACTCGGCTCTGGCCATTGTAGGCATGGCGGGACGTTTTCCGGGTGCCCAGGATGTGCAAACCTTCTGGCGTAACATTGCTGAGGGTATCGTCTCCATCCGCTCTTTCAGCGATGATGAATTGCTAGCGGCAGGGGTGGACCCGGCACGGCTGACGGACCCCAGTTATGTGAAAGCGGGAGCCGTGCTAGAGGGACTGGACCAGTTTGATGCGTCCTTCTTTGGTTATACACCGCGTGAGGCCGAGACGATGGACCCACAACATCGGCTCTTTCTAGAGTGTTCCTGGCAAGCTCTAGAGCAAGCGGGTTACGATCCCTATACCTATCGCGGCCTCATCGGTGTCTTTGCTGGCTCGGCCTTTAGTTCCTACCTTATGCACAACCTGGTCCCCCAGCAGGAATTGTTGGAAGCGGTAGGTCAGTTGCAGTTAGATGCAGGCAATGACCGGGACTCACTGGCCTCGATGGTCAGCTACAAACTGAACTTGAAAGGACCAGCGGTGGCCGTGCAAACCTTCTGTTCAACCTCGCTGGTAGCGGTACACCTGGCCTGCCAAAGCCTACTCAACTATGAGAGCGATATCGCGCTGGGCGGGGGCGTCGCACTACAAGTACCACAGGGATATGGCTACACATATGAAGAGGGTAGTATTCTCGCCCCCGATGGGGTCTGTCGCACCTTTGATGCACAGGCTCAGGGGAGCGTGATGGGGAGTGGCGTCGGGGTGGTCGTCCTGAAACGTTTCCGGGAGGCGTTGGAACAAGGCGATCAGATCTATGCGGTGATCCGAGGCTCGGCGATGAATAATGATGGTAGTCTGCGTGTAAGTTACGCCGCCCCTGGACTGGAGGGGCAGGCCAACGTGATTCAGGCAGCCTTGAGCTATGCACAGGTGCCTATTGAGAGCATCAGCTATATCGAGGCGCACGGAACTGGCACACGGCTGGGGGATGCTGTGGAACTGGAAGCCATGCGCCGTGTGTTTGAGGGGCAAACCCAGCGCAAGCCGTTTTGTGCGCTGGGATCGATCAAACCAAACGTGGGACATCTGGACCGTGCGGCGGGGGTGAGTGGGCTCATCAAGACGGCATTGGCGCTCTGGCATCAACAACTGCCGCCCCATGTGAACTATACGCAGCCAAGTGCAGCCTTAGAAGGATCAAGCGCCTTCTATG
>JBDTBU010000288.1:0-22948 GCA_039923935.1 Ktedonobacteraceae bacterium | reverse complement strand
CCCTGCTGTCGGATACACAGGCGGTCTGCCTGGAGCATGAAAAGGATCAGGCACGCGTTCATCCTGTCGCGCCTTCTCTGTATGGGACGTAGAGGGCAACCAGCCGCTAGCCAAGATGGTTTGCGCGTGATAGAGACGCCAAGCTGAACGGATGAGCATACGGCAAACATGGAGATACAGCCCCCAGATCAGCAGCCACGTGAGTGCCTGGACCAGCAGTGCGAGCAGCGCAAAAAACGCCGCCGCGCCATGCAGGGCCAGCAAGTGACCAGCCAGAGGAGCCTCCTGCCAGAGTAACGCGAAAATGCGTGGCGGAAAACTGCCGGGCAGAACCAGCAAGAACACACCCAGCAACGCCAGCCCAGCCAGGATCAGATAGCGCAACCAGGCGTACGTCTCGTAACTCAAACGCAATTGGGTGCGCAAAGAGATGGTCGCGTGCTCGATCTCTGGGAGCACATAGGACACAGAGCGTCTTTTCGGCGATATCACAAAGCAACCTCCCTAAAAGTAGCAATCTTCACCTGGCCCCCGTTCTGGACCAGACCCCCAATTCCGACGCGACCAGTGCTCAACGCACTATCCAGCACCGACAATTGCCAGTTGGTAGGTGGCGGCTGCTCTGTAGGCCAGACCATAGCGGAAAGCTGCGAGCCAACAGCGCGGAAACGAAACGTATACAGTGCCTCAGCGCGGGCGGGAAACGCGATACTTTGCAGCGGAATGGTCATGCCATCCATCACGCGCCACACCGTCAATGTCTGTCCATCCAAGATGAGCTTATAGAGATTATCAGGACCATTCCAACGCAGGATCGCGCAGAGAGCCGATGAATCATAGGAGTTAAGCGAGGCACTAAAGCTCACCTCAACAGTGGTCGCAACCGGTCCAAGAATGGCCTCGCAATAGGCGCAAGCTGGGTCTGCATTGATGAGGCCCGCAGCACCAGAAACCGCAAAATTGCGATCCGTCTGTGCGTCAGCTTGCCAACTCTGGCCGCTGGAAGATGTGCCCCAGTACGGCTGGTCTGCGCGTTGAAACGTATCGCTAGCCAGCACCGTCTGCTGATCGCCCATAAGAGGAGCGAGCATACTTGATTGCGCAGGTGGCATGTTCAGCGCGAGCGCCGCCTGGATTTGTGGTACACGCAGAGCCGCGATCCCATCGCAGAGCAGCAGCAGGGTCAGCAGAAGCAGACCAAGACGCAGCAGACGCGGGGCAAAAAGCCGATAGCGGCGCAGCAGAGAACGATGCAGACGGGGCATACTCACTCCTTGCATTACCTTTCAGGCGCATCCATAATCGTGTTATAGATCCTATACACAAGCATATTGGCAGCGTCTTCGCCCAACTGGCCCGCCAGGCTATCCTGACAGACCCCAATGCGTTCCATACGTGCATTTATAAAAGCGTGGCGGGCTGTCCCGGAAGAAAAACCGGAGATGCCGCGCCGCATCGCAACCATCTGTGTCTCAATCTGTTCGCGCAAGCGAGCAACTTCGCTGACATTATGCTCGATGGTTTGCATAGCAGGTAGCTCCTTTCCAGCAGGCAAGCCTTGCCGGATATCGAATTCAGGCTACAAGCGACAAACACCTACAAAACCTTTTTTTACATACGCCGGACGCGAGGGTCGGCACTACATCCAAAGGGATCAGGTACGCCATCATTCACGCCTGTCGCACTTGCCCTTGAACTCATCGCGGCCTGGCGTCCGGCGTACACTATGAAACGCGCCCATTTTCCATCTACAGTCAAGAATATAGTAGGCACTGCTTTGCATGACATCCTACTTCACTTCCGCTAATCTTTTGATATAGGGTCTTGCCATCCCAATCAGCCAGCGAAAAAAGCTGCCTGGAAGCCTGCCTGAAGCACAAGACAGTCTTATACCAGTCTTCTTATTCTTGCAGTACACCCACTCACGATGTATGCAGCGTGAAGCTACTTCGCTTGGCGAGCAACCCCACCATCAAAAATTGGTACATACAAAGACACGACGGTCAACAAATCTTGTGTGCGAAACGGCTTGACCAGATACGCACGAGCACCCGCCAGACGGCACTTCACGCGATCCAAGACACTATCACGCGAAGAAAGCATCACAATCACTGTCTGATCAAAACCAGCATGACTCTTGAGCAAACGCAGCAAATCAAAGCCATCAATTAGGGGGAGATTGATATCGAGAAAAACCAGATCAGGGGGTCGGCTCAACTGCGTTTGAAAGGCCCGCAACGCCTCGTAGCCATCGCGAAAACTGAGGCACTTCACGCCAATCCTGCTCATACTCGTCTCCACGATCTTCCGCACCACCACCGAATCGTCGATAATCGCTATACAACGCATTGGCTTGTGTCCTTTCTCCTTGCCTGATCCGTAGAGATAGTACAAACGAATTGGCTCGCAATACAGTCGAGATACAGCAACATCAGTTCACAGCGCTGGCATACTTTTCAATAAACATGGCGAACGTAGCGAAGGACGTTCGCCATGCGGTCAGGAGTTCGCCATGAGCAGACCAGCGAATCGAGGAGAAAGAAACGAGAACCCGGCGGACTGACTGAGCGACGTACCTGCTAAGAAGATACATCGCTGCAATGTGCCGGATCTCCCCCTGGCCTTCCCAGAATTTTTGCACGAGGGATGGATTGGATGGAGCCATGTCGTATGATTAGCACATCGTAAGAGCAGAAATACACGAGGATGACTCAACGTATGTCAACAAAAAAGCAAGAGGATGTCGGGCCTGCTGGGTCAGAGCAGCCTAGCAAAAGTGAGAAGACGGGATCATTTCGCAATGTGCTCAGGAATCGAGCATTTGTTTTGATCTGGCTGGCACAACTCATCTCCCAGATTGGGTTTAACGCAGCCAACTATGGCCTGATTACGATTGTCACGGAAGTCACCGGATCAACCGTTATGGTGGGTATTGCTATCGTGTGCTTCACCCTGCCAGCGGTCCCGTTCAGCTTGTTGGCAGGCGTGTACGTGGATTATCTCGATAAACGCACGGTGATGTGGGTCAGTAATATGTTGCGTGCAATTGCCTCACTGCTGATCGTCGTGGCCCTGCTCTGGAACCCGCATGGGGTGGTCTTCCTATTCTTATTCACCTTTTTGATCTCAATGGTCACGCAGTTTTTTATGCCAGCCGAAGCTTCAGCTATTCCCTTACTCGTCGGCAAAAAGGATCTCGTACCGGCTCTCTCGTTATTTAACATCACGCTAAACATCGCGCAAGCTATCGGTTTTCTCTTGTTGGGGCGTCTGATCGAGAGCCTTTTCGCGCCCTTTCCCTTACACCTGGGGTCGGCCAGCGTGACCGTGACGCCTCATGATATGCTCTTTGTCGTGATCGCCATCGGCTACCTGCTCTGCACCCTGCTGGTCTTGGCTATTCCACGCACCAAACTGCAATCCGTCGCGCATAACGGACAGAATTTGCCAAAATCGCTAGGCAAGGAGATGTGGGCCATCGTTCAACACGATATCAAGGGCACTTGGGAGTTTGTGCGCAAGGACAGGCGGTTGTTTATCTCCATCTTGCAAGTCTCATTTGTGAATATCCTGCTGCTCGTGATCGGTGAACTGGCTGGACCTTTTGTGCAGCAGGTGCTTCATCTGCCGGTAGATAACCTGACCTTGATCTTCGCTCCTGCGGGCTTTGGGCTAGTCCTGGGCGGCATCGTTATGCCTCTGCTGACGCGTTATCTAGGCAAAGGTTTTAGTATTACAGTGGGCAGCATTCTAACCGCGATGGGTTTGGTCATGCTCCCTCTCAGCCAAGTCCTGACTAAGCAGATCAGCTTCTTGCATACGTGGTCGTTCTTCATCGTGGGTGCAACCGCCTTTGTGCTGGGCGTAGCGCTGGATATGATCAATATTCCAGCGCAAACGGTGATGCAGGAGCGAGCACCCGAAGAAGAACGCGCCCGCGTCTTCTCGTTCCAGTTTATGCTCAATAATGCTGGCTCGATCCCGGTGTTGCTCTTTGCGGGCCTGATTGCCGATACATTGGGCATCGCAACCGTCATGTATGGCCTGGGAGTAGCCATCCTGCTCTTCCTCTGGTGGACCTCGCACTATGAACACACGACCAATAGGCACAAAATACATACTGACGAAGCCAAATGACTCTAAAAAGAGAAAGCTACCGTGGATCAGCCCGTGGCGCGGGACAGCAAGCGAGGGTTGGAGATGGCACGCTCTCCAACCCTCGCTTGTAAGGAGTACGCTGGCAGTACCCCAAAGCAAATTCCCTCGCCACATGTCTAACCACACAGGCAAAGGTGAACCCTACCCCAAAACCACCTATCAATTCAACCACAACTCAACCTTGTAACACACCCAAAACACCGCAACATGTAGGAAAAGGAGGGGGAGATGGTTTGATTGCTCCCACATCTCATTTTTCCTGTACCAAGCCGATCTACTTCCATCCAGAGAACACACTACCTCACTTTTATACGCCGATTGTGTATAAATAGTTTCGTGTTTTTCTTTTATAAACTGACCTATTCGATATGATATCGAAAAAACCTGGACAGCTAGTGGATAGGGGGATTGCCTGGCTGATTGGGGCGTTTGCCCGTCATATTACCGAGGTTGCCCAGCATACCACTTCTATTGCTCATCTGGCTTTGCGCCTGCTGCTGAAGCGTGTCCATCGCGTCGCTGATGGCCTGGCGGAACTGGTCGTGATAGTGTTGCCCATTGGGGATGCGATTAGCCACGCCTTCCACAGCCTCATATACTTTCTCCTCAACCATTTTGCGGATCGCATCTAGGGAAAAGCCTTGTCCTTGCATCGCCTCTTTCACCTTTCGGAAACTACCTGCGGAAACTACTCAAGCTTCCCCACTGCCTGCGGCAATCAGGAATATCTGTGTGTCCTTTTCACTATAAGCCCGCTGGAAAAACTCAGGCGTGCGAAGGGGAACAATAGGAAAGCCAGGGTGTAGTGATCGGTGCCAGATCACTACACCCTGGCTTTCCAAACCGTCAAGCTGGAGTACATCTCCATCTCGACGAAACAGACGCTAGACTATGCGGTATGCACGACTGTGACTTCGCTAGCAGGAACCCAGGCTTGGCGATGGTTGAAGTTGATCTCATACCAAACGGCAGTAGCTCCATCCTCAACAACCTTATAGCCTGAAACAAACACCGCACCATTTGGCGCGTCGCCAATCAGGAAGAGACCATCTGTCCTGGTGATCGGATCACCAAAGACATCAGCTACAGCCGAGCCACTCTGCTTGAGAGTCACCAGCGTGTCCATGCCTTCCGTGACATCCGTACCGCGAGGCACGGCCACCCAAGCCAACTTTGCATCGGCATAGTAGGTGGAGTCTGAAGGGTAGGTAGGATCTTGGACATGGTCCGCTTCACCATACCAAATTTCATACATCATATCGCCTGTCCCGGCCTGATCTTTGACCTTGGCGACATAGTAGTACGTCATATCCGCTTCGATATTATCGGTTTCATCCGTAATATCTGTGCCAACACTCGCGTGTGGGATCAGACCAGAAGCTGTACTGGGGCCATTATACAGGGAGTAGAAGTTGAAATCGGCAGGTGATTCGATACCACCTTTGCTCAGGTATTTTTTCGTGTGCAGTTCAACCGTATGCCTGACATGTCCTTTTTTGGGAAAGGCCACACCTTGCTGATGGATCTGATCGAAGTAATAGTCCCACATCCAGTATGGTCCTGGATCGACATGATTGATCCCGCCAGAGAAAGGCGCGGGCACTGTGCCGTGAGCCACAACATGGTTGCGGTCCAACGGAATGTGATACTTCGTGAGCAGATAGGCAACCAGTTTGGCAGAACCGAGATACTGGGCTGCGTTATACCACTGGAAACCCGTGGCATCGAAACCAACATGCTCGATACCTACCGAGTGCTGGTTATACCAATAATTGCCAACGTTATACGTGAAAGCAACGTCATGAACCATTTGGTAGACCGTGCCATCAGAATCAACGATATAATTTGCAGCGGAACCATGAGATGTTTTAGGATCGGTATTCTGGAAAACATCGAGAGCGCTCTGCAGCGACCCCTCGGTGTCATGAATAACCACGAAGTTCACTGGCAACGGATAGCCCGCATCAGTGCGCTGTTCGTAGTTGCAGGGTGGATAGACCGCAGTTGCTGGTGTACAGTCGAAGATAGCGGGATCGAGGATGCAGTTCACTGCGGCGGGATAATCGCCAGTCGAGATGGCGCTACACCCGGCAGGAAGCGTGGCGCTATTTGAGAAAGCAGCCGCAGTCGCAATATCCGGCTTGACCGTTTGTGCAGCCACCGTCACTAACTCGCCAGTGTCGGTCTGCGCATTAAAACCGCTGTTGAGCAGTTTGTAAAATGCATCTGCATACATCAATGCAGTGGAGTGCAGAGTGGCATGGCTATAATTCGCAATCTCACCATACCAGCCAGCCAAGCTTGTGGGCAGGCTGTGTGTGCTGGAGGTCTGCACAGCTTCCGCGTGTAGGACAGCAGCGCCACCACGAATGTTGGTGGTCAGATCGCTCTTGACTTGGTTCACGCTCACATGCAGCAGACCGGCAGCCTGGTCAAGGGTGTCAGCGTGCTGGTTCTTGACCAGATGCATACAACCGTAACCATTATCGATACTAGGACTCCCACCATGCATACTCAGGCGACCCTCCATATAACAGAGAGTTTTGAGCACACTGACAGGAACACCACTTTCGCTGGCAGCCTGGGTAAAGGCAGTATTGGCAGATACTCCTGCCGCAGAAGCAGCAGTCAAGCCCCCAGAGCCGAAGCCAATCAGCAGTAGGGAAAATACCAGGACGACGAGCGCTGGCACCACGAGGCGCTTGAGAGGGATAGATGTGGACATCGTAGGTTTCTATCTCCTGATAGCCGAGATGGAGGAGCTGAGAAGGTGCACGAATTCTCCGCATCGCTGCGGTCGGGCGCTTCTGGTTCCCTCCATCCACACAATAAAAAAAACATGGGCGCGAGCATTGAGGGGGACGTACGAGTTTACCGCATCCCTACGGTCGCACGCCTCTGGTTCCCTCCATCCGTCCAATAAAAAAAAACACGGACGCAAGATGAAAGAAAGAAGAAGCAATATCAATAGAAATCTACCAATATCATTCTCCCAGCGCGTTCATCTTACCCGAAGTATAGCATTAATTTTGGCATATTGGTATAGAAAACTATACTGTAGCCAGAAAGTAATGGGTGATACGATGATGGTGGTGTCATTTATGAGGGAGGGGCAAATGTAGGAGGTAAAAATTGACCTTTATTGAAAGAGAGGAGAATGTTTGTTTCTAAGGCAAGCAAACTTGCCTTAGAAACAAACAGGTAGGAACAGATGAAGCGATACTTACTCTGCTGGTGCAGCGTGTACCACTGTGACATAGCTACCCAGAACCCAGGCTTGACGATGGTTGAAGTTGATCTCATACCACAGGTTGTTCGATGCATCAACATAGGTAAATGCTGAGACAAACAACGCACCATTCGGCGCACCGCCAGCAATATCTCCGTTGGTGGGTTCGCCATCAACAAAGACCTGAGAGGCACCACTCTGATTGAGACTCACAATAGTGCCAGAACCCTCTGTTCCAACACCAGGAGGCACCGCTAACCAAGCCAGTTTCCCATCCTGGAACCTACTGGTTGGATTGGCGTTGACTTGATCGTACTCGCCATACCAGATCTCGTACATGGTATCGCGTGTGCCAGCAGGATCTTTGACTTTGGCCAGGTAATAGTAGCTTATACCTGTCTCGACATTACCGGTTTCGTCGGTAACATCTGTGCCGCCATTCAATTGCGGAATCAGGCCGGAAGCTGTGCTTGGTCCATTGTACAGGGAGTAGAAATTGAAATCGCCAGGCGTTTCAACGCCACCTTTGCTCAAGCGGTTTTTTGTGTGCAACTCGATGGTATTGGCGGTATGTCCCACTTTGGGGTAGGCCACACCTTGCTCGTGGATCAGCTTGAAGTAGTAGTCCCACATCCAGTATGGTCCTGGATCGACGTGGTTTGGTCCGCCTGAATAGAAGGGTGTAGGAACGGTACCATGAGCCACGACATGTGCGCGGTCCAGTGGCAGGTTAAACTTCGTGAGCAGATAGGCAACCAGTTTGGCTGAACCGAGATACTGAGACGCGTTATACCACTGGAAACCTGTAGCGTCGAAGCCAACATGCTCGATACCGAGAGAACGCTGATTGTACCAATAATTGCCAATATTATAGGTGAAAGCAGCGTCAGGCACCATCTGATAGACCGTGCCATCGTTATCAACAATATAATTGATACCAACACCATGAGACGTGGTCGGGTCGGTATCCTGGAAAATGCTGAGGGCACTCTGCAGCGACCCCTCGGTGTCATGAATGTTGATGAAGTTCACTGGCATCGTAGGACTGTAAGAATTGCGATCTTCATAACCGCAAGGGGGATACAGCGTCGGTGGCAGCGAGCAGTCAAAAATGTTCGGGTCGAGCAGGCAGTTCACTGCGCCTGGATAATCACCAGTCGGAGTGGCGCTACACCCGCCAGGAAGCGGGTCGCTATTGGTAACAGTCGCAGCACTCGCAACATCCGGCTTGACCGTTTGCGCAGCCAGCGTCACCATCTCGCCAGTGTCGGTCTGCGCATTGAAACCGTTGTTGAGGATCTTGAAGAGCGCAGCGGCATAGGATACTGCCGTGGCATGCAGGGTGACATGGCTGTAATTCGCCACCTCACCATACCAGCCAGCCAAGCTTGTGGGCAGGCTGTGTGTGCTGGAGGTCTGCACAGCTTCCGCGTGCAGGACAGCAGCACCACCACGAATGTTGGTGGTCAGATCGCTCTTGACCTGGTTTACGCTCACATGCAGCAGACTAGCAGCCTGATCGAGGGTGTCAGCGTGCTTATTCTTGACCAAATGCATACAGCCATAACCATTGTCAACACTGGCGCTCCCACCATGCATGCTCAAGCGACCTTCCATGTAACAGAGTCCTTTGAGCAAATTAGCGGGCACACCGCTTTCGCTGGCAGCTTGGGTAAAGGCCGTATTAGCAGATACGCTTGCCGCAGAAGCGGAGTTCCCGCTCCCAGCGCCAAAGCCAAGCAACACCAGGGAAAATACCAGAGCAACAAGTGCTGGCGCCACGAAGCGCTTGAGAGGAATAGATGTGGACATCGTAGGTTTCCATCTCCTGATAGCCGAGATGGAGGAGCTGAGAAGGCGTGCGAATTTGCCGTATCCCTACGGTCGCACACTGCTGGTTCCCTCCATCCAAACAATAAAAAAATGCAGATGCGAGAATAAGTGGTAGTACGCATATTTCCCGCATCTTTGCGGTTGCGTACTACTGTTTGTCTCCATACAAACAAGACAAAATGTGGGCGCTAAAATGAGAAGGGGTGGCGTGTGAGCCTCTCGCATCTATGCGGTCGTACGCCTCTGGTTCCTTCCCTATAAACAATAAAAAAATGTGGGCGCTCGATGAAATGAGAACCGTTACTGATAGACTCTTATCAACAACTTTCTACAAATGCATTCATCTTGATCGAAGTATACCATTACTTTGGGGAAATTGGTATAGAGTACTATATGATAGGATAAAAATACCATACTACTTTGCTCTGTTCATCGATGGATCAGTTATTTCTTGGGGAAAAACACATGCATACGTATTGGTACAGCTTTTAGTGGGACAAGAATGAGCGATCAAACGGAGGAGTGTCAGGCTTTAGCCAAGGATCTGATCCCTTTCAAGAGACCAAATCCTTGCTGAATATCAACCTTAACTAACCTTACTTACGACATGCTGTGGCATATTGGTTACGACAATACCGGGCTTGAAAAGCAGGGCTGCTTTCAGGCGCAGGGCTGTCTGATTGTGGAGGATATGCTCCCACCAATGGCTGACCACAAATTCAGGTAGCAGCACAGTCAGAGTCACGTCAGCATACAGTTCGTGAATAGCATCGATGTAGGCCAATAGCGGACCAGCGAGTGAGCGGTAGGGTGATTCAATAATCACCAACTCTAGCTTCTCCTCTAGGCTAATGTGTTTTACCCACTGCACCCATGTTTCGCGGAGCTTGTGGGCATCCTCCTCATCAATGGCAACATTCACCGCGATCACACGTTTGGAGATCGAGCGAGCATAGGAGAGGCTCTGAACTGAGACCGCATCCAGACTCGCGATAGGCACAACAAAGAGGTGCTTGATCTCCGAGGGACTGGGCGGGATGTTCGTTGTACGCTCGCTCTCCACTTTGGTGTAGTGGTGATGGATGCCCAGGAACATCAGGACCAGCAAGGGGATCAGGATAACCACGATCCAGGCACCAGAGATGAATTTTGTGTAGGTGATGATGGCGGCCACCAGGAACGTCGTGATTGCACCCAGGCCGTTAATGAGTATGCTGCGTTGCCAGTTCCGCTGCTGCCCGCGCAGGTGCCACCAATGGCGCACCATGCCGCTTTGCGAGAGCGTGAATGAGATAAACACTCCCACTGCGTAAAGGTCGATCAGGCTGGATGTAGAGCCACCAAAGGCAATCAGCAATATGCTGGCCATAATCGCCAGGAAGATAATGCCGATAGAGAAGGCTAGGCGATCACCACGGAAGGCAAACTGATGCGGCAAGTAGTGGTCACGGGCCAGCAGCGAAGCTAGGCGCGGGAAGTCCGCGTAGCTCGTGTTAGCAGCTAGCACCAGGATCAGCAGGATAGCCACCTGGAAGACCGGGACCATAAAGGCTAGTGAGGTGCCGTTGAAGGCTTCCGCTGAGACCTTAGAAATCAGTGTCACCTTTTGCAGTGGATCGGGAGTAAGTCCGAATCTCACGGTGAGCAGCGTAATCCCGGCGAACAGCAAACCCAGAATGGTCGCCATCCAAATCAACGTTGTCCTGGCATTGCGTGCCTCTGGCTTCTTAAAGGCTGGTACGCCATTTGAGATTGCTTCCGTCCCGGTCATGGCCGAACAACCAGAGGCAAACGCACGCAAAACCAAGAAGATACTCAGTTTTTCTGAGGTAGCTGGGAGATTGGCAAACGCTTGATGCATATGAGGATCGGTGAAGCCTCGGAAGGCACCCACAATAATCATCAGAAAGGCGCTGGCGATGAAGAAGTAAGTTGGGAGAGCAAACACCGAACCTGACTCGCGAATGCCGCGCAAGTTGACGACGGTAATGATTACAATGACCAGAATATCAATCCATACAAGCGTGGTTGTGGTGTTGATAGATGCGGGGAACGTGACGAGTAAGTTTTGCACACCTGAAGTTACACTCACACTTACGGTTAACACATAGTCGATCAGAAGAGAAGCCGCAGCAATCAGTCCGGCCAAGTTGCCCAGATTATCTTTCGCCACGATATACGAGCCGCCTCCGTTAGGATAGGCTGGGATGGTTTGGCTGTAAGAGAGCGCAACGATTGCCAGCAGCGCAATAATTGCGATGGTGATGGGTATTAGGCTACCTAAAGCTACAGTACCAGCCAGGACCAGGATAATCATACATTGTTCGGTTGCGTAGGCCACAGACGAAATAGCATCCGAGGAGAGCACAGCCAGCGCCTTGAATTTGGTCAGGCGCTCGTGGATAGATTGCTCGTTTGAAAGCGGATTACCAATTAAGAAGCGTTTGGTGCGATAGATGGCCTTGCCAACACCGCCAGTAGGGGCCATACTGGCCTCGGTGGCTTTGAGCAGGCCAGTATTGACGTGCTCTAAGGACGTGTGGCGGGGGCGCACGATACGAATGCGTTCTTGGCCGGGAAATTTGCCCTGGCGCACTTCCATACGTCGTAAAAGAGCAGGATCATCTGTTAAAGATGCCTGCTCCTGATTTGTATTACTAGTCCCGTCAGATCCCCCTGGCATCTTCTGGGGTTCACGCTGGTTCATGAATTGTTCCTTCTTGCTGTAATGTGACGTTAGTCATCCGAAAATCGCTTCCAGCGAAGTTGTTCTCACAAGGCGCGAGCAGGTCGTGCAGGAAAAGTGAGCAGGCGTCCTGGTATCTGCACAATGGCACGTCCAGGGGATAGATTCACAGCCATGCGTGCACGCTTCTGTGGCAAAATGATTACATGTACGTTGCAGACCCCATGATCCACCAAAGCACTGCTTTCCGCGTACCCCAGCAAAACCTCGCACGTGTTGTACAAAAAGAGCAGCACTGCTTCGCAATGCATTTCGCTCGCAAAAGCCTCGATACTCCGTACAGCATCCCGTGTATAGAGCTGAGTCATTTCAATTGGTACACCCTGTCGGCTGGCTTTGCGGTTCGTCAACACAAGAAAATCCTGTGCTTGTTGGATGAGTTCCATGCGCACATTCCGCTGAGAGCGAACAGGAATCAGCGCGAGAAGCACGAGCGTTGCCTGGTGCTGCTTCGCTATCTGAACCGCGTAGTCCAACGCCAATGGGTCGATCTCCTCGGTAAATGGGAGGAGCAGCCGAGTCGTTGCATCCATAAAAACCTCCAGATACACAGTAAGTATAGACGCGTCTGCATAAATGGGCGCTCAGGAGAGAGAAGAGGATGCTAAATATTTGCTCAAGAAATGTTTCTCAGTCGTCGTCGCTGCTAAAGCGATAACCCACGCCAGAGATCGTGAGGATAAAACGGGGGTGTGTTGGATCTGGCTCGATCTTGCGACGCAACTGGCCGATGTAGACATGCAGGTAGTGCGAGTCCGCGCCATAGCCAACTCCCCATACCTGAGAGAGCAACATCTGACGTGTCATAATCTTCCCAGTGTTTTTGATTAAGGCTTTGAGTAGATCATATTCGGTGGGGGTCAACTTGACCTCTACAGCATGAACAGTCACCTCGCGCTGGGCAAAATCAACCTTTAAGGGACCAGCCACAAAGATTGGCTCAGTGCCAGCCTGGATCTGGGCACTATGACGTAAAGAAACACGGATACGCGCCAGAACCTCATCCATGCCAAAGGGTTTGGAAATATAGTCATCCGCGCCAAGGTCCAGAGCCAGAACCTTATCGCGTTCGGTATCTTTGACTGAGACAACAATTATAGGCAGGCTTGATTCAGCCCGTACCTGTTTGCACACATCCAGGCCGCTCAGTCCTGGCAGGCCAAGATCGAGTAGCATCAGGTCGGGACGATGCATGGCAATCTCCTCCAACGCCTGTTCGCCACTACTAGCCGTAAAGACCTCGTAGCCGTGCGCAGCCAGGTTGCGCTGGAGAGCACGCAGGATCTCTATCTCATCATCGACGACCAGAATACGTGCGCCACTTTTACTCATGAACAGCATTCCCCCTATTTCCGTCAGTATAGCCATCAGGCGGATGCAATGGCAACGTGAAGCGAAATAACGCGCCACCGTCTGAGCGATTCGTCGCCCAGATACGCCCACCATGCGCCTCGATCAGGCCACGACACACAGCTAGGCCCACGCCTGTACCGCCAGTTTTTCGTGCGTGGCCCAACACACGATAAAACTTATCAAAAATACGTTCCAGATCGTTGTGTGGAATGCCGGGACCGCGATCAGCCAGCGAAACCAGCATCTCGCTCGCGGTAGCAGAAACCGCAATTTCAAGGGGTGAACCGGCTGGAGTGTAACGTACGGCATTCTCAAGCACATTCGTCACCACCTGGTCGATCATCAGATAATCCAGCTCAACCGGGGGCAGATCGGTAGGCAAATCTGTCACCACCAAGCGTCCCTGCAAAAGCCGCTGCATACGACTGAGCACATCGTGGAGCAGTTCATCGATGGGATACCACTCTTTTTCGGGGTGCAGTGCTCCACCCTCGATGCGCGATATATCTAGCAAATTCTCCACCAGCCGATTGAGACGATCAGCCTCATGTTCAATCGCTAACAGAAAGCTGCGCCGGGTCTCGTCGTCCCATTGTACATCATCTTGCAGGAGACTGCTGGCCGCAGCTTTAATCGAGGTCAGCGGCGTGCGCAGGTCATGCGAAACCGAAGAGAGCAGAGCAGCACGCAGGACATCTGTCCGTTGCAGAATCTCCACTTGCAGACCTTCGCGGCGCAAGCGGGCGTGTTCGATCATCGAGGTGGCCTGATCGAGAAACGCCCAGAAAAAGGTGGAGCGCGGATCAGAGCGGTTTGCTGCACTGCCCAGGCGTTTTTCACGCGAAAAGAGACGTGGATCTTCTTCTATCAACACACACAGCACTCCCGCGACCTTCTGGCTGGTTTTGAGTGGGAAAAGACTAAGATAGCTGCGTGAAGCGAACTGCATGTTTGTGCTACGAATCACCACACGCGGCGAATAGCCGCCCAACTTGCGAGAATTGTGGGCATGGTCATAAAATTCGACTGTCTGCCCCTCGCGCATAACCCAAGCTGCTGTGGTCAATTCATCTGCGCTAAGTTGCATATGCATCACAGGCTTGGGTGCATTAGCACGTAATATAGGCCGATCATGCTCATCTGGCAATAAGATAGCGCAATCACGTACACCACGAACAGAAAATACCTCAACAACCATCTGTGCCACCATGCCAAGTTGGTGATCCAGATCCTCTTCATTATTCGTATCGCGCACCAACTCGTAGAGAGTGCGCGTCTCACGTTCACGCTCGCGAGCCTGCTCCGCACGTAAACGCAAAGCTGAGGCCAATTGCCCGGTGATAATCGCCGTACACAAAAAAATAAACAGAGCCAGCCATTCCTCTGGGCGTTCTATGGTAAACATGTAAAGCGGCAGCTCCAGGAAAAAATCGAAGCCCAAAAAGGCTACAACCGCAGCCAAGACGGCGGCGAAAAGTCCTCGTGTGCTACCCAGAGCCAGCACCACGATCAGGTAGATCAGCGAAATATTGGGTATACGCGGATAGAGATGCAAGCCATAGATAAACAGAGTCACTGCCAACGAGCCAACCAGAGCGAGCAATGAATCCCAAAGATAACGCTTCCAGGGCCGTTTCAACCTCAAACCAAGTAATATGATATGTTTGAACTGGTGCATGGTTTTTCTCAAAGACTCGCACATTTTTTCACACAAAAACGTGCATGTACTAGCGTCCTTATTCTAGCACGTTCATAACATGTTAGCCGTTTGTTGCTGTGTATTACCCTGACAAAGGGGTATGCAAGGCGCACAGAATACTCCTCTGTATTATGAAGAGACGGGCACGAACAAGCGGATCATGCAAAGTGTACGGTTGCTTTCGCGCACTCAGTATGGCATAATTCCGTGTACTCATACTGTGCAAGAAGCGACAGAAAAGTTGCCATGCACCAAAGAGGAGCAACGATGACGAAAGAGCTGGATGTAAGCGCAAAGCTGGCAGGCGGGATGCGCTTCGATGTCGAGACGGGATCGGGCTACGAGATCCGTCTGGATATGGCGGCTGGTGCTGGCGGCGAAGGCACAGGACCACAACCGATGGAGATGCTGCTGGTTGGGCTGGCTGGCTGTGCAGGCATGAGCACGCTACTAATTCTGCGCAAACGTAAGCAGGATGTGCGAGATTACGCGATCAAAATTCACGGAGAACGAGCGGAAGTGCACCCACAAGTATTTACTGAAATTACAGTAGAGCATATTATTACAGGTAAAGCACTCAAGCCGGAGATCATTGAACGTGCACTCTTGATGACCGAGCAGAAGTACTGCGGAGCTAGCGTCATGCTGGAGAAGACCGCGCACATTCGCCACACCTATCGAATTGTCGAAGTCGAGTCTTAGCACACAGCGAAGCGTTCCACATGCAGCGAGCCAAGGATCTCGACGAGGGCACAGGAGAGACGCTCTTCAATGGTATAATCGAAAAGATCGCGGGCAACTGGTGGCAGAGGATCATCACCCAGAGCATGCAGTGAGAGGGTAATCAACGCATCTTGATGAACAGGAACGGGCAGAGAAATAAGAGAGATATCTTCAATCAGCACAACCTGAAAAAGCGTGGAGAGCACATGCGCGACGAGTTCTTCCACCAGGTATTCGGCCATAGCGAGATCGTTGGGCAAAATTTCGCACCAACGATCAGGGCATTGGACAGTCATAACGATATCATGCATCAGGTTATCCCTTCCTTTCTACTTTCTTACATCTATCGCCACATTTTGGTTAGACAATAGGCAAGCGTTCTGGCTGGTTGAGTTGGAACGAAAGGACTTTGCCACGTACGCAGGCGCAATAGGAGGTGTAGAATAAGCATGGATGAAGAAACATCTTGCAGGAATATTTTCTAACGAACTCATAGCATAGATTGTGCACGCGACACTATGTAAACGAGGAGGAGGCAAGCAGCATGGATGAAATCGTGCAAACGCTGGGGACACCCAGCATGATCGCGGCCCTGGAAGCAAATCTGGAAGAGGAGATGCTGTACTTCGGGCGCGTGTTGGCGGGTGGAGAGGTCTACAACGATGGGGAAGTTGAGGGATTTCTCACCGGGCGGGCGTATTTGAATGGAATTCTGCGCACACATCTGCATAGTTCGGAGGCGGAGTATAGTGAGGCCAAGATCAAGGCAGTGCTGCGCTATTTTCAGGAGAAACAGGTTGGCAAAATTGGCTGGTCAGTAGGCCAGGATACACAGCCAGCAAACATGGATGTCTATCTGGAAAACTGTGGATTTACCAAGCTCAGTGACGAGAATATCGGCATGGCGCTGGATGTAGAGACGTTGCAGGTTGAAGAAGAGCGTGTAGAAGATTTGGAGATTCGCGAAATCACCAATGTTGAGGATGCAAAGATCTTGAAATACATGGAGATCGAGGGTTTTGGGTCGTCAGAAGAGATGGCACAAAACTATTACGAGATGTATGTGGGCGCGAGCTTCGGTTCAGGCACGGTCTGGCGGCACTGGGCAGGCTGGTGGAAGGGAGAAGCAGTGGCTGCAACGTCGTTGTTGTTGCACGCCGGGGTGGCGGGCATTTACGGTGTGACAACGCTACCAGAGGCACGCAAACACGGCATTGCGCGAGCTATGGTCTTGCACGCCATCGAGGAAGCCAGACGTGCGGGCTATCGGATCGTCATTTTGTCCCCGACGGAGATGAGCGATGGCATCTATCGCCGCCTGGGGTTTCACTCATATACGCGTATTCGGCACTATAGCTACTCCTGGTAAAAGCCGCCGAGCAGCGTTAGCCGCCAGGTCCGCTCATCTGGCAACTCTGTACATCTCCCAACCCAAAAATCTTGTTGATCGTTGGTTGGATGTTGGCACAGTTGGGAATGACGATATCTTGTAATGTACCCTGGTCTGGATCGTTGATCTGGGTGAGGGTGCCGTAATCCAAACGGCCAGAGCCGGGACCAAGGGTGATGCGCGAGATGGCGCGTGGAGCGAGGTTGCGGGCAAAATTGCCCATAGAGAGTAGCTCGTTCTGGCTGAGGTCTGTGTAGACTTTGCCTGCGAGATCGTGGAGCAGTTGGGGCAAATGGTCGAAGAGACTTGTAGCGTTGAGCTTGCCTTTCAGCGCTGTTACTACTTCTTGCTGACGTTGTGTACGCCCGATATCCCCGACAAGATCGGCGTGACGCGAACGCACGTATTCGAGCGCACCCTCGCCATTCAAATGCTGAGGTCCAGGCGGCAAGTAGAGACGCTTAAAGGCGTAGGGATCGTGTGGGTTGGCTGCTGGCCCCGTGTCATCTGGATAGGTACCGTCCAACAACGGGTGCGTCAGGTCGATATCGATACCGCCTAGCGTGTCGATTACTTTGGCGAAGCCTCCTAAACCAACCCAAATGTAGCGGTCAATGGCAATGCCGTAATCGTGCTCGATGGTCGCGCGAGCCACTCGCACACCAGTATTAAAGCTATGTTTCGACGTGGCACCCAGAAAAAAAGCCTGGTCGAGTTTGTGCAAACCAGCTTGACCTGATACGGGAAGCCAGGAATCACGGGGCAAGGAGACCAGGGAGACGCTTTGATTCACGGGATCGACATGCACAACCATCACAACCTGAGTGAGCACGTTGGGAAAAACATATTTGGCATCGTTGTCGCTACCCAACAACAGAAGATTCCAGGCACGCCCATCGATGGAGCCGCCTGACCCAATGGGGTGAAAGAACTGTGCCAAGGGTCCGAGAATAGTCGTCTCGATGAAATACCAGCCGGAGAAGCTCAGTCCGCCCAAGAGCAGCAACAAAAGCAGAAGCGAGAGCGACATCGGCGAGCGGCGGCGCGGACGTTGCTGCGGTTTCTTGAGCGACTTGATCCTGGGACGGGATTTGCGCTTATCAACAAAGGCCCGCGTGTTGGCTAGTTCGGTTAGCGGTGTTCCAGCGCTCTCTGCCGGGTGTGTACGCGCTGGCAGAACGTGCAGGAGCGGAATGGGTTCGGTTGGTTGGTTGACCTGCTCTGGTCCCCAGCGGTGCCGAGGAACCAGTTCTTCGAGCGCGGGCATAGGAGAGAGTGGAATATGTTTGCGTGTGGTTTGCCAGGGTTTAGGGGAGAGTTTTTGGGTCGGTTCGTTCTCGTACGACATGTTGCAACGCCTCCTCTCACCACACGACTACAATCTGGGTATGCTCTCTCTTTATATGATACACTGTGCTGGGCGAGTCTGCATGAGGCATTGACAAGATTACTGCCACTCTATGCGCCACGGCGAAAATCTGCTATAGTTGCTCTTAGAAAAATCTCACTCCTAGTCTACCTGTTAGAAAAAGGGACCGCATTGAGTAACAAAGCATCATCAGAGGAGCATGGAGATACGAACAGGGTCCAAGAGGGATACCTGGGAACCACTCCCCCACTCGGCCAAATCCCCACCAGGGGTCAACGCGTCTGGGTTGATCGCCCTGAACAATTACTGCTAGCGTTTGAGCAGCTCAAAAAAGCGCCTGTTGTGGCAATTGACGCGGAATTTACCCAGGCCCGTTCGCATATGCAGAGTAGCGATGCATCGGGGCCGCGCTTGGCCTTGCTCCAACTGGCTATCGATGGTCAGTGCTTTGTGGTGGATGCTTTGCGTTTGCGCAATCTGGAACCGTTGAACGCGGTGGTAGACGATCCCGCGTGTCTGGTACTGCTGCATGGTGCTGGTGCCGACCTGCGTGTGATGGACGAGCGCGGCGTGAATGTGGCCCATTACTACGATCTGGAAGCCACCAGCCGTTCAGTTTTCGGCCAGCACGAATCGTCCCTGGCGGCCATGCTGCTGCGGGCTTTCAACATGCGCCTCGATAAGAGTTTGCAGCGCACCGACTGGACGCGCCGTCCGTTGCCTCCGGCTATGATCGCCTATGCTGCCCGCGATGCAGAGATGACTCTGGCGCTCTATTACTGGCTCCAGGAGCATTTTGCTTGGGCCTTGCGTCTCCACGAGAGCACAAACTTAGCAGAACCAGTCGCCACTTGGATTGAGCCGTTTCTACGTGGTTCGCAGCCCATGCCCGCCGATGTCGCCGTTGCCGAAGCTCTCAAAGATGGGAAACTGCGCGACCAAGCGCAGGTTGCTGACGACTGCCGGCAGGCGCTTGCGACGCTCACTCATCCCATGCGCAAGAGTCGCCTGTTACGCCTGATTACCGACCTTTCTCTGACAGAACTACTGCCGGAGATCAAGGCGCTGTTGCAGGGTGCCACCGCCGATGAACGATCCGGCGCGATACGCACGTTAAGCAGGATTGGTGGTGAAGAGGCAAATGAACTGATCTCGCCTCTGTTGCAAGACCCCGTTCACGATGTGCGTAAGGCTGCCTCTACCGCGCTACATTTCTCTGGCCCCAAAGAGCCACGCGGCCAGTGGGCAACGCCCGCACGCGGTGCTGACGGGACACGCAGTTGGAGCGTTGGCGAGTCCGCAGCCAATGAGACACCTGAGACTGACGATGATGACAATGACTGGCGGGCACGCCTACGTTCGTTTATGGGTGAGTGAATAGTTTCTTTGCCAGAGATACCCATTGTAACGTTATTGTTTCGCAACAACGCTACAATGGGTATCCCTCTCTGACTATGATCGAGGCGCGGGCTTTCTCGGCAGGCGTGTGCCAACCCAGACCAGCAGCAGTAGGATCGCCACAAAGCCAAACTGGCGCAGACGCCGCACCCATTGTTCTTCCAACTCTGCGTGCTGTTGGCCCAGTCCCGCCAGACGCACCAGCCGATGCAATAGGGATGGTGAACTCCCTCGGTGCGTCAGGAGCAGTTGCTCGCTGGTCTGCTCCTCCATAAAGGGCATCTCGTACATCTCTTCCAGCGTCGTAACGTAAACCGGCTCGCCCTTCTCAGTACGCAACTGATCGGTCAGCGTGGTGAAAAACTGCTGGAGTAGCATCTTGATCGTGGCTTTGACCAGCGATGCGGGGATCAACGTCCCGCTGTGCCCAAGCTGCAATGTGCCCTGATAGCTCACAACGGTATTCTCATTATGGGTTGTCAGATGCACATCGCACTCAGAACCAAACGTCTGCGCCTGCTCCTCGCTCTCAATTTTTAGACGATACGAGGAAGGATGGCTCTGCTCCAGAAGTGTGACGCGCCCCGCGTACGTTCCGCGTAGGGGCGCGTGTCGTATCTGGATCGCAAAAGCATACGTCTGTTCGTCAATTTTCGTTAACCGCTCAAGGCCAGGCAAAGTATGCTGGATGGTTTGCGGGTCCATCAAGCAGCTCCACACCTCTTCTCGTGGCGCTTGCAGTGTATATGTCCCTTCAATTTGCATAAAAGCATCCTTTAGACGTGTTATAAACTAAGATGCTCCCATTATAGGAGGGTTTGTTCACCCTGGCAATGGGTCTTTGTCAGGAGACGGAGGCGAGCGCATGGCTTCCAGCAAATTCGCCTGGTGGAGTTTGCCATCAGGCGAAAAAAGAAGGTCCGCTGCCAGAGAGTCTGCTCTCCATCAAAATGTGACATCCCCCAGCCAATCCTCCAACATCACAGCCCGCGCCAACTCCTCAACCAGTTCGACGGTGCGCACACTGACCGTCACAACCTGCTTGACCAAGCGCACGATATACTCTGGGTCGTCCACGCGGTTGGGGTTGCTGCTGATCCCGCTGCGCACATCCTTGGAGACCTGATACTGGTCAATGACCCATTCCAGCGCCGGACGATTGCCCAGGCGATACTCGAAGCAACGCACAGGCAGACCCGCCAACGTCAGTCCCTTGCTTACCACCAGCGCTGTGCGGTCAGGCGTGAGCTTCATCTTCTCCACATAGGTCAGTTGCTCATAGGGCACACTCTCATCCTCAAGCGGCGTGAGCGGATATTCCGGCTGCTGCTCATAGTTCACATGCAGATCCATCAGTGCCCGTCCCAGCCTGACCGTCTCTGTAAACGCCTCAACACGCTTCAACAGGGGAATATGCGGCAGGTCGCGTTTGAGGTTCTCAGCGTAACGCTCGCGATACTGCGGATGGTGCAGCATGGCATAGACTGAGTGGAAGATATCCCACTTGCTCACCTCCTCACCATACCGCGCCCGAAACTGCTCCAACGCCCAATCGGTAATGTTCTCGCGCCGATTGCTCCCATCCTCGGCATAGGTGTAGTAGGGGAAACATTGGAATGCGTCGGTTGTAGCTAGCAAATGCAAGTCAGGAAAAATATTAGTAGCAATAACACTAAATGGTGAGCGACTACCATGATCACTTACAACAATTATTGTATTCTCAAGTTTACTATTTGAGGTAGGCAAAATTGTAGAAAATAGTCCCCTACGATCAATCATGATATTGTCGAGGTAAAGATATTGTTTGCAAAAGGGTCTGTAAAGCGCTGGGAGAATGGCAATAGTCCTAAAATGGGTCTTAGCTTGCCGTGCTAGCTGAATCTTTAGGGTATTGCTCCATTTGATTTTAGCCTCGTCAGCTAGCACGAAACTATCTATGTCTTTCGGACATCCTGCATCTGCCCATCTCGCAATTTCAAGGTTATAAGTTTCTATCATATTCTTCATTGTATTTGCTAAGTGGTTTCTATCGAAATTGTATACCCAACGGTCTCGTGCGGTATGTATTCCCACAGAATATTTTCTGAAGAGGCTTTTGAATTCGACATTAGAAGATTCAACTAATCGGGAATCTCTTACCTCTTTAGTACCCATCGGCAAAAAAGAGGTAAATTCAGATAATATAGCGTATGTAGGCCAGTTACACCTATTATCTGGTTCTACACTCAACCAATTGATATCAAATACATTTTTTTTCTCCCCCAAGAAGGAAAACTTTTCTTCTTTTGTCCAGTTTTCTGGCACACGGTAATGATACAATGTACGATTTGTGTGTTTAGAAGACTGCACAGCGATAGTGATGCCTACTCCAACTTGTATACCAAATACATTATGTGTAGTACCCGATATTTTAGGGTTTTTGCGAATATTCCCGTGTAAATCAAGGTGATAAATTTGGGTAAAATCTTTCAGAAGATGTTTCCGCATCCCATCAAACGCGATTTGATCAAAGAACGAATTGTTTGAAACAAAGCAAATAATCCCGTCTTTTCCCTGTAATCGGTCACTTGCCCAGCGAAAAAATCTGACATATGCATCATATAGCTGATTTTTTAGTGTAGCTTGGGAGTCTTTAACGTAGGTTTCCTTGATACGATCATCTACTACTGGATACTTACGATTTTTATTATTATCATTTTCTCGTTTCTGACCCACGTTATAGGGCGGATTGCCGATCACGACCATGATATCGGCCTCTTTTTCGCGTTTGATGCGTTCGGTATTCTCCTCGACCATCCAAAGGGGCAGTTGTTGGCTCTCGGCTAGCTCTAGCGTATCCACGAAGCAGACGCCCTCGAAGGGCACGTACTCTTTCATTTTCTCGTAATATTCGTGTTCGATGTTGAGCGAGGCGATGTAGTAGGGCAACAGCGCGATCTCATTGCAGAAGAGATCGTGGGCGTATTTCTCACGTAAAGCAGTACGTGGGATGCGTTTGATGATGTTGACGATAAAGTTGCCAGTGCCAACGGCGGGATCGAGGATCTTGA
>JBDTBU010000287.1:0-20191 GCA_039923935.1 Ktedonobacteraceae bacterium | reverse complement strand
CAACCGCAGCCCTGGATGTCGAATCAGAAGCCGAAGTCATGCACGCACTTGATAAGCTGGTCGTTGGGCGTACGGTTCTGATGATCTCGCACCGCCTGAGCACTTTGGGCAATGTAGATGAGATTATCGTCCTCAAAGATGGGCAAATCGCGGAGCGTGGTACCTTTAAAGATCTCAAGAACAGAGGTGGCGTCTTTGCAAAGCTGCTGGAAGAGCAGAACCGCTATAACCAGGATAAAGCTGGCGATAAGTCCATTCTGCGTTCAGCCTTTGTACCTGTCGCGGTTGGAGCGGGCTACGCGCAGCAACAAGGCACCCCCTACGCACCCATGACACCTGTGCCGCCAGTGGCACCTCAATGGCAGGGTAATGTCCCGGTAACGCCTATGGGCCAGCCAGTCGCAATGCGCCCCAATGGCAACCCTCCAGCACCCATACCAGGACAACGACCACCAACCGCACGCGTGATGATCGAGGTTGATGGTAAGCCAGTGGGACAACATGTGCTGAACAAACCTACCATGACCATTGGCCGACTCTCTTCCAACGATATCCAAATCCCCTCGCAGCGCGTCTCGCGTCTCCACGCAAAAATCTACGCAGCCAATGGGAATTGGATTGTTGAGGATGCCGAAAGTCTGAATGGGCTGGTCTTCCAGGGCAAACGCGTCGATCAGTTGGTCCTGACCCCTGGCACAAGCATTTATATGGCACCAACTGTTGTGCTGCACTATCAGACAGCGTAGTGAAATTTGTGGAAAAGGAGATAAGTATGTCAGCACAAGCACAAACGGTGCCACAAAAATCAGGCAGAGGTGGTCGCCTCTTCCTCTGGATTTCGGGCATTGTAAGTTTTAGCCTCCTAGGCTATTTCTTCCTACAGATTACCTACCAGATCATTGTACCGCCAGCAGCATCGCGCCTGATCTTGGTCCAGGATGTTCCCTTGCCCGACGGTCTGTTTCCGAATGTCAAAAACCCCCTGGCTCCAGGGGTTGAGGAGATGTTCGATGGCTTCGACTTCCAGACGTATGACGCAACTAGCCATCGCCTGTTTATTGCCCATACCGGCCCTGGCCCTGACCTGCTAGCCCAGGCCAAGATTAAATTCGATCCGAAAAACGACGGTAATATTGTCGTCTTTGATACCCAATTGAACAAAGTAATTGCACGTCTCCCAATTACGCAAGTAGCCGGAATCATCGATGCACCTGATCTACATAAAATCTATGCAGCGGGTGTAGATTCCGATGATAATGGTCTGGATAGCATTTTCGACATTGATACGGATACGTTGCAATTTCATGTCATTCATCTGACGCTCAACGAGAGTCCCGACGCAATTACCTACGATTCTGTCGATCACCGTATCTTCGTCTCGGACCCCGCCGCGCCGCCTGATATTACCGGGCCACAAAACCCTGATCGACAGCTCATGGATGTTGCGGTGATCAATGCGCTGAATGACAAAATCATCACACGGATCAACTTTGGCTCACTCCCGCTCTTGAGCGGCGAAACGGCCCCAACGAATCCCGCTAATATCCCTGCCTATGGGCACGATGTGGGGCACAGCGATTATGACCCAACACTGGGGCACGTCTATGTAGCCACACAGATCCTGCCCAACGCCGACGATCCCAACCCGTATATTCTGCCACCACCGCACACAGGAGAGATCGCCGCAATTAACGCGGCGACCATGAGAATCGATCAGCGCATCCAATTACCCGCCTATTGCGGCACTCCTCATGGCATGGCTGTCGATCCTGTGCAGCATGTAGCATTCGTTGCCTGCACCGATTTCGATACCGCAGCCGGACTTTTTGAGAATCTGATCCGCATCAATCTGCGCACAATGACCGTCATTCCTGCCGATCCTACTACGATGCGCCTAGCTCCAGGACCGGATCTTGTGCGCCTCGATGCTTCGGCACACCTGCTCTTCGTGGCCAGTGCTGGTGGCATAACGATCTTTGACGAGACACCTGGCAACTTCCATCGCCTCGGCGCGTATGCCGTTGCCAGACAATCACATACTATCGCCATCAATGAGCAGACCCAGCAGATGTACTTCCCAACGTTCTCTGGGGGCCGACCTGTCTTGCGCATCGAACGCTATAACCCGAACGGAAGGTGATCTCAGCAAATACACGATCTAGAGGGTAGGTGCAGTTGCGCCCACCCTCTAGATCGTGCTTAAATAAGTCAACAACCAGTCTTATTATTTCACCAATCGACAAGGAGAAACTCTTGCAACAATTTCCCAACTGGCTTGCATCCACGCTCGCCTCGGATGCAACAAATGGGCTGGGCGTTCTGCCAACCTGGATACGCCCATTGCGCCCCGATTCACGCGTCGTTGGACTAGCTTCTGTGGCTCTGAAATATCAGTTTATGGCCGATCACCGCCAGGGGTATCCGGTGACGGTGATGTGTTGCCCACCCAGGAGTGGGATTTCTTGCAGTAATTCTCTCTCTGGCTCTGTTTTCATAATTTTCGCTCATATTTCCTGTTTAATACTATTTTCTTCCTTTTACACCTATAGAATGAAATCTCTTTTGAATGGACTGATCGCGGGACTTCTGGCCGGAGTCTTGCTCGTTGGGTTCTTTTTTGTCGATTATGGGCCAGCAGGACTCCTGCACGCTCCTGCACGCTGGCTAGCGCTGGATAATCCAGCGACCGGCAAGTGGATCGGCCTAGTGCTCTTGCTCCTTCTGGGGACGCTCTTTGGCGTGCTTTTTAGCCTGACGCAACGCGGAGGAGCAACAAGGCTTGGCCGCTCACTGCTCTTCGGCATACTCACTGGCGTGGTCTTTTGGGCGATCATCCCATTCTTCTTTGGAACGGTGATCAATAATCATGGGCACCTCGACCTCGGCAGTTTCCTCTCTTCCTTTATGTTGCTGCTGGCCTATGGGGTCGCTCTCGGAAGTATTTATTTCCAGCGAACAGGAGGCCAAGCCAATGGCTGAGAATCACAGATGTGTGTTCTCCCGCTGCATGCCTGGCTCCCTGTGCGGTTACAGCATGTAGCTCACGTCCGAGGCGCTCGTCGGATAGGCGTAGACCATCTGTTTGAGATCGCTTGCCTGCACACATGGCGAGCGCAAAGGCTACGGATAGATGCACTGAACTGGTGAGCAAACCACTCACTGGTAAAGGTCGAGACCAAACCGGCAGCCAGTAGCCCGGAGCAGGCAGCACCTATCACGGTACACCCTGCTCCATACCACAGCGTTGGTCGAAGCTGGCCGACCCCACTGCCCACCAACGTGGCAATCACTTTGGAGACATCATTGGCCCCATTGGTGTAGGCCAGCACAGCCATAAGTGTGACGCCGAGAGCGATGGGCAGATCCAGGCCAAAAAGGTGCAAAATCAACAGGAGCAGGATGCCTCCCAGGCCCACTCCTCCCTTGGTTGCGAACACACGAAGCATCTGCACAGTCCCACGCTCTAGGCGGGCCTGGATCTTTTCCTGAAGCATCGTCATACGTGATCTCATTCCTCTTTTCTTGTAGCATAATGGATCAATCAGACCCCTGCTGCTGGCGTGCCTGATCGCGCTGGCGTTTTCCCTGGATTTGCCCATAGGTCGCGACCGAGAAGGGTGAAGGGTGATCGGCGGGATGGTTCATATCTGTTCCTTTCTTTGGGGCGAACGGGGAAGAATGGGGCAAAAATGCCTGTCTCATCCCTACTGTACAAGAAAAACGTCCTTGGTTCTGTAGCCTGGACTACACAATGAGCAGGCAGTCGAACGGGAAACGTCAGGACTCTCTGCGGCGGAGCCGCACGTACTTGACTCTGTACCATACTACAGAGTGTATGCTTCTACGCAAAGGAGACAAAGCAATGGGTGGACTTGGCACGCAGTATTTTTTCGTCAAAAAACACCCGAAGGTCAGATGCGCAAGGTCGATTTTCCACTGGTGAGATTTTTGTGAGTTATGAAACGCCCTCAGATGCCCATAAAAATCACCATCTGCGAACTACACGACTGACCAGAAGCTCTCAAACATGACTGGCAGCATATCTCTGACCGCCTACGTCAAGGAAACGGGCAGCGATTCAGGCGACGACGGCTTGACAATGTTATCAGTACGTTGTATAGTATTAATACCCCTACCGGGGGGGTATGGATATAAGTCATTGAGAATGACAAAGGAACGGGTTATGACGATAGAAACAAGGCAGGATCAGGCTGAGAACGCCAACGCTTCTTCGGACGAGATACAAAAACCACAACAGATGCTGTTCGCGCTCGAAGGGATGACGTGTGCTTCTTGTGCCATGCGCATTGAGAAGGGACTCAAGAAGGTGCCTGGTGTTCAGGAGGCCAACGTCAATCTAGCGAGCGAGCAGGCCACAGTCATCTATGATCCTAGACAAACCACTGTAGAAAAGATGATGCAAAAAGTGGATGCGGTGGGCTATAAAGCGACACCACTGGTGGTGCCTGCATCCCTCGTTATACAAAAACCAGCGCCGAGCGAGGCACGCGCACTGTTTGATCTCGAAGGGATGACGTGCGCTTCTTGTGCCATGCGTATTGAGAAGGGACTCAAGAAGGTGCCTGGTGTTCAGGAGGCCAACGTCAATCTGGCGAGCGAGCAGGCCACTGTGGTCTATGACCCGGCTCAGACCACAGTGGCACAGTTGGTGCAGAAGGTCGATGCGGTCGGGTATAAAGCGATCCCGAAAATGGGATCAGAAGGAGCCGCAGCGCAACCGACACCTGCTGTTCCATCCTCCATCAACATGCCACCCCAGGCGTCTCCGGCGAATACCCAGCGCCAACGGCGGCAGGTGGAACTCGCACGCAAGCGCACCCTGCTACTCCTGGGCATTGTGCTCACAGTACCAATAGTGATCCTGAACATGTTCTTTATGAATCGCTTTGCGGGCGAAAACCTGCTCTTGCTGGTCCTCACAACTCCCGTGTGGGCCATTGTTGGCTGGGATTTCCACCGTGCCGCGCTCAAAACGGCTCGCCATTTCAGCGCGAACATGGACACCTTGATTTCGCTGGGATCGACTGCTGCGTACCTGCTCAGTGTAGTGGCAACCTTTCTCCCGCACGTGCTCGGTGCGATCACCTTTTACGATACTGCCGCGCTAATTGTGACCCTCATTTTCCTGGGCAAGTACCTGGAAGCGCGGGCCAAAGGGCAGACCAACGAGGCCATTCAAAAATTGATAGGCTTACAAGCACACACGGCGCATGTGGTGCGTGAGGGTGTAGAGCTGGAACTCCCCATTGAGCAGGTACAGGTGGGCGATGAACTGATCGTGCGCCCAGGCGAGAAGATCCCAGTTGATGGAACGGTCCTCTCAGGCTCTTCCTCCGTAGATGAAGCAATGATTACGGGGGAAAGTCTCCCAGTGGAAAAGCACGTGAGCGATCCGCTGATTGGTGCGACCATCAACCAACGCGGCCTCGTGCGCATGTACGCGACGAAAGTAGGCGCTGATACCGTGCTAGCCACGATTATCCGTCTGGTAGAGCAAGCCCAGGGGTCCAAAGCGCCCATTCAGCGTCTGGCTGATACCATCTCCGGCATCTTTGTACCAGTCGTCCTGGTGATCGCCTCGCTGACCTTTATTGGCTGGTCGATAGCAGGATATGTAGGTGCAACGAGTTCGCTGACGATGAGCATGAGTGCTGGTACGGTGAGCAACCCTTGGGTGATTGCGATAGTAGCAGCGGTGGCAGTACTGGTGGTGGCCTGCCCCTGTGCACTGGGACTGGCGACACCGACTGCTATTATGGTTGGCACAGGCAAAGGAGCGGAACAGGGCATTCTCATCAAGGGCGGTGAGAGCCTGGAGCGGATTCAGGCGGTGCGTGCGATCTTGCTGGATAAGACGGGCACGATTACCCGTGGTAAGCCCGAACTGACCGATGTCTACACGCTCCCAGGAGTATCGGCTGAGGAGATGCTGCGTTTCACGGCAGAGGCGGAGCAAGGTTCTGAACACCCGCTCGCCACGGCGATTATTGAGGGAGCAAAGGCACGAGGGCTGGCGCTGGGGGCGACACCTGAAGCGTTTACAGCTCTGGCGGGACGTGGTTTAGATGCCATAGTGGAGGGACATCACACGCTGGTCGGAACGCGCCTGTTGTTCCAAGAACGGACCATCGAGACGAGTGAACTGCACGAGCGTCTGGAAGAGCTTGAAGCAGCGGGCAAAACGGCGATGCTCATCGCTATTGACGGCAAGTTAGCGGGACTAGTCGCGGTGGCGGACACCATCAAGGCTGATTCGCGTACGGCGATTGAGCAGTTGCAGGCGCAGGGTCTTGCCGTCTGGATGATTACCGGCGATAATCGGCGCACGGCAGTCTCGATTGCAGCCCAAGTCGGCATACCCGCAGAGCACATCCTGGCGGAAGTCTTACCCGAAGACAAAGCCAACGCAGTGAAACGCTTACAAGAGCAAGGTCTGGTCGTGGCATTTGTGGGTGATGGCATCAACGACGCGCCAGCCCTGGTGCAGGCCGACGCGGGCATTGCGATGGGAACCGGCACCGATATCGCCATAGAAGCCTCGGATATCACCCTGGTGAAAGGGAACTTGAAGAGTGTGGCAACGGCGCTGGCTCTGTCGCGTGCGACCCTGCGTACCATCAAGCAAAATCTCTTCTGGGCTTTTGCGTATAACGTGATCCTGATCCCAACCGCCATTCTCTCGCCACTCGTCCCCGTCTTGCGCGAGAATGCGCCCATTTTTGCAGCGGCGGCGATGGCCCTCTCATCAGTCACCGTGGTAAGCAATTCCTTACGGCTTCGTCGGTTTGGGAGCAGAGACCGAAAATAGCGCAACAAAAGAGAGGGAGATGAGAAAATGCTCGCTTATCTCCCCCTCTACTCTCATCTGATGGGTTTAGTCCATCTCACGAGACAGCAACTTTCAAAGCCAGTGAAACAATTTCCCATGCTGCCTTCTCTAACTAACTGTCCCGCACAATGTGAGGCAAATTTTCGGAGGCTCTATGACTAGCAAAACATATAAAGCGATTGTCCTGGCTGTTGTCGTTGTTCCTTTACTGGCCACTCTGTTGGCGATCAAATTCCTGTGGGATCGGGCTGTCAACTGGTCCGATCTGACGCTCCTGGTTGTCATGTACTCCCTGATCGCGCTAGGCGTAACGGTGGGTTACCATAGAATGTTGACACATCGCAGTTTCAAACCTAATCCAGTTGTGAAGTTCATTTTCCTGATGCTGGGTTCGATGGCCTTTGAAGGCCCAGCCATTGAATGGGCGGCCACACATGTCAGACACCATGCTGACTCAGATCAAGAGGGTGATCCGCACAGCCCAGTTGAAGGCTTCTTTCATGCTCACATTGGCTGGATGTTTAAAAATCGTATAGCCGATCCAAAAATTTATGCCAAAAATCTGTACGACGACAAAATGGTGATGTTTTTTAGTCGCACATTTTTAATGTGGTCGGTGCTCTCACTGCTGATCCCTTTCGCGATTGGCGGCTGGGAAGGTCTGTTGTGGGGCGGGCTGGTACGCATGTGCCTCAATCATCATGTGACCTGGAGCGTCAATTCGGTCTGCCATACCTTTGGCAGACGCGAGTTTCAAACCAATGACCGCAGTCAAAATGAATGGCTCGTGGGCCTGCTGGCCTTCGGTGAGGGCTGGCACAATAACCACCATGCCTTCCCGCGCTCAGCCTTCCACGGACTGCACTGGTGGCAGTTCGACCTCTCTGGCTACATCATCTGGACCCTCGAACGCCTTGGCTTTGTCAAAGATGTCTATCGCATCCCAACGAAATTGCGCGAACGATACGCACTAAAATCGCTGGTGACACCTGGCGTGAGCACAAACAAAAACTAAGCAGGGACAACAGCAAGACCGCCCGGACTTTTTTCCGAGCGGTCTTCTTTTATATGTTTTTACGAGCAAAACGGCTAAGGCAAACGCCAGATCGCCAAGCTCCCCTCATTCTGTCCAGCAGGCTTCCACGCGATCATGCTCAAGTACTTTTCATTAGGCGACACGAGTATGGATGTTCCACCACTACTATCAGCATGATACTTGTACAAAAGCTTACCACTGGCGATATCCCAGATGTAGATGTCACCCTTTACACTTGCAACGAGGTATTTACTTCTTGAGCTAGCAGTGCCGCAAGGTCATCTTCTTGTTGGCTCATATATCGATACGCGCTCCTGTCTTATGCATTGTCTACCTTCTCTTTTCGGGCTATAGGAAATGTAAGTACAGACACATGCTCTGATAGATATGCCTATACCCGCATTTGATCACTTCGTCCGACTAACGCTCAACGCGTGCCAGGAAGTCCCCAACCGTTTGCATATACTTCGCCTCTTCCTCGACATGCGGCAGGTGAGAACTATGCTCGAACAGCACCCACTCAGAGTTGGGAATGCCCTGCTGGAGGATCTCGTTGAGATGCGGCGTGGACTCGTCGTATTTACCGGAGACGATCAACGTGGGAATGTTGATCTCACCGAGGCGGTCAGTGCGGTCCCAATCTTTGATGACGCCAATGACGTGAAACTCGCTGGGGCCATTCATGTAATTGTAGATAAAACCGCTTTTGGCCCGCTGCACAAACTCAGGGCTGATCTCCAGGCGATTGACGTGGCGCTTATTAAAAACTGCAACGGCCTCCTGATACTCTGGCGCATTGGTTGTGCCAGCCTGCTCATGCTGCAACAGGACTTCGTTGACGCCCGGCGGCAGCTCGGCCCGCAGACGATTGGCCTCCTCAACCCATAGCACCATGCTGGGCATCGAATCGGCTAGGATCAAGCTGACCAGTCCCGCTGGCTGGCGAATCGCGTACTCGATGCCTAACATACCGCCACACGACTGCCCCAGAATATGCACGCGGTCCAGACCCAGCGCCTCACGTACGATACCGATCTCGTCGGTGAAACGCTCAACGGTCCACAGCGACAAATCGTCGGGCAAATCCGAATGGCCGCAGCCAAGTTGATCGTAAAAAATCACACGGCGGTTCTCCGAGGCCAGGGCAGCCAAATTCTCCAGATAATCATGCGGGCAACCCGGCCCGCCGTGTAGAACCAGCAGCGGCGTGGCCTCGTGTGTACCACCACCACCAACAATTTTGTACCAGACACGATGACCGTTGACTACTGGAATATAGCCTGTTTGCTCTTGCATCTTATTCTCCCTACGCGAATATTCGCTATAAAAGACACTTTTTAGCCTATAAGAATTCTGCCATACCACAACAATTCACGCAAGGGAACACCCCACATATCCTATGACCCAGGTCGCTGCACATACACAAAGATCGAGACTGCCGTGCTAGATGGCGGGTGTATCAGGTTGAGCGTGGGTCTTTGAAACATTCGGACAAGGTGAAGCGTACTTGAGATAGAAGCGTCTCCCGCCTCTATTTGAACGGTGTCATTACTACTCTATGGAAAAGGAATTATGTTATGTCAAAAAGCGTATCGAATAAAAAGAAGAGGATTTTCGACTCAACACGTACGTTACAAAAGGGCGGCAGGGAAGTCCAAAAATTCTTTACCAAATTCAACAATGATTGGATACTGAGTTCAGCGGCTGGCTTGGCGTATAATTTAATTCTCTCTCTGGTCCCAATAGTCATCGCGCTTATCGCAGTAGTTGGCTTTATCATAGGGGGATTAAATCTTGAGAGTCAGCACCAGCTCACCACCCAAATCCAGAACGTCTTTCAGTCACTCTTCCATTCAAGCGCTCTGTCAGCCAGTGTGTTAGACCCGGCCCTGACATCACTCAGCAGGTACGCAGGCTTTTTAGCCTTGATTGCCATTGCTACCGCTCTCTTTGGCGGCTCACGCCTGTTTGTCTCGATTGAGGGCTATTTCGACATCATCTATCGCACCGATCCCCGCAAATTCGTCGCGCAAAATGTGATGGCGTTGCTGATGCTGTTGCTGTATATCATTCTCATTCCCTTAATGTTATTTACCGCCTCACTGCCAACGCTCCTGCTAACCCTGGTCCACAACTCGGCACTGAATATCATCCCTGGTGTGACCCAACTCACGCAGAATGGCTTTGTAGTGGGAGCTGGCGGCGTCCTGAGCAGCCTGCTTATCTCCTGGATACTCTTCGAGGCGATCTACCTAGTTGTGCCAAACCAGAGAATCAGCTTCAAAAAAAGCTGGCTGGGAGCGGTCGTAGCCGCAATTTTACTGCAACTCTTTTTGTTGCTGTTCCCTCTGTATATTAGTCGCTTTATGGGCAGTTATACGGGTAATGCCGGTTTCTTTGTGATTTTTCTGGTCTTCTTTTACTATTTTGCGGTTATTCTTCTCCTGGGTGCCGAGATAAACGCCTATTTCGCCGAAGGAATCCAGCCGTTGCCAGATAATATGGCTACGGTGCTTCGCAACGCTACCCAAGTACACAAAAACCCGGAGGCGATATCGCCTCCGGGCAGACCAGGACAGAAACTGAAGTAGTCTACTTGCTCCCAGGTTTAGGAGGCTTTGATAAAGTCGCTGACCGATTGGAGCTGGCCGTTCTTGATCTGGAGGAACATGAAGTTATTAACGCCACCGTGGTGATCGGCGGTCCAGTTTATACTGGGGCCGAAACCAGTGTCGTAGTTGTTGAAATCAGTGTCCAGAGCAGTGCGCAGGCTAGCACGGGTCAGGTTCACACCAGCTTTGTCTAGCGCGTCTACGAAGATATGGGCATTGACGTAGCCATAGAACTTGTAGGCGCTGAACCCGGTATCGCTGGCTGTGGCTTTCAGGTAGTCCTGACCCACAGGCGAACTGGTGCTGGTGTAGCCGCTGACGTAGATGCCCTCGCCAGCAGTGCCCAGAACCTTGGCCCAGGAGTTGTCAGCCATAGGATAGTTGGCCACGTAGCCCAGAGACGGGCGATAACCGACGCTAGTGGCTGCGAGGACGAATTTGGCGGTAGGACCAGGCAGGCCGTTGAGCACGATAATGTCAGGATTGGCTGCTTTGAGCGTCTGCACTGCTGCCGTGAAATCGGTCTGAACAGCGCTATAGCCAAGCGACGCGACCAACTGACCGCCGTCTTTCGGCAGCGAGGTTTCCAGTGCGCTCTTCTGCTGCAAGCCCAGCACGTCGTTCTCATAGAGGAGAGCAACTTTCTGTGCCTTCAGGTTCTTCGTGACATACGTACCAATCACGCCGCCCTCGTCACCGTAGTTGGGCTGCGTCATCCACACCCACGGCAGAGCCTTGCCATCCGCGTCGGCAAATTTCGCACCGCCGCCAATAGGATCGACGAAGGGAATGCCTTTCGGGTTGGTGTAGCTCTCAGCTACATTCGAGGCACCTGAACCGCATACTTGGAAAATGGCAAATGCATTGTCCTGCTCAACAAGCTGGCGCACCGCGTCCTTCGTCTTGGTTGGATCGCCACTATCGCTGACCTGCACCAGCTTGATCTTGCGACCATGGATGCCGCCAGCGGCGTTGATCTTGTCGATATAGAGTTGGTCGCCAGCCAGAATTGGCGCACAGATCACTTTGAGCGGACCAGTTGTATCCAGAACCGCGCCAATCGTAATCTCGCTACTGCTAACACCTGGCCCAGTGGCCTGAGGAGTACCAGCACCAGTAACAGTAGGACTACCAC
This sequence comes from Ktedonobacteraceae bacterium, assembly GCA_039923935.1. Classification (GTDB taxonomy): domain Bacteria; phylum Chloroflexota; class Ktedonobacteria; order Ktedonobacterales; family Ktedonobacteraceae; genus Paraktedonobacter. The sequence goes on along the minus strand of JBDTBU010000287.1, from coordinate 8,558 downwards.
CACAGGCCGCCAGGGTAAACATAGCAGTAACAGTGGCAAGCATCGCTGCGTATTTTGTACGTGTCCGAAGTTGTGCAAGAAATCCCATAGTCTCGCTCTCCCTTTGCTGAACACACCACTTGCGTGGTTATAAATATGATATGTGAGTCATGTATCATATATACCAGATGTCGCTGGATATTGTCAAGAGGCAATGCAATGTGTTTAGCCATCTGTGACAATTCGCTGGCAGAGCACACCCAAAAAACAACCCACAAGAGAAATATTGAGAGCTTGACAGCACGGCTTTCTCATGGCATGATTACAAAACATGAATCACTTGTCATGTTCTCGCTTGGACGAGAGTACTTGGTCTTTTTTTGCTATGCAGCCGGGAGGCGAATGCAATGGTAGCATTTTTGCAGGTAGTGCTAGCGGGACTGGTGACTGGGAGCGTATATGGGCTGCTGGCACTGGGTATCGTGCTGGTTTATCGCACCACGGGGGTGCTGAACTTTGCGTACGGGGCCATGGCTGCCCTGAGTAGTTGTTTCATGTATATCTTACTTACGGGGCCACATCTCAACTTCTGGCTGGCCCTACTCCTGACGATCCTTTTCGCGTTGACTCTGGGCGTGGTGTTGGAACGCGTTTTTGCGCGACCAGTGTTACACGCACCAATCTTCACCAAGGCGATTGCGACGCTGGCACTGGCACTGGTGCTGGAAACCATCGCGCAAGGTATCTGGCCGCAGCTCACCTCGGTGCAGCACTTCCCTACACCTTTTGAGGGCCAGGCCATGCGTATCGGCGGTCTGTATATCTCGGCCATCGATATCGTTGTCATCGCTGTGACGGCTGTGCTGATGCTCGGCCTGAATCTGTTTCTGACACGCACAAGAGCAGGCATCGCGATGCGGGCAATGGCCGACAATATCCCAGCCACGCGCTTGATGGGAGCGCCCGTTGGGCGCATCTTCATGGTGGTCTGGGCGTTGAGCGCGTTGATTGCGGCGCTGAGCGGGATTCTGCTGGCGAGTCAGCAACAATTGATCGATGTGCAGTATATGGACCCGATTCTGATACCAGCTTTTGTCGGAGCCGTGTTGGGCGGACTCGACAGCCTGCCAGGCGCGTTGATCGGTGGTATTCTGGTCGGGCTGGCCAATAGTATTCTGGCCTATGTCCTGGCCGGGCGCACGCTTGGTCCGCTCAACATCGCTGATCCGGCTATGCGCGATACATTGATCTTTGGCGGCTTTGTGCTGGTGTTGCTGCTCAGGCCACAGGGCCTCTGGGGCCGCGCACTCCTACGGCGCGTTTAGCACAGAAGGGGGAATTGTTCTATGGCGAGCGAACAAATAAGCGAGCAAGTCCAGGCATCACCGAGTATTCCAGATGTGCAGACACACGGCAAAACACGCCGACAGTTGTACATCTGGCTAGCAATCCTGGCTGGACTTTTCCTGGTGGGCCTGCTCCCCACGATCTACGATCAAATCTTTGGCTTTAGTGCCGGTTTTGAGATGCATCGCATCTCACTCATCGGCATCTTTGTGATCGCGGCTCTGGCTCAGAATATCCTCACAGGTTATGCTGCGCAGCCATCTCTAGGCAACGCGGCCTTCTTCGGTGTAGGCGCGTATCTGTTGACTTGGCTGACCCAGGATCTCAATCAGCCCTACTGGCTGGGCATTCTGGTAGCGTTACTCGCCTGTGGCCTGCTGGGTGTGATCGTTGGTGGGCCAGCTCTGCGCATCTCAGGCGCACATCTGGCAGTTGCGACGCTCGGCTTGGTGACTATCGTGGGCGAACTGCTCAATCTGTGGGACACAACGGCTGGGCGCCAGGATTACGGCTTGAGCAACATCCCGGCTCTGCTCAGTGACGACCACACGCTCTACTATGTGGTTGCGGTGATCGTGGTGGTCCTGATCTTCCTGGTCTATCACCTGCTACATTCGCGGGTGGGACGCGCCTGGGTGGCCATTCGCGATAACGAGACTGCTGCTGAGGCTTTTGGCATCAACCTGGCCAACTATAAATTGCAAGCCTTCGTGGTCAGCGCAGTTTTAACCGGCCTAGCGGGCGCTCTCTACGCAACCTGGGCCACAACGGCGGCTTCGAGCATGTCGAGCGCGGACCAGACCATCGCGTTTCTCGCGATGATTGTCGTCGGCGGCCTTGGCTCAATCACTGGTTCAGTGCTCGGTGCTCTGTTTGTGGGCTTCTTGCCCCTGCTGCTGGGCCAGATCCCCAGCCCGCTGGTGGTCGGCTCGTTCCAATTGCAGGTTTCGACCCTACTTACCGGCATCTATGGCCTGCTCTTGCTACTAGCACTGATCTTCTTCCCCACTGGTCTGAGTAGCCTGGGTGAGCGTGGTAGCGGCCTATGGAGACGCATCAGCAAACGTGGAGGCGTGCAATGAACGAGACTCCCCTGTTAGAGATTCGCGGGCTGACCGTACGCTTCGGCGGCCTAGTTGCGATCAACGACTTGGATCTGCACATCGCCGAGGGCGAGATCTTCGCCCTGGTGGGCCCCAACGGCGCGGGCAAAACAACCGTGCTTAACTGCATTAGCGGATTGATTAAGCCAACCGCAGGCAGTATCTCTTTCGCAGGCCAGGAAATCCTGAAACAACCTGCTCACAAGCGTGCAGCCCTGGGCATCGGACGCACCTTCCAGCAATTGCAGTTGTTCACAAGTATGAGCGTACTGGACAATTTGCTCACGGCTCAGCATACACACTTGCACGCGGGCATCATGCAGGGTATCCTGCCGTTTGGTCCAAGCAAACGCGAGGACGCGCAGGCCCGCGCCCATGCTCGTGAAACCCTGGCACTGCTGGGTCTAGAACAGTACACAAACCGTCCTGCCGGCTCGCTCTCCTTTGGCGCACAAAAGCTGGTCGGTGTGGCGCGTGCATTGGTCTTGCGTCCCCGCTTAGTCCTGTTGGACGAACCAGCCGCTGGTGTGCCCCCACAGGAAGTAGACGAGCTGGCCGCTAACCTACGCAAATGGCGCACCGAACTTGGCACCACGCTCCTACTCATCGAGCATAACATGCGCATCGTGCAGGCCGTAGCTGATCGCATCTGTGTGCTGGACTATGGCCGTAAGTTGGCGGAGGGTGAGCCAAAAACGGTGCTAAGCAATCCCGCCGTACTGGAAGCTTACCTGGGGCGCGAGGCTAGTACACAGGCTGCGTTAGAGCAAGAGCAGGAGGTGTCACATGTTGAAAGTTGAGCAACTACGCGCAGGATATGGTACGCTGGAAGTGCTGCATGGTATCTCGTTTGAGGTACCCACTGGCGCGATTGTCGCCATGCTAGGTGCGAACGGCGCAGGCAAGTCCACGCTGATGCGTGCACTCGCTGGACTCATCCGCACGCAAGCAGGTAGCATTGAACTAGAAGGCACACGTCTCGAACGCATCCCAGTGGAGAAACGCCTGAAAATGGGCGTGGCCCTTGTGCCTGAAGGGCGTGACCTCTTTGGCTCGTTGACCGTGCGTGAGAATCTGCTGATGGGCGCTTTCACACGTCGCTCACGCACTGAGATCGAGAGCGACATTGAACGTGTCCTGACGCACTTTCCGCGCCTAAAGACGCGTCTGAGCGCCTACGCGGCCAGTCTGAGCGGCGGAGAGGGTCAGATGCTCGCCATCGGACGTGCCCTGATGTCACGCCCACGCCTACTACTGCTGGACGAGCCATCGCAGGGTCTAGCTCCGGTCATTGTCGATACAGTTTTCGACGTGATCGGCCAACTCAACCGTGAGGAGCAGTTAACCATCGTGCTTGTCGAGCAGAATGCACGTCAAGCACTTAACATCGCCCACAACGCCTACATCTTGCAAAGCGGCTGCATCGCCCTACACGGAGAAACATCTGTGCTAGCCAAAAACGCGGCTGTGCAGGAATTATATATGGGTGGATGATTTTAGAAGCAAAACACCAAGGAGCAAGCATATACTATGGGCAATTTAGCAGGCAAAGTCGCCATCGTCACCGGAGCAGCTTCCGGCATCGGGCTGGCCGTTGCGCAAGATTTCGCGCAACAGGGTGTGCGCGTCACCATCTCGGACATCGATCAGGAGCGCGGCCAAGCTGTCGCGGCTGAGATGCCGGGAGCACGCTTCCATGCGGCGAATATGGCCAAAGCGGAAGAGGTAAAGCTATTGGTCAGTGGAACCATTGAGGCCGAAGGGCGTGTTGATATTTTGGTTAACAACGCTGGTATCCAGCATGTCGCGTCCATCGTCGAGTTCCCCGAAGAGAAGTGGCGGCTGATCATCGAGATCATGCTCACCGCACCTTTTCTGCTAACCCAGGCTGTGCTGCCGAGCATGTACGAGCACAACTGGGGTCGCATCATCAACATTGCCTCTGTGCATGGTCTGCGTGCCTCCGCCTTCAAATCGGCCTACGTCGCAGCCAAACATGGCCTCATCGGCCTCACGCGTGTTACCGCTCTGGAAAGTGCAGCCTATGGTGTGACTTGCAACGCTATCTGCCCGTCTTATGTACGTACGCCGCTGGTCGAGAAGCAAATCGCCGCTCAGGCCAAGGTCCACCACATTCCCGCAAGTGAAGTCGTTGAGAAAGTCATGCTCACCGAGGGTGCGATCAAACGTCTGCTAGAGCCGTCCGAGGTCGCGCAACTGGTCACGTATCTGTGCGGTGACGCCGCCAGCGGGATTACGGGTGGCGCACAGACGATTGATTGCGGATGGACCGCGCATTAATTCGTGACACAAACACGAAGCTGCGTCCGTTGCCATCAATCTCTTGCGTCTCATTCAGCTTATCTGATCGACGGTAACTAGCGCAGCTTACGCTGTGTGCTGCAACGCCGGAGGAAGCTCGCGGTTATTCATCACGTATTTCAACGCACAATTATAAGCTCCTTCCTATTTTCAAGCACATACAGCCCTCTCTACGAGGACTGCACAAATTTCTGTACCAACTCCGCCTTCACGACCTTGCCCATAGCATTGCGCGGTAGTGTCTCGGCGAAACGCACAATCTTGGGGATTTTGTAGCGAGCTAGCTTGCCCGCGCAGTAGTTGAGGATCTCTTCACTGCTCAGGCTGTCTGGTTCGCGTGGCACGACAATGGCAACGCCGATCTCGCCCCAGCGGAGATCAGGCTGCGCGATGACGGAGACTTCGAGCACGCCGGGATGAGTGACGATCACGCCCTCGATCTCGGCGGGATAGACGTTTTCGCCACCAGAGATAATCATGTCTTTCTTGCGCCCAACGATGTAATAATAGCCCTCGCTATCGCAGCGCACGAGATCGCCAGTATGCCACCAGCCACCATGATTGGCCTCGGCAGTGGCTTCGGGACGCCGCCAATAGCCAGAACAGACATGGGGGCCAGCAAGGATCAGTTCGCCCACCTCGCCCGGCGCTACATCGCGCTCTTCACCATCGACGATACGCGCTCGCGAATGAAAAATTGGGCGTCCCACCGAACCAGCCTTGCGCAAGGCATCTTCGGGCGCGAGACTAAAGCAGTTTACCCCAACCTCGGTCAGACCGTAGCCCTGGCGAAATTCCAGCCCTCGTGCGGCATAGCCCTGGATGATCGGGATAGGGCAGGAAGAACCGCCAGTCACGCAGAAGCGCACAGTTGAGAAGTTGATGCTCGCGAACTCGGCATCCTCCATCAACATCTGGAAAACAGTGGGCACGGCAAAAACAATCGTGCAGCGTTCGCGTTCGATAGCACGTAGAACCGACTGCGGATCAGAGTTGCGCAGAAGCACGACAGTACCGCCAAGGTGATAGAGCGGCGTGGTCAGAACATTGAGGCCGCCCGCGTGGAAGAAAGGCGCAAACGTCGGAGTAATGTCGTTTTCGCGCAAACCCCAGCTAATCTGCGTGTTGATGGCGTTCCAAGTAATCATGCGGTGCGAGAGCATGGCCCCTTTGGGCACGCCTGTTGTGCCAGAAGTATAGAGAATCAGCACCGGCTCCTCTCCATCTACGCTCTGAAACGGCTCGGCCAGGGCTGCCAGCGCGGCATTCGTACCAGGGAAATCGTTGAATGAGAGCAGTGGCAGATCTCCCATGCTCGTCCTAAGTATGGCAGCGACCTCGTTAGCACGCGTAATATGGGAAGCATCATGCAAAAGCAGCTTTGGCTCACAATCACTCAGGATCGTGGTCAGTTCGTTCACAGTCAGACGCCAGTTGAGCGGAACCAGGATTGCGCCGATGAGCGCACAGGCGAAGAAAGCGTCCAGGTATTCAGGCGCGTTAAGAGCCAGCACTGCCACGCGCTCGCCCGGCTGGATATGATAGCGCTGCACCAGACGGGTCGCGAGGGTGCGGGCACGCTGGTTGAGCGTGCGATAGGTAAAACGCGTACCAGCCTCGCTATCGATCAGGCCAATTTTGTCAGGAGTCAATTGCGCACGCCTAGCGAGCCATTCACCTAGATTGATAAATGTCATGTATGCACCTCTATGCTGAACCGCAGTGTTCTCTGCAATTGTATTATATCAGTTGGCTGAAAGGTCTAGCCCCAGCGCAGAGCAGTAGCACCCCAGGTGAAGCCCAGGCCAGCACTGGCTACGACCACCAAATCTCCAGGATGCAGCCGTCCCTCCTGCTCGGCTAGTTCAAGGGCCAGCACTTGGTCGGGTGCACCGATATGGCCGTAACGATCCAGGTAGATCGATTGCTCCTCGCTCAGTTCCAGTTCAGATAAAATACGCTTGTGCATGGACGGCTTCATATGGTTGATGGCCACGAAGGCAATCTGCGAAGGCGCGTAGCCACTACGTTTAACAGCCTCGCGCACTACGCGTACAAAATGCTCCTCGGAAATACCATCCAGCCCAGCACGCAGATGCTCCGGGGCGGCAACATGAAAGGCATGTTGACCACATGCCAGGGTTTCGTGCGATGTGGGCAAACGCGTACCTCCGGCGGGAATGGTCACATCTTCGGAGAGTGAACCATCGGTGAGAAACGACGAGGCCAAGACCAAGTTGGTAGGGTGGTCCCGTCGCAACACCATAGCGCTACCACCATCCGAGAGGTTGAAGAGAAAACGGCTGGTCTGGTCGCGGAAATCGATCAGATCGGCGGTGCGATGGCCACCACAGATCAGAACAGTGCGCAACATGGGATCAGCAGTCATCATATCACGTGCCACCTTGAGCGCGAGCACGTTGGTGGTGCACAGAGCCACTAGCTCAAAGGCGTAGGCATTGCTGGCCTTGAGCAAATACTGGATGCGATTAGCCGCTGACCAGACATAGAAATCCTTGTGCATACTGCCAGAATAGAGGATTAGATCGATCTCGTCAGGCTCGATGCTGGCACGCAAAAGCGCCAGCTTCGCGGCCTTCACAGCCATCAGCGAGGTCTGGTCCTCAGCGCCTGCGCGGCGTTTTTCAGTAATCCCCAGTTTCTGGCGCACAACCTCTTCAGGAATACCAGATTGCTCAGCGATATACGCGGCGTCCTGCACCTGCTCCGGCAGATAGGTGGCCAAGGCGACCAGACCAATCTGCGGGCGTCCCTGGCTCGCCTCTGCGCCAGGTGTCAGAGATGACGGGTGTTGCTCAAAGCTCACTCAAAAACTCCTTTTCCCCAAACGTTTGTTCAAACATGACACATGGTTCATATATCATATATAATGTCAGAGAAAGGGACAAAAAGTCAAGGGGGATCGATGCTCGTTTACTGCTCCAGACGGACCGTGAGAACAACGGAATAAAAATGTGTGGGGCAATAGGGAAAAGCACGAGCCAACGATGCTATAATGGGTGACAGGATCAAGCTCGCAGAGAGCCAGAGCTAGCACTGTCTACCCAGAACCGGATTGTGTCTCATCACCAGGCAGCAAAATCAAAAAAACAGTTGGAGGCAGAAAAGCATGTCTATAAAAGCTAAACCGGGCGTAGAAGCGTTGGAAAAGCAGGAGACAGGCAAAAGCAACGGATCTGGCAGCGCGTTCACGCCTGTCACAGCACGCGGCGAGGCCACGCGGCGCAAAATTCTGGATGCAGCTGAAGCAGTATTCGGCGAGTTGGGCTATCACGAGGCCAGTATTTCGGAGATCACGCGGCGTGCAGGCGTGGCTCAGGGCACCTACTACATCTATTTTCACAGCAAACGCGAGATCTTCGCCGAGTTGGTCGAGGATATCGGCAAGCGCCTGCGCACAGAAATGCGGGCCGCGATTGTGGACGCGACCAACCGCCTGGAGGTTGAAAAACGCGGCTTCGAGGCATTCTTTACCTTCGTGGCTGAGCATCGACGCATCTACAGTATCGTCCAGGAGGCCGAGCGAGTCGCGCCTGAAGCCTTCTTCGCCTACTATCAAGGGATCAGCCAGGGGTATATTCGCGGCCTGACCGAGGCTATGGGCGAGGGCGCTGTACGCACGATGAATCCGGAGGCCATCTCCTACGCGCTGATGGGCATTGGGCATTTCGTAGCCCTGCGCTGGCTCGTCTGGCCGCCAGAAGATGAAGTTTTATCGAACGGTACGGGCAAATTGCCAGAGAGCATTTTTGCATCATTGATGGAGTTTATCACGCACGGACTGAC
>JBDTBU010000286.1:0-9955 GCA_039923935.1 Ktedonobacteraceae bacterium | reverse complement strand
AGAAACCATCACCATTTCATTACAGAGTTCTCTACAGCGGTGGTCAAAAACGTTGAGCCATATCACATACCAGCTAGGAACGCACTTCTTACAGCAGAGGGGTGGCTCAATTTTTCCTGTCATCGCTACAGGAGAAAGAGGGAGTAAAGTCGTCGAGTTGAATGATGAAGCGTTAGAGGCAGTATATGGTGGACAGATCAGCACTGTCCCCTTGCTCGGAAGCATTGTCCCCAACATCATGCTCGGAAGCGTTCTCGGAAGCATTGTCCCCAACATCACGCTCGGAAGCGTTGCCCCCAGCATCGTTCTCCCCAGCATCAGTTTAGGACGGTAGAGGATGATAGCGAGGAAGCGTTGCCCCCAGCATCAGCCTCCTTCCCTAAAAGAAAACAACTGCTCCTTTTTGTCAGAGGCATCATCTGTTCTTCTGGCAAAAAGGGGCCCAGGTTTGAGGAAGAGATATCTTAAACACAAAGTTGATCAAGCAGAACAGCCAAAAGAAGCAATAACCAAGGCAGAAGCGGGAAAATTTCAATCTGACTGGTCACGTTGCACTTCATAACAGCTTCGCGCATTTTAGGCCAGTCAGAGCTTGGGCCTGCTCTGAGGGAGGATGCTTTTGTATCCGTACTGTTCTGTCTATGCCTTGTTTTTCCAACAAACAATAGTGAAAATATAGAAAGCGAGGGCGCGCTTCCTCTCCTGGCTGAAGTCGAGGAGTACCCGCGCCGCAAAATATCATGGAACGATTTTCCAGGTCAACATTTTCCAGGCCAAAAAGGAGTCTCGCTCTAACAGGTACCGGTATCGTGCTGGTACTCCTCTCGGCAGCTCTTATTCTCTTGATGCCTGCCCATCAGACCCTGGCTGCTACGTCTCGACCTTCTCTTGGAACGGCTGAAAGTTTCGCCGTGCTTGGTGGCTCGGCGGTCACCAATACTGGTCCGACCACAATGACTGGTGATCTTGGAGTGAGTCCAGGAACGGCGATAACGGGTTTTCCGCCTGGACTGGTGAACGGGGCGACACACGCTGCCGACGCGGTTGCCTTGCAAGCGCAGAGCGATGTGACAACCGCGTATAATGATATTGCTGGGCGACCTTGTAGTAGTAATCCGAGCACGGATCTCGTTGGCCTAACCCTCCCGTCAGGGGTGTACTGTTTCACCTCTGGGGCTAGCTTGACCGGAGCACTTACCCTCGACGGCCAAGGGGACCCCGCTAGTGTCTTTCTTTTCAAGATAGGGAGTACCCTCACCACAGCGAGCGCTTCCAGTGTGCGGCTGATCAATGGTGCCAACGCGTGCAATATCTTCTGGAAGATTGGCAGTTCTGCGACGGTGGGAACGAACTCGACGTTTATAGGAAACATCCTGGCACTTACCTCCATTACCTTCACTACAGGTGCCACAAATCAAGGTGGCCTCTATGCCCGCAATGGCGCGGTGACATTAGACTCCAACGTAATTACCAAACCTCGATGCACAAGTGGCACTGGCGGCGGTGGTGGTGGCACTGGCGGTGGTGGTGGTGGCACTGGCGGCGGTGGTGGTGGCACTGGTGGTGGTGGTGGTGGCACTGGCGGTGGTGGTGGTGGCACTGGCGGCGGTGGTGGTGGCACTGGCGGCGGTGGTGGTGGCACTGGCGGTGGTCATGGTGGTCATGGTGGTCATGGTGGTGGTCATGGTGGTCATGGTGGTCATGGTGGTCATGGTGGTCATGGTGGTCATGGCACTGGCGGCCCAACGTTTCCCGGCCTGCCACCGACGGGAGGTGGACCTGGTAGACCTGGCACTTCACCAAAGATGCCAACGTTTCCCGGCCTGCCACCGACAGGAAGTGACCCTGTGGATTGGACGATGTCGGACTAAAGGCAGCCTCTCCCTCAGAGACCTTCTCATCTAATCCCGGCGTATTTGGGGAGTTCAAACTGGCAACCATCGAGCGGAAAAGAGCCTGTCTCAAGCTCAGAGATTCGCCAGCTTGGACTCCCCAACAGTGTGAAGTCATTAATGATGTCGCCTCAAAGGCAGCCTCTCCCTCATACCATCCATAACACAGGAGTAAGATCATGCAAATATGGCGACGCTACTGGTATATCTTTGCGGTCCTTTCTGTCTCTGCGCTCCTCTTCATCCCAATAGAGGGCCGGTTCTTTCCAACAGGAACAAGGGGCTCAGTTGCCAGTCAAATCACCCATCAACCAAGTGGGCGCCTCATCATTCCCTCTATCGGGGTACCAGGTGGGCGCCTCATCATTCCCTCTATCGGGGTGAATGCCCCTATTGAGCCAGTGAGAAGGTTATCAGATGGCAATATGGCCGTACCCACTCTAGAGCCGTGGGATACAGCGGGTTGGTACCAGTATGGCCCCTATCCGGGAGAACGGGGAAGTGCTGTCATTGATGGACATCTTGATCGTCCAGGAGGGTCTCCCGCAGTCTTCTGGAACCTGCGAAACCTCCACATCGGAGACGATATCATGGTCGTCAATTCAGGAGGAAAGGTACTGCATTTCCGCGTTGTGAATATGCAGTACTATACGCCTACTGATGCCCCCTTACAAACCATATTTGGGAACAGTGGGGGCACCTTTCTCAACTTGATTACCTGTGCTGGGCAGTGGATTCCCACCCAACATCAAACCACCCTTCGCTTGGTCGTCCACACGATATTGGTATAGGTCAGATTTTGCGGCGAGCCTGCCAGCACCTCACATCAAGGGTGTGCTGGCAGAGCTTTCCAGCGGACCTCTAGAGGTTCTATCTGGCGACCATTCATATTTGGGTGCTCGAAAGACAGTTCACACCCGAATATGAATGGTCGCCAGATAGAGTTTGCGCCATGTTTTGGCTCTGGACAGATTGCGGTAATGAGGAACCTGGTACGGGCAATTCAGACAGAGCGCTCGGTTCTCTGCGCGAACACAGAGTCCTACGCGACAATACCCCATAACATCCACTACAAAAGAGTATGCCATAGTTTCACCATATAATCAACACTAAAACGTAGCATCTTGACGTTAACACCGAAATATGTTATTTTAAAGGGGGACAACAAAACAGGAAAGGAGAGCTGAATGGTGAAGTTACTCATCAAGGATATTGCAGAGAAACAAGGCTTGAACCGCTCCCAGTTGCAGCGGGTTTCAGGCGTTACCCTCCCGATGCTCTACCGCTATTGGGACAATAACACGGAAAGCGTTCATCTGATGTCGATGGAACGTATTGCGAAAGCTCTGGGCGTCCAGGTCCGAGATCTGTTTGCCGCAGATGAGCCACAAAAGGAAGAGGTACACGCATGATCGAAAAAACTGGCTCCCTGGTTTACGACTATAGCGATCTGCGCGATGAAGCAACTGATGACCAACATGACTATCACGCATGCTACATCGAAAGCCATTATAAAGGGTGTGTGGCCTGCGGCAAGGAAACCAACGAGTTGTGTGTGCTGTGCAAAAAGGCGGGGTGTGACAAGTGCCTGTATAATCTGCGGCTGCGGGAACTGGCCGGGACTGACAACGATGATCTGGAATTTGGGCGTGTATGCCTCATCTGCTATCAGGCCCACGAGCAGCACGCGCCGTATAGTTGGGGCTGGTTCGGCTACCGCTATATCTCCTGGTCTGCGCCTGCTGGAGCAGATATTGAAAAAGGCTTCAGCTCACCAGCGGGTGATTCCCACTCCTGGGTGTCCGATCCGTCGCCCTCTGAGGCGGTGCGTTTGCACTTCAAGAGCAATGCCCAGATCACGTCTCTGGATGTCTTTGCGCTGCGCTCATTGATGGAGCGAGGCGTCAAGCTGACATGGGCTATATCGATTATTCACAGTACGAATAACGGCAGAAGGAGAGAAGCATGTCAGCAACCTTTGAACAACTGGAACAACGTGTCGCCTATTTAGAGCGCGAGCTGCGGCGCACTACGGCGATTATTGATCAACTTGATGCGCGAACTGATATTCGCCTGTCCGCAATTGATCAACACCTGGCCAGTCAGGACACAACACAGCAGGAATTTGCTGTGCAGGTCAATCAACGATTTGAGAAACAGGACGCAGTACAGCAGGAATTTGCTGAGCAGGTCAATCAACGATTTGAGCAGCAGGCCGCGACGCAGCATGAGTTTGCTCTGGGTGTGAATCAACGTTTCGAGCACGTCTATGGTGCACTTGCTGATATTAACGCCAATACCGTTGAGATGAGAAACATTCTTGCATCGCTTGTTGAGAAACAGAAGTAGCCAGGAGGAGAGAACCATGCAACACTGTGCGTATCGCGGTGCGACGTTCACCAATAAAGACGGGTTTGATATGCACTTGGGCATAGGTGCGCCTGCTTTTCACGCATGTAACGATGCCGATGAAATGCGGGCGAAAGGCATGAGAGAACGCCGTAGGTGAGTGGTCAATAGATCCAAGCATGATTGTTCACTATCAGGGTGAAGCTTCGCTGAAATCGTCCTGGGCACCAGGGCATTATCCCCCAGAGAACTGAAGCTGGTAGCGTCAGACGAATGATTCATCTGTGCCTGGCTGGAAAAAAGCAGAGGCCCGCAGTCGCCTTGGTGGTGATCGTGGGTCTCGTTCTGTGGGTTACATTGGTAACGATATCTCATAGCACATTACTTGACATCTTTGCTGCTCATTGTCCCATGGAATGCGCAACGAGTTGTCACTCTGCATGATATGTATGAATTATATGTACACAAAATTCATACTCTTAAAGCACAGAATAATCTATTAGGTGCATGCGCTCCTCAACTTCCAAATTGCCTCCCCCAATTGGCTTGCTTCCTACGGCATGCCTCATCGTTCTCCAAAGATCTCCCGTACCATAAAACGTACACACGGATAATTCAGGCGAGCAACCCCTTGATAAATGAATGGGCTTGAAGCCCAAAAGTGTTTACATGAGTAATGACCGTGTTCGGTCAGAGTTAGTAAGACATGAGCAGAAACAAGGAGGTCTTGCATCGATGATACCCAATCCCTGTGTTGAGATTCACACCACGGTTGAAGAGCGCGCTTCCGTACCAGCATGGTTTGCCGAAGTGGTCATCGTGGTTCGCCACTTGACCGAGAAAGGACTACTGGAAGCCTTTGGTCAGCAGATCCACCTGGTTCGTGGACGCTTTGGCCACTATGAACCTATTGATTTTCTCGTGGTGCTCATTGGCTATGCGCTCAGTGGAGAGCGCACACTCGCTGACTTCTATGCACGTCTCGCGCCTTTTAAGGCGGCCTTTATGGCCTTGTTTGGGCGCGCCGATCTTCCCGACCGCTCCACGCTGAGCCGTTTCCTCGCGGCTGTGGATCGCGAGTGCCTGGAGGCATTCCGCACGCTTTTCCAGCAGCATGCTTTTGCAGGATAGACCCAGGAGACCATCGGTGGAGTCTTCGACCGAGAGAAACGTCGCTCCATCGTCTTTGACATTGATGGGACACGCCAGGCGGCCAGACAACGATCACTGCCCATTGGAGATGCGTTGCCACCAGCCAAACGCCGACTGGATGCTGTCTGCGCCCCTGGCTATCGGGGACGTAAGCGGAGGGAAGTCATAAGGACACGGACGACCGTGCTTCAAATGCACACGCGCCAATGGGTGGGCACGTATTCAAGCAAAGGCAATGGCGACTATCGGGGGGAACTCACCCTGGCTCTGCAAGCCATTACGACCTCCTTGAAGCACTTCGCTTTCTCGTCGGAGATGGCTCTGGTCCGTCTCGACGGACTGTATGGCGACGCAGCGGTGATCGCTCAAATCATTGGAGCAGGGGTGTTTTTCGTGACCCGTGGGAAAGGGTATCATCTCCTCACGCATCCCCAGATCCAGGCGGTGTTGGCCTTGCCTCCCAGAGAGAGGATGACCCGCATGAACACGGGCGAGATCGTTGAACTGTTTGATGGCGGATGGCTGTCACTTGGGATGGGATTGCCAGTCGTACGGGTCGTTGTCGCTCGGCACCTTGCCCCTTCGCCAGACCGACAGGTGAAGGTAGGCAAGCGCGTCGGTGAGTGGGTGTATGAACTCTTCCTCACCAACGTGGAATGGCATGCGTTCTTCCTCAAAGATATCGTGGATCTGTATTACGGGCGAGGAGCATTTGAGGGGGTGCTGGCAGACGAAGACAAAGAGCAAGACCCCGACCGCTGGTACTCCTACACCGAGTGTGGACAAGAACTGTGGCAGGTTGTGAGCCAATGGGCGTGGAACCTCCGTTTAACGCTTGGCCATCAGATGCAAGAGAAGCCGATGCGCCAGATGGAGTGGACCCTGCCGAGAGGGCTGCTTGTACGCCTGCAGGCAAATGAAACCACGTACCCAGTGTATGGCCCGTGGCAAATCGCGAGGGGCGGCCCCCGAGGGAAGTTCCCCAACAGAAGCTTTCCCCTGCAAGACGACGGAACCCTGCGCTGCCCAGCAGGAGCAACGCTCCGGTTGCATTATCGGTATCAGGTGAACGACACCACCCAAGGAGCGACCTTCTCTCCCCGACACTTTTTTAGACACACCATGAAATGCTTTTACAAGAAAATAGGCATATAAAGAGTACATCAAAATCGAAAGGAAAAATGCCAACCATGCGTATTTTTGCGAAAGAGTAAGCATTGCTGAATATTTCCCCCGCGAGCATTTCTGCGTTCAATAGCAAAGAGAGAGAGTCTCCCGATGCGAAAGATGCCTTTGTCGCGACGATCTGCCCGATCATACCGATCTCGTTTTCCGTGATGAATGCACGCTGCGGCAAGATGCGCCAGCCACCACAAGAGCAGGAAGAGCACGAGCAGCAGACGATCTACACGATCTAACGCATGAACGTGGCTGGCTTCCAGATCCCATCCTCGGCTCTTCCTATCTTGAAAGGTTGCTTCCACCCGGAAGCGTAGCCGATACTCGGCAATGCGCCCTCTGCCTGCGCGTCTGTCAGAAATCACGATCAGTGCCTCTTCCTCCGTGGAATCCCAAAAGATGCTTCACTCTGTTTCAATGGACGCATCTTGCCACAGACGAACAGAGCCATGAAAACGCTTCCCTGGCTCACGCACCAGCATAGAGACGGCTCTGCTTGCTCCAAACTCCCCTTGAGAAGACCGACGTTGGCAGGTATGGTGTCCTGCAATCCGAAAGAGATACTGCCAGTGATACTGCTGACACAACTGCACCATCGGAAAGCATCCAAATGCGCTATCGCCGATCATCGTGCAATGTGCCCTCCCAATATGCGGAGCTAAACACTTGAAGAGTTCGTCAATGCACTCCCAGAACCCTCGATCCCATTTTTGCTGTCCTGGTATCACTTTCCATTCCAGAGGTAAAACCCGTGAATGCTGTAACAGACCCACAGAGATGATTTGCGCATGTTCTTCATACGGTGTGACATCACTGATGATCCGCAGCGGCTCTTTCCGAAAAAACGGCATCACTTGGGTAAGCAATTCCTCCCACGTTTGCTCCACGTCAATTCTCGGATTGCTCAAAAAACGCTCTCATCGCCGCTCAATACTGCTCGCTTTCGCCTCGCTTTCCGCCAACAGCGCCTCGGCGATCTGTGGATGCACCATGCTTTTGGCCCGGATCGCTCCCAGGACAAACCAGGCCAGTGTTTTGCTTTGATGGCCGTGTAAACTGGTACAAAATGCCTGCACTTGCTTTTGCCAGGCTTCGCATACGACGTTACTTATCGAGATCGTCCTCCTCAGCCTGTTTTTCTTCTGCTTACTGGGACGATCTTCCCCTTCTTCAGCCTCTCCTTGCCTTCAAAAGTCCTTCTTTCTCTGCCATTTTTACCTGTCTTATCTCTTTTTACTCTTTTTCTTGCATGTTAAAAGTGTCGGGGAGAGAACCCGCGTGGAGGGATTCCGCGAAAAGCCTGCGCACGATGTGCTTTGACATGATTAATGGCCGATGCCCAGACTTGTTACTGGTGGTGAAGTCAAAAACGACGCTCACTTTGGGCGGGTCATCGTTAGGTGCCGAGCGTGAAAATCGACTTCGCCACCAGTAACAGACTTGGGGATTATTGCTTGCTCCGCACAAAGAGCACATTGTCAGGAGAGACATCCCGCTCAATATTTCAAGCAAGCGAGCAGTAATCCCCCGAAGTGGCCATCAGCCCTCTTTTGCGAGAGCACTGTTTTGAGGACGAGGAAAGAAGCTATGACTATCACACATCATGCGAGAGGAGATCTGCTGGGAAAGGCACTCATCCTGTTTGTGGGCCTGCTCCTGGTGAGTTTGTTGATCATTTTTGCCATCGAGCCATCGATCTATACCACGACCCTCTGGCCCGGGTGGGTGCCGGCCTCGCGTTACCCCTGGCCTGTGCTTCTGTTTTTGGGTGCCTTGATCGCCTTTCTCGGCATGCTGATGTATGGGGTGCTCCACCATTGGCGCTGGCTCTTCTGGGGGATTCTCATTGCCTTTACTGGCTCAGTCGTTCAGATCCCAGTTGAAGGGTTGCAGCTCCTTGATGTTTTCCCCAATCCCTATCCGGTCTGGTATAGCCTGTTTCGAGGGGGAGTCGGGTTCATTGAACTGGGTTTTGCTTTCTGGATGATCCAGACCTATCGGCATCAAGGTGTCTGGGCAATAGGAAGGAAAAAAGCGGAACAAGTGAGTCATCTTGTACGAACGGAACTGGGACTGATTGAGTATCGAAGCGTTGGGCAGGGTCCTGCAGTGCTGGTGTTGAACGGTGGACACACCAACTGCCATTCACCCTTGGGGCATGAGGCTTTCTTTCTGGCACAGGGTTATCAATTGATCATCCCGTCAAGACCCGGTTACAGCAGGACCCCTTCATCTACAGGAAAGCGTGCCGAAGCATTTGCTGACGCCCTGATGAGTTTGCTTGATCTCCTCCAACTGGATCAGGTGATCGTGGTAGGGATCTCAGCAGGTGGACCAACCGCCTTGCAACTGGCTGGCCGCCATCCCGAACGAGTCAGCAAGGTGATTTTGCAGAACGCCGCAACAGATGGCAGATATGCCAGTGGAATGATACGTTTCCTGACCTATCTGTTCTTCAATCCCGTGCTGGAAGGAATGGTCTGGGCCGCTTTCCGAAGGTTTGGACGCGTTGCACCTCAGGCTGCGCTCAAAAGTCTGATGTGGGGTCTCACCTGTCTGCCAATCGATCAGGTGCTCTCTGCGATGAGTCCTGATCAGCAGCAAGCAGCCCTTGCCTTTTTGCAAGCTTCACGTTCGGGATCAGGATTTCTCCATGACATCCATCATCGTTGTGGAGATCTGGGCCGGGTGAGAGCTCCTGTCTTAGTCATTACCAGCAAATACGATGGTCTGGTCGATTCATCACATGCTGTCTATGTAGAGAAGCATATTCCTCAGGCTCAACTCTTCATTTCTGAGGCTGAGAGTCATCTGATGTGGTTTAGCATACATAATCATGAGATCCAGGCCAGAATGCAAGTCTTCTTGCACTCCTAAGCTGTCAATCCAAACTTTATTCTGTTGAAAATCACACCATTCTCCTGTGGTCCCACCAGGAGAATGGTGATAAAATATGATTTTGGACGGACGAGGGAGCATACTTGGCCCAATCGGGACAAGCATCGGGACAAAACCGGGACCATGCCTCATGACAACGGGACACAGCATCTGCTACACTGGTAGCAGATACACAGGACAGCAGGCTGTTACCTGCCTCATTTTCGGAAGAAAAGGAACTACCATGGTCTCACTGAGCATTTTCGGCACTCCAGTCAAGATAAAGCTAACGGTCTTGGTCCCCATCATCGCTCTTTGGGCAGGCGTTACTTGGTTGGGGTTCTATTGGCATCCAGAACGTGGATTCTGGCAAGGTGTACTCATTGGATTTGTCACAGTCATTCTTCTCATGCCTGCGGACTTTGGACATGCTCTCGCCCACATTTTCAGCGCTCGCTCTGCAGGGGCACCAATGGATGAAATACTGATATCAGCGGGTATGCCAC
>JBDTBU010000285.1:0-4779 GCA_039923935.1 Ktedonobacteraceae bacterium | reverse complement strand
ATGCAAAACTGCTCTGCTTGATCCGTCTTTAAAGTCATTTTCTATATTACATCACAAACCTTCACTTTGCGCTACTTTCAAACTATTGGATACCGAGCTACTGCACCAACGCATCCCATCAGCATGGAGCGAGGACGCGAGAGCACCGGACGCGAGGGGCAGCGCTACACCCAAGGGGGGACACGACACACAGGCAGGCTCTTTTCGCTGTGCAAAATACTAACGGGCACCCTTGCCCACTTGCCCACAAAGCGGTTTGCCTCCGTCAAACAGTGTATGTTATACTGGCCTCAGAATGTAGATGACTGTTGTTTAGCAGGGAGTATTTTTCATGGAACACGTAGAGACTGCACGCGTGCAGGTAGCATACAGTCAGGCGGCAAGCACGCAGAGAGCGTCCGAAGACACGTCGAGTTTGCAAAATCCGTTTCTCGTGGGCGAACGTATTTATCTGCGTCCACTGGAACCAGCACAAGATAATCACCTCTATTCGACCTGGATGAACGATACCGAGACCCGGAGCTATTTTTCGATCTATCCCACCAGCGATACACGCGGGAAAGAGCGCCTGGAGCAGCTTTATAAAGATGGGAAACACATTATCTTTGGCGTTGCGCTCAAAAGCGATAATCAGTTGATTGGACTGGTCGGGCTGAAAGATATTAATACCCTAAATCAGTCCGCCGAGTTTTATAACATTGTGGATCGCCGCTTTTGGGGCAAGGGCTACGGCACTGAATGCACCAAACTGATGTTCCAGTATGGCTTTATGGAACTGAACCTCAACCGTATCCAGACGCAGGACATGGAGGATAATATTGGCGGGCAACGGGCTGACGAGAAGGCTGGCATGCACTATGAAGGCTCGCTGCGCCAAGTTATTTTTCGCTTTGGCAAGTACCACGATGTGCGCGTCTATAGCATCCTACGTGCTGAATATGTGGAGAATTTGAAGCTTTAATGGGTATTACCATCCAACAGATAACCGATAAAGAACAATGGAACAGCTTTCTACTCAGCCAGCCACGCGGCCACCTGCTGCAATCCTATGAGTGGGGCGAACTGAATCAGTATCTGGGCGTGCAGATGTACCGCCTCGGTGCCTTCGAGGATGGGCGTCTGGTCGGCTCGATGTTGCTGACGCTCGCGCCGGTGGCTGGACGCCGTGTGCCCTTAAACTGGCTATATAGCTCACGCGGCCCCACCGTCGAAAGTCCCGATTCGCCCGCTCTGGCGGCTCTGCTCGAATATGCACGCAAGATGTTGGCAAAAAAGACCCATGCGGTAGCCCTGCGCCTGGAGCCGAATATCGCCGACGACGATCCCGCGCTGGAAAAGTGGCTTGCAGCTTATCGCAGCTTGGGCTTTCAGAACAATCCCTATGCCATACATGGACGCCGCAGTTGGGTGCTGGATATTCGTCCCAGCGCAGAAGAGTTGCTGGCGAAGTTTAAGATGAACTGGCGACAAAACGTGCGCAGCGCCGAGCGTAAGGGCGTGCTGATCCGTGAGGCCACCAGCGAAGCGGACTTCGATACGTACTATGATCTGCTCAAACTGACCAGCGAACGCGACGCCTTTTTTATCCACGGCAAGGACTACCATCAGGAGATTATGCGTCAATTCGCCGACCAGGGTGATGCAGTGCTCTATCTTGCGGAACACGAAGGTGAGGCGATTGCGGCTAAAGTATTGATCCGCTTTGGCAATTGGTGCTGGGATATGTTTGGGGCCACCTCGAACAACAAACGCAACCTCAAAGCTGCCTATCTCTTGCAGTACCGCTGCTTCCAGTGGGCGCAGGCGAAGGGATGCAGCTATTTCGATTTTCGCACCATCCCAGAGACGTTAGAGCCGGGCGAGGAGATGTGGGGCGTCTACGAGTACAAAAAGGGCTACGGCGGCTTCTCACGCTTGAATATGCCTAGCCAGGATTATATTTATCGCCCGATGGTCTATAGCGCCTGGCGCAAATCCGTGGAGATACGCCGCAACAGACGGCAAGAGGCCCGCAGAAAAGTTGAATTGGAACGTGCGGCGCGTGGCAAGGCTGCGACCCCACAGGCCGAGCAGACAGAGAATTGAGAGGAACGGCTATGGAGGCGCGTATCATTACGGATCGCCAGCAATGGAATGATTTTGTCTCGACTGCGAAGGGGTGCACGATTACTCAATCGTACGAATGGGGCGAGCTTGGCCCGCACCTGGGTGCACAACCCATGCGTGTGGGCGTACTCGACGACGCTGGCAAGTTGTGCGCAGCCATGCTTGTGCTGATTGTGCGTGCACCACTTATTCGTCGTGCCTATTTCTACGCCCCACGCGGTCCCGTGATCGACGATCCGCTCTCACCGGCGCTGACGGTCCTGCTCAATTTTCTCAAAGCGGAGGCACGCAAACAGGGAGCCTTTATGCTCAAAGTCGAGCCGAGCGCAACCGACGAGAGCGAGAATTGGCTGGAAGCATTGCAGATGCAGGGTTTTCACGCCACGCCCCACATGGTTTCCCCGCGCAGTGAGTGGGTGCTCGATCTCCAGCCAGAGGAGAAGGAAATTCTGGCCGCGATGAAGGAGAAGTGGCGCTACAATATTCGCCTAGCCGGACGCAAGGGCGTGACTGTGCGACGTGGCGAGGGTCAGGCCGATCTGGACACATTTTATAAAATCTACGAGACTACCAGCGAGCGCGACGCCTTTTTTATCCACAACAAAGCCTTCTACGAAGAGATTATGCGCCTCTATGGACAAGATGACCGTTGTGTCCTGTTTATAGCCGAATATGAGGGAGTAGCTATCTCAGCGATTATTGTCCTGTGCTATGGTCATTGGAGTTGGTACATGTATGGCGCATCCTCTAATGAACAGCGCAACCTGATGCCCAATCATCTTTTGCAATGGCATGGTATGCAGTGGGCCAAATCCCACGGCTGCTGGTATTATAATTTCCGAGGCATTCCCGATATTTTGGAGGAAGGCCAGGAACTTTGGGGAGTGTATCTCTTTAAACGCGGCTTCGGCGGTTACGCCATTCGCGCACTAGAGACGCACGACCTGATCTACCAGCCACTCGTGTATCAGGTGTACAGGCGTTTATTGGAGATCAAACGCCGACGCGATGAAAAGCATCACACGCGGGACGCGAGCCAAAACGGCGTAGGCGTCCCGCGTGAGAAAGAGCCGAAGGCGAGCGCGATCTCACCAGCCAAGAATGAGGAAGGTTAACTCTACAGCATCCCCCTGACCTGCATATCCTGTGGATGCTCGACAGTAAAACGATACTCAAGCTTGTATTCAGCAGCAGCGGCCAAGGGGAAACGCCAGGTGAGCAATTCCAGTTTGGTGCGCTCGGTTGGCGGCGGCTGGATGTTCTGCGTCTTCACTTTGATGCGCTCGTGCTGGGAAAGCGGCAATTGGTCACGCAAGATGATGTTGCGGACAAAGGCGGCGTAGTTATGGATGGTGATGCGATAGGTATAAGTGGTGCGCCGCAGGTCGCTTTGCAGCAATGCGCCCTTCTCCACGCTCCGCTCAAGTTGCTCGCGTTTGACCTTAATGTTATCGTCGATGCCCAGGAAAATCTTGAATTGCTCGTTGGGCGCGGTTAGCTTGACCTTCGTCGTGCCCACATATTCGCCGCTCAGAAAAATGCTGCTTTCGCCAGGCAAGAGCACACGCTCGGTGGTGTTGGTGATCTTAGCGCGTAAGTGGACGTTTGGCTCGATAACAGGTGCACTGACATAATCGAATGTGCAGGGTAGATTATCGAGCGCAATCGTCGTTTTGTGTGGCGAGTTGTCCGAGGGAATATCAACCGAACGTGCAATGCGAAAAACATAGGCTGTACCCGTTTGTTCGACAGTTGCAGTCGCTACTTCAGCTTGTGCTCCCCAGGGCAGTTCATCGACGCTGGAATAGGTCATGGTATCCTTCGCCATATCAGCGGACATACCGCCTGTTGACTGGCGTTTCATCATGGCTCTGGGAGCAGCAGAGGCCATCATCGGAGCAGCTAAGACTTGGCGCGGTGGCGGCGGTGTGTAGACATCCAAATAGTGTGGTGCTAGTTCAGGCAGTACAGCAGCTAGGCTGGGACGTGCCGTAGACAGTGCCAGGCTCACCTGTTCCCAGCTTTCGCCGGTTGACTGCTGAACTAGGCCAACATAGGTTAATTCAACCTCGCCCTGGTTGCCATT
The DNA here is from genome assembly GCA_039923935.1 of Ktedonobacteraceae bacterium. GTDB lineage: Bacteria > Chloroflexota > Ktedonobacteria > Ktedonobacterales > Ktedonobacteraceae > Paraktedonobacter. Next base: position 587 of record JBDTBU010000285.1, on the reverse strand, counting down.
TTCGCCCACAGTTACACGTACATCGTACTGAGGATGCCACGAGGCTTGCGTGACCAGATAGGACAGTTCAAGACTGAAATCACCCTCTGCCAGCATATCGACGTTGACGACGGCGGCGGAGCGATCTGGCAAATCGTAGCCCCGTTTGTGGGCCAGTTCACGCTGTTTCGCGGCCAGTTCCTCCTGCCTTTGCCGTAACTGCACCTCTAAATCTTGCTCAGCTTCGGCATTTTGTAGGGCTTGAGTTGCAGCAAAGCTGAAGAAGTCGGCACAATCCTGTGGCTTCATCTGTCCCTGTGCCAGACCCTTCGCGAAATCGTGCGATTGCTCGCCAAGCGCACGCAACCACTGACGGCGATCATTCAGTGCAGCCTGACGTGCTCGAAGCAGATCGATCTGTTGCTGGAGCAGGTCGCAGGCAGTCTGCAAGGTCTGGATCTCGCTTTCCGGTGGGCGACTATGGAAGGTCGTTGTGAGATCAACGTTGAGGATGCGCGTGCCCTGTGGTCCCTGGCCGGATGCTCGCAGCGATTCGCGCAAAAACTTCGGCAGGTCGTTGACGCGTAGTTCATGCTCTCCGGCTGACA
>JBDTBU010000284.1:0-4370 GCA_039923935.1 Ktedonobacteraceae bacterium | reverse complement strand
ACGAGCGCATTGAATTTTGCCGCTTGCTCATCCTGCAACTGCTGGCCGCTACGATCAATGATACGCGTCTCGATTTTGGGGTTGATGCGCTTGTAGCTCTCACAGCTCTCTTGCGGCGACTGGGCCTCTTCGCGTCCCCAGACTGCGATCACGGGAGTGCGTAGCCGTGCCAATGGCTCATGAATATCGATAATCAATTCCTTGCTGTAGAGCGTGGCCGCTGGATAGTGACTGTTCTCCTGATGTGCACTACTAAAGACATATTCTACAAGCTGATCGGTAATCAGGCCAGGGTTGTGATAGCCACGTCGATCAAAATAGCGCTGAATCGCGCTGTGTGAGGTCAGAGCATTATAGAGAAACTCGCCTACAACAGGTGTTTTTAGTGCACTTTTCATGGCTGTGTTCAGAACATCTGGCAATACTTCTGTTAGCACAGCGACTGGCGGTGAAACCAGCAGCAGCTTCTCGAACAACTGTGGACGGCGATACGCACAGACAACCGCGTAGGCGCTCGCCAAGCCGTGTACTGCCACAAGTGCGGGCTTGCCAACGACTTCTTTCAGGAAATCCCCAATCAGGTCGATATAGATTTCGGGGGTATAATCGATGGCCGGGCGGTCAGAGAGGCCCGCGCCCAGCAAATCGAAGACATAGACGCGAAACTGCTCAGAGAGCGCCTCGACATTTTTGCGCCATTCATACGAAGAAGCGCCGGGCGCAAAGCTGTGGATAAGCACCAATGGTTGCGCTTCGTGTGGACCTTTGACTTGGTAGAAGATATCGCCGTATTTCCAGGGATAACGACGTTCTTCCCCCGCTAAAACAGTATTAAGTTCTCCTGCTTGTGATACAGTTAATCGATTAATCAGCGTTAAAGCACCGAGTGTGCCGCCAATGGCCAGTCCGACGGCCAGTATTTTTCCTGTCAATCTCACGGTTCAGTTCTCCTGCGAATTGCTGCGTAGCCAGATGATATTTTTCTTCTTCTCATTTAGTGTAATCCCGACCAACAAAAATCCGCCTAGCTCGCGCTATTTCTCGCGTTCCAGAGCTTGCTGCCAGGCATAGACTGGCGGCACCTCGTCCAATTCCGATTTGGTCGGTACGTCGATGAAGACGGGTTCATTGCTGGCTAACGCCTCTTTTATGGCCGGAACCAGTTGGTCCGGGTGGGTGATACGCACGCTACGTATACCAAAGGCTTCAGCGATAGCTGCGGCGTTCAGTTTGTTTGGAAAATCGACGCCTAGGTAGCGTTGGCCGTAGTAGAGCCGTTGCAACATCTTGATCCAACCAAAAGAGCCGTTATTAAAGAGGATCAGCGTGATGGGCAGGTGTAAACTGGCAATCGTGGCTAGCTCCGTGCCCGACATACCGAACGAGCCATCGCCCACCAGGCCAACAATGCGCTCGTGTGGTCGTGCGAAGGCTGCACCAACCGTGGCGGGCAGCGCGTACCCCAGTCCACCATGCGCACGCGGAATCACGATAGAGCGTCCACCGCGCCGTGTGCGGAACTGGGCTGCGGTAAAGGGCGTCATAGTGCCGGGATCAGCCACGATCACCACATCATCAGGCGTGTGTTGCCAGAGCGCATCGATCACGCGCTGCGGCGAGATGGGTACGTCACTACAAGCCGCCTGTTTCGCTACTTCGGCCCAGAAGGCTTGGGCGGGTTGCGCGAATGTTTGCACACTCCATTGGCGCTTTGGAGCGATGTTGACGCGTTCGGCAATCAGCTTCAGCAGGACTGCGAGCGATTCTTTGATGTCACCACAGGCTGCAACAGCCATCGGCAAGTTGTTGCCCAGTTCAGTGGGATCGGCGTCGATTTGCAGCGTGGTGACGCTTTTCTGTGGATCTGGCACGGTGTTTTTGAGCGTGACAAGTGAGTTGACCTTGCTGCCCAGGTAGAGGATACAATCCGCCTCAGCCAACAGTTGATTGGCATAGGGGCGCCCGCCATTGCCGCCAATCACGCCCACGCTCCACGCGTGCATCTCGTTGATGCTGCCTTTGCCATTGATCGTCGTGGCAACGGGAATGTGCAGCGTCTCCGCCAGCCGCGTGACCTCGTTCCACGCACCTGAGAGTACTACACCACCGCCAGCCACGATCATGGGCCTGCGTGCCACCAGCAGCGCGTCTACGATAGCTGCTAGATCGACCAGTGGCACTTGCATGCGATACGATGGATAGTTCCGGCAAGCGGCTTCAGCGTAGATGGCCGGTGTGGGACACGCCTCTTCCAGTACATCTTCGGGCAGAATAATATGTGCTGCACCGCCGCGTCCACTGGTTGCCACGCGAAAGGCTTTTCTGATGGCGTCAGGCAGCATCGAGGGCCGTTTGACGACCATACTCCACTTGGTGGTCGCTGCCAGGAGACGTTGCTGATCGATGGCTGTGAGCGTGCCCTTGCCCTCGTCCGTGACTGCTACATCGGAGGTAAAGACGATCAGTGGCACCGACGAGCCATGCGCCTCGGCCACACCTGGGATCACATAGGTCGCGCCGCCTCCGCTGGGCGCTTCAGTGATGCCCGGCTTATGTGTCAGACGTGCATAAGCATCGGCCATAAAAGCCGCCGAACGTTCATCGCGTGCCATAATATGCTCGATCTCACCACGCGCCATGTAGAGTGCGTCGTACAGCGGCATCGTGGTATCACCTGGCACGCCAAAAATATGCTTGACCTGATACTCTTTAAGCATCTCGACGAGAACCTGGGCGGTGTTCATAGTGAGTTCTTCTCCTCTAGAGTGTATGTTTGGTTAAGCCGGTCTTTTATGCAGTGTATCATACGTGCCGTGCTGGGTGATTGATTTTAGATGATTTTCGTTGATCTCTCCTGAGTTTCCTGGCTCTGCTCATGTATGCTATACTTTCTCCACTACAATGGAATCTATTTGGTCAGAAAGAGATTAGGGGAATGGTGCTATGAATAATGTAGATGAAATAGTTAGTGAAGGAAAAGTTATTGCTTTTGGTTGGTATGGAGGAAAATTCAGCCACCTGAACTGGCTCTTGCCTCTTTTACCAAAGGCTCTGCATTATTGCGAACCTTTTGCCGGATCAGGAGCAGTTCTGTTGAACCGAGAGCCTTCACCCGTCGAAACGTATAATGATATTGATGGGGAAGTTGTGAATTTTTTTCGCGTGCTGCGGGATCAAAAAGAAGCACTGATTGAGGCGATTGGTTTGACGCCTTTTTCGCGTGCTGAATTTGAACTGGCTTTCTCTCGACCAGAGCAGGATATTTCGGAGTTGGAACGAGCGAGACGCTTCTTTGTACTGGCCCGTCAGGTGAGAACTGGTCTGGCTCAGCGAGCGAGCGCAGGCAGGTGGGCACACTGTCTGCTAACTAGCCGCGCAGGTATGGCTGGGGCTGTTTCCAGATGGTTAGGCAGTGTGGAAGGTCTATCTGAAATTGTGCAAAGATTATTGCGCGTCCAAATAGAAAACGCCTCTGCTATAGACGTAATTAAGCGTTACGATAGCGAACAGACGCTTTTCTATTGTGATCCACCCTACCCTCACGATTCGCGTGGCGATAACAAAGCGTATGCCTACGAAATGGTGGATGCTGAACACTGCAAACTTGCCGAAGTTTTGCTTCATGTGCGCGGGAAAGTAGCTGTATCTGGTTATCATGGCACATTGATGGATAAGCTCTACAAAGATTGGCGCTATATCGAGGCTCCTATCAAAAACTGCCATTCGATCAAAAAACCACGCCAAGAAGTGTTGTGGGTCAATTATTTGTACGTCAACCTTTGAAAGAAGCATTTCTGGCCTTACGTATCGCTGCCGAAAGCGCAAACACGTTTGACGAAAATTAGTATACCGAGGTCTCATGCAACATCTCACAACCTATCTCACCATCTCCGCAGAAGTTCGCGCCGCGTTGCAGGCACAGCGCCCCGTGGTTGCGCTCGAATCGACGGTCATCGCACATGGTTTGCCCTATCCGGCTAATTTGGAGATTGCGCGGGACATGGAGGCCGCCATTCGCGCTGAGGGTGCTGTGCCCGCGACCATCGGTATCCGCAATGGCAAGATTGTCGTGGGCCTTTCCACAACTGAGATCGAGCAACTGGCTACTGCGAAAAACGTGTTGAAGGTCAGCCGGCGCGATCTGGCTGTGGCTCTGGCGACGGGTCGGTTGGGCGCGACAACGGTAGCTGGAACAATGCTGTGCGCTAGCCTAGCTGGGATTCGCTTTTTCGCGACGGGCGGTATTGGCGGCGTGCATCGTGGTGCGGAGAACAGTATGGATATCTCCGCCGATCTCATCGAGTTGAGCCGCACACCTGTGCTGGTGGTTTGCGCCGGAGCTAAGTCAATCCTGGATCTGGACCTGACGC
>JBDTBU010000283.1:0-13389 GCA_039923935.1 Ktedonobacteraceae bacterium | reverse complement strand
TCCATCACCTGTGTTACACTCATTTTGAACAGCTCCTTCTTGCAATCATGCTTGATCACTTGAATCTTTTCTTCATGATGCCAGAAAGAGCTTTGCTTGTCACTCCCTCTTAACTTAATGCCTATGGAGGGTAGTATGCCAGACACATCTACACAGGGAGCTATCGTGGCCATTGTTGTCATCCTGGCTATCCTGGGGCTCATTTTTCTACGCCGGTTGCTCATACATTTTTTCATCTACCTGTTAGCAAATCATGCTGGACGTACTGCGCTTGGCGTATTACTGTGCATCGGAGGGCTGATTTTTGGGTTGACTTCCAATGTTGTCGCGTACCAATCACTTTTTCAGGGATCTGATGTTGCGCTAACAGCTCATGTCAATACACCAGATGACGGGAATGTGTATATCGAAACAGTCGATAACTTAGCTGCTGTCTACATTATCCACGACGCTGATTTTAGTCCACCAGTTGATGCCAGCATGTTTCAAAACAGCTTTAGTTTGAATTTTAACTCTCTGGTCTACGACAGCACGAATACCCAACAGATGACAGAACAATTTTTGGGTTCTTTTGCTAGTGACGACACAGGCTATACGGTCAAGCAGTTTTCTTTGAATGGAACAACATTCGCAACGGCTGACTATCAGGCGAATCCTACGGGCGCTTTCCAGAACCACTGGCTGGCTGGTGCGGGCATCGCTGGTGCTGGCTTCCTCTTGTTGCTTATTTCATTCGGCATACCGTGGTTAAGCAAACGCTGGGAAACGGCTGCCTCTGCCCAAACATCTTCCGTTGGACAATCCTGGCCCACATCAGCATTTCCTGGCACGCCAAATATGCCTACACCGCAACCGGGTGGGATTATGCCCGCCAGCATGTCCATGCCAACGCAATTCACGCCGCAACCGGGTGGGATCATGCCGATGCCAACGCAATTCACGCCGCAACCAGGCGGGATCATACCCGCCGATGGCTTGAAGCAGGACGTAAATGGTCGTGATGAGCAACGCTGACGGAGGTAGCCATGAGCGGAGTAGTATGAGAAATACGCGCTCGCTACATATATTCTGGCGAATGATTGACGGATAAGATATAATCTAGCGAAAAATGAAGAATGTAAAGCAGATTCCACTATTCAACCCGAAGGAGAAAACAAACCATGACATTACTCAATCTTTCGCCAGACGAGATGCTTGCCACAACCAGAGCCGTGCGCAAACGCTTGGATTTCTCTCGACCAGTGGAACCAGAAGTGATACGGGAGTGCCTGGAACTGGCCTTACAGGCTCCTACAGGCGGCAATAGCCAGGGTTGGCAGTTTGTCGTCGTGACTGACCCGCAACAGCGTAAAGCCCTGGCAGATGTCTACCGGAAAGGATGGGCGCTCTATCTTGAGGCAAGGATGTCCAGCACACAGGGTGCACCCGGTTCTGAAATGACATCTGAGAGAATGGCCGCACTCGCCAAAGTACTCCAATCCGCGATATATCTTGCTGAGCATATGCATGAGGTACCTGTGTTGGTTGTGCCTTGTATCCAAGGCCGCGCCGAAAGCTTATCTTTTGCTAGTCAAGCTGGGTTCTGGGGATCGATCATACCCGCGACCTGGAGTTTTATGTTGGCAGCGCGGGCGCGTGGCCTGGGATCATCCTTAACCACTGTCCATCTCATGTTTGAGCGGGAAGCAGCAGAGGTGCTTGGCATCCCCTATGAAACAGTGACACAAGCGGCGCTCATCCCTCTGGGCTATACACGGGGAACCGAGTTTAAGGCGGCTTCTCGCGAGTCGCTGGACACAGTGCTCCATTGGGATAAATGGTAGGGTTTGCGGATGTAACTCCGTTCCACATCTATTTAGAGGCAGCCGCATTCGGGGAATGAGAGAGGCATGTGGATGATCCTCCCAGAAAACGTATGTATACGTTTTCTGGGAGGATCATCCACATGCCTCTTTAAAAACTTTCGGTTTCGGAGTGGGGGCAAATCACGCCAGAGTGGCTACCAAGGCCGTATTTTCCACTTTGTGCTCCACAGGCAGGATCTCTACCGGCGGCTCACCGAGCGTTGGCGTACGATGCGGCTGGCTGCCCTTATTCATATTGCCACGCGAAGCGATGAGAATAAACATTGGGAAGGCCGCGCACGCGAAGTACGAAGGTAGGCTGCGCCAGGCAAAGAAGAGCGGCAGCACTGCCAGCAGCATCGCCGCCTCTGGGTGTGCCTTGCAGATACGCCAGTACCAAGCGATGCAGGCTGGGTAGAAGATGCCATATTCCAGGATCGAGTAGATCATGCTGGGCATGTATGAGGGCAGGAAAGGCGCTCCAACTAGCCCCACAATGCCTACGCCCATGGGAAACATTGGATCGCTCACCGGAGCCATTACTCCTGCGAGCCATGCTCCGGCATTCCACAGAATAAATGGCAGGTTCAAGGCCAAGGTCAATGTACCAGCAATGACCAGACGCCAAGCTGTCTCTTTCCAGCCATACGTGCGGAAGATTATAATGGCGTAGAACGGTACGAAGAACCATGTTGGTTGTTTACACGCCAGTGCCAGGCCCAGCGTTAGAGCCGATAGCCAGCGCCGTTCACGTCCCAGCCAGGATATCACCACGAACAGGATCGCTAGCACATCCAGATTACCGCCGACCACCGACCCAATCATTGCAACGTTTGCCAGTGAGAATAAGATAACCCACGGGCGCAACTCGCGGCGTGCCATCTTCCAGCCAAGGGCCACCAGCGCTATATAGCAGAGTAGATAGAACGGCAGCACATTATAGATCCCTAGCCAGACAAACGGTACCAGGCTCAGAAACGAGAGCGCGGGATAACTCACCTTCGACTCAAATTCCGGCAAATGCCCGGACTTCAAACTGGTAGGGTACACCGAGCGTAAATCCACTGGCGAAGGATAATCAAGACGATTGGCAAATTGTCCTTGGCGTAGTGGGGTCGTCAGATCAGGACTTAGATTAAATAAGCGCACAATATGTGCTAGATCGGAATTGGTATAGGGGTTGTGCCCCTGCAACAATTGCATCGCGGCATTCTCATCGAGTGCGGTGCCATCATTGGTGTACTGGGGCGTTGTGAACAGACCGTGCGCAGTCGCCCAGCCAAATACAAAAATTCCGACCAATGCCGTAATCAGCACCATACTTAGCACAATACGTTGCCAGCGTTGCGGGTGCTGCTCTAAACGCTGTGTGCGCTGTTTGAGCGTGCTCGGACGAAAAGCTTTCCACATCATATAAAAGCTGCCCAGAATCAGCGCAAACGGAATAAGACCTTCCCACGCCTGAAGGAAAGGCACATATGGCACATACCAGTGGACATTGATCTCATTCAATGCCTGAAGAACCAGAGCTAAGCCAATCCAGCAAGCTCGTCGTTGTAGATCTACAATCTGGTGATTATCAGGCGAACGGTCAACAGCAAAAAAAGTAGAGAGGATTTTGGCTTTGGCTAGAGCGAAACGTCTGGGTTGGGCATTTTTTTTCATCTCTGGAAATACAAGTTGCTGTTCCATAAATTCGCGCTTCTCCCATATATTGTGCGGCAGCAAGCTGAGAATCCACATAATAACATGTATTTGAATGAGCAAAATAATTCTCAGCCACAATCTAAAACGAAAATTTGTACCGGTCCGTCACAAATGTGCGCTGAGCAAGACCAGAAGGATCTCTCCAATACACGGTTTATAGGGGTAATCGGAAGTACAATTCGCGATGCTGCAATTGAAAACCAAGCGACTCATAGAGACGTACGGCGGGCTGATTCTCATCCCAGACATGCAGGTCGAGGGCTGCCAATTGCAGCATTTCGTGGGCATAGGCCACTAGGTGTTGCAGTAACTGGCGTGCTACACCATGCACACGAAAGTCGGGATGCACAATCACCCGTTTGATATAGCCTATTGCGCCAACCGTGTCCTGGGGGGGTAGCATTAGTTCCGCCTTGGCTATCACGCGTCCTGCCATTTCGGCCAGGAAAATCACTGTGTGCTCATGTGTCGAGGGATCGACGGACCCAAAATACTTTTCTATTTCGCGGTGAATATCACGCGTCGGTGAGCTACTGAAACTGTCCAGGTGCTCGATCACAGCGATATCAGTCGGTGTTGCGAAACGAAATGAGGGCGCGGCACCAGATTTACCAGTGTCTTGTGAAGTTTTACCCATAGTACGTGCCGTCCCGCTTAGCCTTGCTTCTTGCGTGGCAGCATCAAAATAGAGACCAGTGCGTAACCAGAGCAGCCGAGCAGCAATAGCGAATACAAAACGGTCTCCGCATCTTTTCCAGGCGACATCAGCATAGTTAGGCCCCACCAACCGAAACCAACAAAAACGAGGAAGAGCAGAACAGTGCTCGTTAATACCTTTGGCATGAAATTGTCTATCCTTATAACCAGGGTGTTTGTAGTCAACATCTACACCTATACACCCGTCAAATAAGAGTTTGATGCTTATGCACCACCAGCGATGCACGCTCAAAAGAAAGCAGGCTCAATGTGCCTGAGAATAGTATAGCACTTTTGTGTGGGTGATATGCAAGAGCTAGTACACTGAGAGAGAAATAGGATCTCCTGTTTGGGACTATTGCAAGCTATAAGACCCATCTATGGTATAATAAAGCCGATAGATAGAGAGGTATTTTTGATGAACGCGCAGCCAGGAAAGGGGAACTATGGCAGTACAGCATAACGCAGACGATGAACGAGTAAGCCTTGAAGGGTACTTTGCCATCTTAGAGAAAGACCCCGATCACCGTTATGAATATCTCGACGGTGATATCTCTATGATGACAGGCGGAAGCCCCGACCACTCCATTATTGGAGGCAATATGATAAGAATGCTCGGTAATGTGCTCCAAGGCCGACGTTGCGTTGTCTATAACTCAGATGTTTATGTCGAACTAGCAGAAAACTCTAGGGTCTGTCCTGATGTAACCGTCAGTTGCGATCCACGGGACAGAGGAGCCAAAGACGCTATTCGCTATCCCTCTGTGATCGTAGAAGTGCTTTCTCCAAAAACGGAGGCTCATGATCGGGGAAAGAAGGCTTTGCGATATCGTTCCAGCGAAACTATTCAAGAATATCTCATTGTTAGTGCCGATGTTCCGATCATTGAGTTATTCCGACGAGAGAAAAACGGTTTCTGGGCACTCTACACACTTGGACAGAACGACACTGTAGAACTAACAAGTCTCGCAGTACACTTTCCTGTTGCGGACGCCTATCAAAATACTTCATGTATAGATGAAGAGAGCAACTAGGGGATACTGTGATTGTGGGCAACTTAAAGATACACGGAGCAATTATTGCCCGATTTGGATGTTAGGGTGCCTGGTGAGAAAAGTGTAGTGCTTCCCATACCAGGCGATGAATCACTGCACGAAACTTGCCCCACTCTGCCCAATCACTATCACCCAGGCCCAAATCCGGGCTATAACTGTGCGCGAGATGTGCGAGAAACTCGGCCCGCTCTGACAACTCGTCCGGTGTGATCTCGCGAAAATATTCCAGACGTTCATGTTCATCCAAACAACCCAGTTCCCCGCCGATATCATCGAGTAAAAAGGCAAAGGTATAAAACACTGGTTGCTTCTGCTGTCCAGGCAGATAATAGGCTACAGCCGCGAGGAAACGCTGCACCACGACCTCTAGCCCCGTTTCTTCCTGTGTCTCACGCAGCAAGGCATCCAGCACACGCTCGCCGTGGTTGATCCCACCAGTCAACAGGCGGTTGCAGCCTTCGGGATAAAATGCTTTTTTGGCCGTGATTAACTGTCCATTGGGACGACGCACGACCATGCACACCTCGCCGTAACGATCAAGATTGTTTAACGGATCAAAAAGTTTTGCGCTATCCAGTTCGGCAAAATGCACGCTGGGCTGACCAAAGCGTTTAGCCAAGTCAACCAACTCTTCTTGAATACCATCAGCTAATGTCGTAAACATGTTTTCCTTATGCTATTGCTCTCTCTCGCTTCACGTACAGTTTTGCGTTCTCCATCTCAACAGTATGAACTTTACCACAGGTACAAGAGATCATGTATTAGGGGACATGAGGCGTCTCTGGAAGTTTTCTTTCCAGAGGAACGAACGCGCGAGCATTTCCTCGGCGCTTTTCATCGAAAATTCCGTTGCGTCTCCACCCATGATATGTGCGATCTCGCGTACACGCTGCTCCGGGCGCAGTTCATTGACGACGGTGATGGTGCGCTCATCAAAAATCTGCTTGTTGACGTTGTAATGCGTATCGGCGAAGGCCGCGATCTGTGGCAAGTGGGTGACGCAGAGTACCTGATGACTGCGCGTCAACTGCCAGAGCTTCTCACCCACGATCTGACCGCTCTTACCGCTGATACCTGAATCGATCTCGTCGAAGATCAATGTTGGTGTAGCATCAGCCGAGGATAGAATAGTTTTGATCGCGAGCATCAGACGTGAGGTTTCGCCGCCCGATGCGATTTTCGTCAGCGGCTTGAACGGCTCGCCTGGATTGGGTGCAATCAAAAACTGCACGCGGTCAATTCCGCTGGGATCGCAGGCGTAATACTGTTCCGGTTGCCCATCGATGCTGGCGGGCACGCCGTTGGCATCGAGTGTTTGCTGGATCTCGACAGAGAAGCGTGCGCGTTTCATGTTGAGGTCGTTTAACTGCTCTTCCATCGCCACAGCCAACGCGTTCGCAGCAGTGCGCCGGCGTTCAGAGACCTGTTGTGCCACTTGCCCAATCTCGCGGCGCAACTGCACATCTTGCTTCTGCAACTGCTCCATCAGTTCATCGCGATGCACTAGCGTCTCCAACTCGGCCCGGTCCTTGGCGGCGCGTTGCAAAATCTCCTCGATAGTCGCCCCATACTTGCGTTTGAGGCGCGAGATCAGGTCCAGCCGCTCTTCGATCTCGCCCAAGCGCTGAGGATTATCCTCAATATCGCTTTGATAGCCGCTAATGCTCGTCGAGACCTCTTCCAGACGGTAGATCGCCTCGCCCAGCGCCTCCTCTTCATCCTTGAGATTTTTATCCAGGCGCACCAGTTCGTTGAGTGCACGCAGGGCGGGCCGTAACTGGTCCAGCGCTGGCTGAAAATCATCGCCGTTGCCCTCGCCACCACTCAGTGCTCCGTAGACCTGTGAGCAGAGTTCGCGCAAACGTTCGGCATTGTTGAGCACTTTGCGCTCCTCTTCCAGTTCCTCGACCTCATCAGGCTGCAACTCGGTTCGCTCGATCTCATCGATCTCAAAACGGAGAAACTCGGTTCTGCGGCTGACATCGCGTTCGCTTTGTTGCAGATCCAGGAGTTGTTTGCGTGCGTTGCGCCAGTCGGTGACTATGGTACCAAGCTGGGTGCGCAGGGGGATCAGATCTCCATAGCGATCCAGGAAATTCACATGCTGCTCAGGACGTAGCAAGCTCATGTGCTCGCTCTGCCCATGAATATCGATCAGCCAACTCGCAACCTGCTGGAGCACCGTTTGAGAAACTGCGCGACCATTGATGCGTGCTACAGTGCGGCCTGAACGAAAAATATCGCGTGCGAGAATCAACTGATCGTCTACGGGCACAATGTCATACTGATGCAGCAGCGTCGCCAGCGCCACCGCAGCATCCGCGCTCTCCGCATCAGCTACTGCTTCGCGGCTTTGTGCCTCTGCCTGGTCAAATGCATCTAGCAACGTCTGCTGCCCGTTTGAGCCATTGGCATGCAGCATAAACTCAAACGGTTGCCAATCGCCCTTAATTGGCGGCAGTGGATGGATCGTAAAGATCCCCTCAACCGAAGCTCGTTCGGTGCCGGCACGCACGAAATCCGCGCCGATTTTTCCGCCTAGCAGAGCATTCACGGCGTCGATGATGATCGATTTGCCTGCGCCCGTCTCACCGGTAAATACATTGAAAAGGCGATGCAAGCGTAAATGCAGGCTATCAATAATGGCGAAATCTTTGATGCTTAATTCAAGTAACATCTCAGGAATCTTCCCTCAGCTTGGCCGAAATAATCTGGTAAAAATAGGTTGGTGGTCTGCGTCTCAGAAAACGGGCCTCATACTGGCTCTTCCGCACGATCACTGTGGCCCCGTTTTTGATCTCGCGGTTCATCTGACCATCCGCCGAAAATACCCCATCCTGTGAGCCAGTAAAAATCTGCAAACGCACTGTGGCTTCTGGTTGCAGAATCAGCGAACGATCAAAGGCCAGATGGGGAGCGATAGGCGTGAGCACACAACTCTCAACCTGAGGATGCAGCAATGGCCCGCCAACTGCCATATTATACGCCGTCGAGCCAGTTGCGGTACAGAGAATAATGCCATCGGCATAGGTCTTCGTATAGACATGATTATCGACCCAGATATCGATCTCCACCACACGCGGCCACGTTCCGCGAGCAATCACGATATCATTCAGTGCCAGGAACTCTTCGCGTACCCCATCTTGTTCCAGCTCAGCCTGCAACATCGAGCGTTTGTCCACCCAGACCGAGGGGTCTTGCTCCAGATAGAGTGGCAGCTTCTCTGCGACCTCCTCTGGCTCCAGCTCGGTCAAGAAACCCACACGCCCAAAATTGACGCCTACGATGGGAATATTCGCGCGAGCGCACAGCCGTGTCGCGTGCAAAATCGTCCCATCGCCGCCCAGAACGAGCACAAAATCGCAATCATCCAGCTGACAATCGACCTCTTCCTCGTCCTCTTTTTCCCCGCGAATATCTATCGTTCGCACAGCATACCCCAAAGCCTGTAATTGCGGTGCAAGCTGGCGAGCCAGTTCCGAGGTTCCTTGTTTGCGTCCCTGATAGAGAATCGCAATAGCCTTCTTCATTGAAAAAACTCCGTGCAATGCTGAGTGTCGCGGTACATCCGTTCGTATCTACAAGCGCACTGTAATGGTATGCTATAGGGCCGAGGTTGTCAAATTCAGTAGGCCGTTCTGCTTAGGGCCAACCAAAGCTTTTGAGCATTGGAGATCCCTGGCATTTTGTCCTGTGCTGATGAGCCAGAAGGATATGGTACAATAGATGCAGAGAAATGGCGTGTTTTAGCGGAAAAGCAGGTGGCCTATGTCGATAGCAATAAACAGAGAGCAAGTGAGCAACGATCCCACTGTGGTGACGCCCGCCGATTGGGTGCCTGGTCCGCGCCAGGGCTTCTGGACCTATGAGGCATATGCATCCCTACCGGAAGATGGTCGTCAGTATGAGATTGTGCAAGGAGTGTTGATGATGACGCCCGCGCCTGAACCAATTCACCAGGGGATAGTCGGAGAAATCTATGATTTTTTACGTTCACGGATAGTCGATACGAAACGTGGCCTGGTGCTCACCTCGCCTATAGATGTGGTGTTTTCAGAGAATACCAACACACAACCAGATGTGCTGGTCCTGCTGAAAGAGCACCTGGATCATTTGCAAGAGAAACGTATTCTTGGCGCACCTGATCTGATTGTAGAGATCATCTCGCCAAGTAGCGTAACCTATGACCGGCTCGTCAAACACACGATCTACGAGCAAGCAGGGGTTCCCGAATATTGGCTGGTAAGACCCAAAGCCCAAACGATTGAGGTTTTTGCGCTGGAAACAGGCAAGTATCGCTCACTTGGCATCTTCAAGGGCGAACAATGCCTGATATCCCGTATTGTGCCTGATATCACTGTTCCAGTCAGCCAGTTCTTCGATTGGACGCACGGCCTTTTGTAGCTTCCTGCATGTTTTTGCGCGGAGGGTGGCAAGATTTACTGACTCTGCTGCTCTCTCCGCGCTTGCATATACTCCCTTGCTAACAACAGCGCCTCTTCTCGTGAATGAATCGCCCCATCTGCCTGAGCCTCGGCGAGCATCTCCAATAATTGACCAACTAGTGGACCGGGTTGGAGTTTGAGACGGCTCATTAGCTCATCGGACTGCACGAGACGCGGCGGCAGGATCTTTTCACGTTCGCGAATGTAACTGGTGAGCAGCAGACGTGCCACTGAGAGATGCCGTGTCCACGCTGGTGTGCGCGGCTGTGGTCCAAGCGTTGCTAGATGGTCCGCCAGAGAGAAAATCGTCATCAAGATGCCTGTTGGACCGAGATCGACGAAGTAACGGCGAATAGCGCGTGGCGTGACCGTGCTGCCATCCTGACCCAACTGGCCGGGGCGCATATGGTGGGCCGCGACCAGTTGCGCGAGTCGTCGATCCTGGGTGCTGGCGCTGAGACGGCGCATGATCGCGCCGGCAACGGGCGCACCAGCGTGGGGGTGATTATAAAAATGGACTGCCCCACCCGCGTCTATTGTGAGGGTTAATGGCTTGCCAACATCGTGCAGCAGTGCCGCCAGTTTCATATGTGGCGTGCTCAACTCAGCAAAGCTAAAAATCTCCTGCTGCTCCGCCTCTTGCAACAACTCGCGTAGTGCGGCCAGATCCTCGCCTGCGGATGGTGTAGAGGCCAGTTCAGATGGAAACACACTGCCAGGATCGGCCTGGAGTGCATTAGCCAGAACTTCTAGCGCACCCACACACTGCAATGAGTGCTCTAACACATCCCAATGATGCGGAGATGGTTGGCGCATCCCACGTCCCGCGCACAATTCTGGGAACAGCACCGTCAACAACCCATACTCATCCAGAAGGTGTAACTGCTCAAGCGCATTTGACTGGCCCAGCAGAGCATACAGTTCCTCGTGGACACGTTCAGCCGCCACCTGCGTCAACAGGCTGGCATCGCGTTTGATGAGCGCTTCAGTGTTTGCATCGAGTGTCAGCCCATAGCGTCGCGCCAAGCGCAGTGCCCGCAACATTCGCAGTGGATCGTGGCGGAACACCTCAGCGTCAACTACCTTGATCTGGCGTGCGATCATATCGTCCCAACCATGCAGCGGATCGATCAACACATGCCCAGCGTTTGCCAGAGAGCCGGAGCGAACCAGATGCTCAAGGACAGCCGAAAGAGGAGCAGCTAGCGCATTGAGTGTAAAATCGCGGGCACGCAAATCTTCTTCTAGCGTTTTTCCATGCAGCGGTGCGATGTCCAGCACCACGTTTGTGGTTCCCTCAGCGTCCCGCAGCATCACGCGGCTGGCCTTCTCATGCAAGCGAGCGGAGACGCCTCCTAGCTTTTCGGCGATGCGGCGTGCCAGCGTATGCGCATCGTCATTGGTCACGAGATCCCAATCCACGCAGGGTTCGCCCAATCCAAGATTGCGTAACGAGCCACCGACTAGGTACATATCAGCCTGTTCCTCAGCACAGTATTGGGCCACCTGTGCCAGCATGCTCAGTGTCTTATCCAGAGCCTTCGCCAAGCCTTTCCAGTTGAGTTTACTATGTCTGGGTCTATTTTATCATAAATGTCTATTGAGAATCTCAAAACAACAACTTTCGTTTGCTTTTCGGAAAGGAGTGAATCTCTTCTGCCGAAAAAGCAAACGGCTAGATCGCCGTTTCATTTGCTTTTTCGGAAAGGAGTAAACTTTGGTTAGTACTATTTTCGTGATACAATAGTCCTACGCCATAGGACAATTGGGTGGTAGAGCTATCACCGGATACATCTGGACAAATTATACAAATAAATAGGCATGTCAGGAGAGTACAGAGGAAAAGGCCACTTATGCGTAGTCGTTTCCTGAAGCCCCTGGCAAAAGCAATGAGGAAGGAGATGCGGTGGTGCTGGTATTTTGGCATCGGTTCCCCGCAAGAAGAGCATGATAGAACAACCACTCCATGTGCTGGTCGTTGTACAGCAGCCCATTTTTCGCGAGGGAATCATCACTATTCTGAAAAATATGGCTGGTTGCGAGGTGATAGAGCAGCCTAATAGCACCAGCGGAGCACTAGAAATAGCACGTGCTCAAGAGCCAGAAGTTGCGCTCCTGGATACCTTTTACGATACCATCGATGTCTTGGAGATCGCCCGGCAAATGCGCACATTTTCGCCTAAAACAGCCGTCATCATGTTATCGGAGTTAGAAGGAGAAGAATGGCTCTTCCAGGCTGTGAAAGTCGGGGCAGCGGCCTACTATACGCGCAACATTACGCCAGAAAATCTGGTCGAGGCCATACGGAAAGTCAGTCAGGGCGAGTACCTCATTAACGACGATGTGCTGTCCCAACCAAACCTGGCGAGCCGTGTCTTGCAATCATTCCGCGAAATGTCCAGTGGCCCAGAAGAAGAAGTAAAACCTATTGCACCTTGTCCGCTTTCCGCCCGCGAAGTCGAAATTCTAGAGCACATCGCGAAAGGCAACAGTAACAAAGAGATCGCCAAATTGCTGGATATCAGTGACCAGACAGTTAAGAACCATATTACCTCGATACTGCGCAAACTAGAGGTCAATGACCGCACCGCCGCAGTAGTCCACGCGATTAAGCAGAGATGGATTAAGATGGAATAGGAGAGACTTTTCTCAATCATTCCGAAAAATGCTAAAGAAAAAGGATGAGGGTTTGATAGAACAATCCCTCATCAGCGTTCGTGTAGGATGTCAATGATAGGATATTGCCAGCAACGAGAGTTGGCTTGGTGGCAGTGCTATTTGGGCTTGTTTTTGCTGTATCTCTCGGCTGGCATGCAACAATGGCGCGAAAGCCTCATCTACATTTCCTACCGGCCAGGGCAGCACCTGCGAGCCGCGTGCTACTAAGGCGCTATTGCCAGGCAGCGCTGGCGCATCCATCTGGCACACATACACAGGTCGTTTTTGTGCTAGTGCACCATTCGCGCCATCCCAGGTTCCACCTTTGGTATCGGACTCGGCTACAATCACCACTTGTGCTAGACCCGTTACCACTTTGTTGCGCTCCATCGCTCGGCTCACCACCCAGGGAGCATCTGGGTGGAATTGGCTCATCAGCAAAACCTTGCCAGAATCAATTTTGGGCAATAGACCGCGCATCTTCACGCCACTCAGTTTACGAATACCATGTGGCAAGACCACCGTCGTATAGCCATCTCCGCTGATGGCTCCATCGTAGGCAGCCTGATCAACACCACGAGCATTGCCGCTGATCACATTCGCCCCGTGTTCTGCTAGATAACTGGCTGCGTCACGAGTAAAAGCCAGACTTCTTTCACTTGCATTGCGTGAACCAATCAGAGCAATCGTTTGGCGTTGCAGGATGCTAAGATCGCCAGCATAAAAAAGAATGGGAGGAGTCGCATTGCGCCTCAGCGCGGATTTTAACTGCTTGGGATACGCATCGTCAAAAATCGTTAGTAGCGAAATCGAGGCATGTGTAAGCTGCTCAACAAGAAAAGCTTGCGCGACAAGTTTCTCCCGCGCTTGCTCAAGCTTTTGTAGAGCATCAGGCTTCAAGTTACACACCTCGGCCCAGATCTGCGACTCAGCCGCAAAAAACTCTTGCAAACTGCGCTGTTGTTGATAGCACCAAGCGACCAG
>JBDTBU010000282.1:0-7852 GCA_039923935.1 Ktedonobacteraceae bacterium | reverse complement strand
GAGATATCGCGCTTGTACGGACTGGGAATGGCGCACTCTGGCATGATGCCCCAGCGTACCTACGTGCAGGTGGGATGAGTGCCGATGCATCTTCCTGGCTCGCCAGTTTGGGCGTGCAAGCGGTGGGTGCGGACAACGTCGCTTGGGATGAGGTCGGAGTTGTTGATCCTGATCTCAAGGTGAGTTTGCCAGGCCATCTCATCCTGCTCGTCCGCCACGGCATCTATATCATCGAAAATCTCAACCTGGAGGAGTTGGCACGAGACAGATGCTACGAATGCACCTTTATCTGTCTGCCGCTCAAGATGCAGGGTGCAACCGGCTCCCCCGTGCGTCCAATCGCCCTCGTACCTAGCAATGGCCCGTTATGATCTCTCCGTTTTACCTTTCCCATGAGTGAAATCATAACATATAATGAGGGGCTACAGGTACAGAACTCGGTGATGTTTGCTGGTGCGTATGTGCGCGGCGCAAAACAGGTGGAGCAGAGCGCATCGACAATCCAGGACGCAGACGATCTGGTACCCGCGCCAGCCAGCCCCGCAGAACATGGCAACCGCCTGACCCTGCGCGTACTGGTCCATGCACGCGAAGAGGCACTGCAAGACCAAAAAGAGCAGGTGGGCACCGAATATCTGCTACTCGCTTTGATCCGCGAACAGAATGGTATCGCTTTCCATGTGCTGAAAAACCTCAATATCGAGCATGAACGCATCAAGAGTGCGATAGATTTTTTGCATACTCAGGAGCATCTCAACGAGCCTGGAGTGGCAGATGGTTTCACGACAGATGGCAAACATGCGCTTGAACTGGCGCTGGACGAGGCAGAGCGGTTGGGGCAAGCCATGCTTGGCACCGAACACCTGTTGCTGGGTCTTTTGCGTGGCGATGGCATGGCAGCCGGGGTATTGGTCACGCGTGGGCTGAACCTGGACAATGCCCGTGCAGAGACACGTCGGCTGCTTGGCTTCTAATAAACTTGGCAAATTGATCCAATAAGGGCAGCGCATGGCGCTCGCAGACCTCATTGGATCGCAACATCGACTCATGCTTGACTTTGCAGCGCCATTTTATACTGAGAAGTGGTCACTATGCGAAATGAGGATACAAGCGAGGAGCTGTTGTATGTCTTTATCCCATCCCTCACAGCACGATGAGAAAACACAGCCATCTCGCAATGAGAGCACAACCCAGAAATCAACCAAGCCAATGAGTGGTGGACAAGAGCACGTTGCCTTGAAAGCTTCCGGTGTGGGCACATGGGATTGGGATCTCATCTCCAATCAGCTCGTTTGGTCGAATGAAGAAAAAACTCTTTTTGGCTTATCACCGACAGATCCAATCAGCTACGAACGCTTCCTGAAAGCGTTGCACCCCGATGATCGTGAACGCGTAAATCAGATCAATACACGTACGCTGACGGGCGAACAGCAACAAGAACAGAGTAAGGAGTTCCGCACGATCTGGCCCGACGGGAGCATCCACTGGTTGGCAGACCGCGCACAATACATGTATAATGCGCAAGGCAAGCCGGTCCACCTCACGGGAATAACCATCGATATTACAGCACAGAAGCAGGTAGAAGAAGCGCTCAGTCAGAGTAAAGAAGAGTTACGCATTTTGACAGAGATGATGCCTCAGCTCGTGTGGGCTACGCGTCCTGATGGCTTTATTGATTACTTCAATCAGCAATGCTATACGTATTTTAATACCACCTTTGAACAAATCTCAGGAGAGCAGTGGATCAAGATGATTCATCCTGATGATCGACAAAAGACGCTAACAGTCTGGAAGACTGCGCTCCAAACAGGCCAATCGTATGAGATTGAATATCGTATGCGCGAGGGCAAGACGGGAGAGTATCAATGGTTTCTTGGACGAGCCGAAGCACTCACCGACGATCAAGGGCACATTCTGAAATGGTTCGGCACATCTACCAATATCGACAAGCAAAAACGTACTGAAGAGGCTCTGCGTGAAAGCGAATTGCGGTTTCACCGACTGATGGACTCCAATACTATTGGAATCATTGTTTCTAATCTGCAAGGGATTGTTCGCGAGGCCAACGATGCCTTTCTCTCACTTGTGGGTTATACCAAGGAGGAACTTGCAGCAGGACAGGTGAGTTGGATGGAGATGACACCTCCAGAATATCAGGCACAATCCGTGCAGTCCGTGGAGAAGCTGTTAGCAACTGGGGTGATGCAACCGTTTGAAAAAGAGTACGAAACGAGAGCAGGCAAGCGCGTGCCAGTACTGCTTGGGAGTACACTCTTTCGTCGGAGAGATTCCTCGCCTTGGCTGATCACTTTCGTTTTAGATCTGACTGACCGCAAAGAACTGGAGCGGCAAAAAGACCTGATGCTCGGCATGACCAGCCATGAACTGAAAACACCATTGGCCGCGCTCAAAGGGACATTCCAATTAATCCAACGGCGAGTGAAACGTCTGCTCATCAAGGCCGAAGCCATATCCCCAGAGATGAACGCATTCCTGACCGATACTTTGGAGCGTCTAACGGGTTGTGCGCGACAAGTAGATGTCCAAACGCATCTGATCAATGATCTGATGGATGTCTCGCGTATCACAGCCCATACTTTGAAGTTAGAGTTGGGCCACTGCGATCTGGTTCACATCGTGCATGAAACCGTCAAGGATCTGCGCATGGTCGCGCCTGAGCGCTCGCTCTTAGAGGATTTGCCAGAAAATACCACGGTGACTGTGCTCGCAGATCAAGCTCGCGTCGGCCAAGTGATAACAAACTATATAACCAATGCCATCCGCTATTCGAGTCCCGATCAACCAGTCTCCATTGGAATAACCATCCAGGGAGATATTGCCCGCATTTGGGTGCACGACAAGGGACCAGGCCTCACTGCAGAGGCTCAAAAGGAACTGTGGCAGCGCTTTCACCAAGTCAAAGGAGTACCAGTGCAGAGCGGTTCTGGAAAAGGATTGGGCCTGGGTTTGTATATCTGCCAAACACTCATCGCCCAACACAAGGGAGAGGTTGGTGTGGAAAGCACGCCTGGAGAGGGTTCCACCTTCTGGTTTACTTTGCCTATCGTCAAATAAAACATGAACCACATGAAATATCCCACATTTTGGCGTTTCCATTTCACCAACATCAATTTTCCATACATGCATGTTACCCCCATCTTAAGCAAGCGAGCAGATGCTTGACATTAGCTCTAGCATATTCTACACTGCATACAGTAAGAAATGCGTAGGTTTGTAAAGTTTTCGCTTCCCCATCCCATATGTATTTCTCATCAGTATAATTTTGTTGTCCCAGGCTGGAAATTATCCCGTAATAGAAACCGAGAGGCCTGTATGCAGCAGGCTACGAAAAAGGAGAGAGAGCATGACACGCACACGCGAACTGGGTATTATCATCGGCACCTTGCCATCCGGTCCCTATAATGCCATAACCGATGTACCAGGGGTGCGAGTTGGCTCTACCACCATCATAGATGAGAAGAGATCTTTGCCCATTCATACCGGTGTAACCGTTATTTTACCCCACAAAGGGAATATTTGGAAAGAGCCGTTCTTCGCTGGGTGCCACAGACTCAACGGAAATGGCGAGATGACTGGTTTGGAATGGATCAGAGAATCGGGCCTCCTTACATCTCCCATTGCACTCACGAACACACATAGCGTTGGGGTTGTGCGTGACGCGTTAGTACGCGATGCCATAGCCAAACATCAGCCGGAGGATCTCTTCTGGGCCTTGCCAGTCGTGGCCGAGACCTATGATGGCCTGCTCAACGATATCAACGGCTTGCATGTGAAGCCAGAACATGTCTTTCAGGCAATTGAAAATGCAACGGCTGGGCCTGTAACGGAGGGCAATGTTGGCGGCGGCACTGGGATGATCTGCCATGACTTCAAGGGTGGCACTGGAACAGCCTCGCGTGTGGTCCCTGCTGCTGATGGTGGCTATACGGTGGGGGTGCTTGTGCAGGCCAATCACGGACGCCGTGAGCGTTTACAAATCGATGGAGTTCCTGTCGGAAAGGCTATTCCGCACTCGGTCATGCCACTCCCATCGGTTCCCGCGTCCAGTCAACATGGCGGGGGATCGATCATTGTCATTGTAGCCACCAACGCGCCACTTATTCCCACCCAATGCATACGCCTAGCTCAACGAGCGGGTCTGGGCATTGCACGCACGGGAGGTGTCGGTGAGAACGCAAGTGGCGACATTTTTCTCGCTTTCTCAACTGCCAATCGAGGCATCCCTGCCAGCGAGTATAGCGAGGTGACTCCCCTGACAGTGCCGCTTACCATGCTCTCGAATAGCTATATCACGAGCCTGTTCGATGCTGTGATCGAGGCAACAGAAGAGGCAATTGTGAATGCGCTGTTAGCCGCCAAAACCACGATTGGCCGTGATGGAAGAACAGCATACGGTCTGGAAGCTGATCTATTGGTTGAGGTTATGCGGCAACATGGTCGTCTGGGGTAAATAGTGCATGTTAATATGAGCGATAATCGGCTTGGGTCGATTATCGCTCATAAAATGTTAGCGTCCTGAAGATACGCCCATCTCCACAGTAGCAGGTTCGGCATGAACGGTCGTCTCACGCTCATAAATCACCATCCCTGGCCCACCGTTCTTCATGTGCCGTACGTTCCGCTGGAGCGTGTAATCGACTAGCACACTTGTGCTGCCACGCGCTTGACTGTAGTAAGCAGCAAGCGCGGCAGCCTGGTCAATAGTCGTCTGGGGAATCGCGCGTCCACCCGCTTTGATGATGACATGCGCTCCGGGTACACCGCGTGCGTGCAGCCAGAGATCGTTACCGGTCGCATGGTGGAAGGTTACATCTTCATTCTGGCGGCTGTTCTTGCCAATCAGGATGGTAAAGCCATCTTTACCCTGCACATGCAAAGGCACGCCGCCGCCTGGACCCGCAGACTTACCGCCCTTGCCCGGCTTGCCCTTACCCTTGGACTGCTGCTTGCCTTTCTTCTCAACCGACTTGATACGCATATATTTCGCAGCTTGCACCTCGGCCTTGACCAGCAGCACTTCGGCAGGATTCTCAGCCAGATCGAGGTCAGCCAGCAATTGTTCGAGTGTAGCCAGTTCGGCCCCGTTCTGCTGAATCTGATCGGGGATCAGGGCCAGAGCACGACGCAGCTTATGGTATTTGTTGAACAAGCGGTTGGCGTTGCCCACAGCGTCGAAACGCGGATCGAGCGGCACTTTGAGCATGGCCGGCTCGCCCTCGGTGGCAAAGTAGTTTTCCAGTTCGATACTACTCGGACCTTGCGTGACTTCGTTTTGGTGAGCCAAAAGCAACTCGGCATACATCCGATAACGCTGAGCTTCCTCAGTTGCGGCCAACTCTTTTTGCAGGATCTCGGCCTTGCGCTTGCAACGGTCACGCTGACTCTGCAAGACCTTCTTGATGGGCGCTCGTACACTGCCCATAGCGTCGCGCCATTCCGCACCCGCGTAATAGTCATCGATCAGCACATTGAGCGATGGCGATTGGCGTACACTCATACCAGGCTGCTCGGCGTACTGCTCCAACGGATACGCAGCGAAGGCCACAGGCGTGCTAGGTCCACCAAGTGTGGGAATACGCTCGACCAGTTGGGGACGCCACTGGTGGTTGTCGTAGAGCGCGGCCAGTTCGCGAATATTCCAGGCCAGTTCCTCCCACGTTTCCGCACTCTGCACCGTCTCCAGCAATGTCTCACTCTCGCCCAACGTGCGATACACTGCCTCGCGTGCGAACAACGGACTAAAGCCGAGCAGGTTGCGCGTCAACAGTTGCCAAAGCTTCTCCTTAGCGGGTGCACGAACCTTCTTACCAGTCGGCTCCGGCAGCCCCGTGCTTTCGTTGCCGGGAATAATCGAGAGTTGAGCTGCCAGCACGGTAGTCGGTTCCAGACGCGGCAGTGATTGGCCCGCGAAAAAGCGCTGCTGAGGCGGTGGCGGCACATAGGTTACATTGTTCGCAATCACCCGATAGCGATTGACATCGGCCCCCACATGCTTCAAGCTACCCAAAATCAGACCTTGCTCATTGCAGAGAATCAGATTGCTCATGCGCCCCATAATCTCTACAATCAGGCGGTAGCGCGTGCGCTCCTCGCTGCCGGGAGTACTGGGATGGCTAGCGATAATCTCTAGCACACGCTCCCAACGGGTCTGCTCCACAGCCTCAATGCGCGTACCCTCCAGATATTTGCGCAGGAGCATCACAAAAGCCGGCGGCTCGCTGGCAATCTTGGTAGGCTTGCGTGCAGTCAGATGGGCGCGGGCCAATTGGGGATGCACCGAAATGTTGAGCCAGCGATTATGCCCGCCCTCGCCCTCTGCACCAGGCGCATAGCACTGAAAGGCCAACGCATATTCCGTCGGCTGAATAATCGTGTCGATACGGGCACGCGGCAAGAGTAAACGCCATTCATCAGCCAGAGCCGCTAGCGTAATTGCATCAATATACATGTGTATCTTCTTTTCTATCTCTGTCAGAATATAGGAACCGGAGCCTCTGGCTCTGGGTGGGGCAACTTCTTCTCAAATATAAAATGGCAACAGTTCATGACCTTTTTCATCCTGCCAACGGGATTGAAACCCCATGTTGTACAATAGGAGAAATGGTCATGCCGCATAGCATGCCTGGCTGCATTAAGCATGGTACAACAAAATCCATCCAAAAGAAACACCTGTCTCAAAGAGCCGGGACTAGTAGGAAAGACAGCGATGCAGATCGAGATGACGCAACCAGAACCTCAACAACACGAGATCTCGCCGACTCCCACCCGCCAGGGACTTCTCTTTGTGCTTTCAGCGCCTTCAGGTGCAGGGAAAGACACGATCATTCAAGCCTTGCAAAATCAGGGAGCTGACTTTTTTGTCGTGCCTTCGGTGACAACGCGTGCGCCACGTCCTGGCGAGAGTGAAGGCAAACCGTATTATTTTGTCGATTATGAACGTTTTCAGCGTATGGTGGCCGACAATGAGTTATTGGAACACGCTCTCGTGCATGGGAACTGGTATGGGCAACCTCGGCAGCCTATACGGGATAACTTGAGCGCGGGTAGGGATGTCCTGCTGAAAATCGATGTTCAGGGGGCCACAACGGTCCGGCATTTCATTCCGCAAGCGATTTTTCTCTTCCTACATCCTGGTTCCAGTGAAGAGCTGGTCCATCGGCTGACGGCTCGTTCAACCGAGACGGCGGAGGAACTCCAGCAACGACTGAGCAACGCCCAAATCGAACTGGCGGAACAACACTGGTACGATTACCTGATCTTTAATCATCGGGGACGTATCCAGGAGGCAGTAGACGATCTACGCGCAATTATGCGTGCCGAACACTGCCGCGTTACTCCACGCCAAATCACCCTTTAATTCACCTCGGAGCTTCGTCAAACAATAACCGCCCAACATGCGTGCACGTTGGGCGGTTATTGTTTGACGAGCTTTTTGCTAGTTGTCAAACTCTTCAGGGAAAGCAAAGGGACGTAAGAAAACAGCAGGTTTGAAATGAATGAACGCGGGTGGCACGGCCACGACCACATTAGAAACTGACAGAGCGTTAAGAGAACCAAATGCAGCCGCTTCGGTATTCATCAACGCGGGATTGGTCGTATCGCCCCAATGGCCAGTATCGATGCGATGAATCAGCGTTCCAATGGCCGTCAGCCTCTCGGCTGGCGTCATTGTGCAGTGACCAGCACGGTGCACAAACACCTGACGCAACAAACTGGTGTCGTCATTTTCGCGTACAACCTGTGCATAAATCTGCTCATTTGCGTTCACCACGAGTCCATCCCCAGTCGTGTGCATCGTCAACACAGGGATATCCAGGTCGCCGTTGAACGT
>JBDTBU010000281.1:0-4285 GCA_039923935.1 Ktedonobacteraceae bacterium | reverse complement strand
GGTTTGCGTTTCTGTGCGAACGCTTGTGGTCCCTCTTTGGCATCTTCTGTAGCGAGCATTTGGCGGAACAGGTGTTGCTCCAACTGCATACCCTCGTCCAGGGTCATGTTCAGCCCTTGCAGCATGGCTTGTTTGGCGGCGCGTAGGGCCAGTGGGCCGCGTTCGAGTAGGACGTTGACCCAGCGTTCAACCTCGTTCATCAGCTCGGCCTGGGGCACGACTTTGTTGATTAAGCCCATCTGGTAGGCGTCCTGCGCGGTGATTGACTCGCCCATCAGGATGATCTCCATAGCTCTGGCAAGCGGGACCATACGCGGTAGACGTTGTGTGCCGCCCGCGCCTGGGATGATGCCCCAGCGCACTTCGGTCAATCCAAAGGTTGCGTTCTCGGCGGCGATGCGTAGATCGCAGGCCAGCATCATCTCTGTGCCGCCCGCCAAACAAAAGCCGTTGACCGCAGCGATCATGGGTTTCCAGCATTCAAAGCCGCGTGTAATCCCGCCAAAGCCGTGATCGTTCGCCGCTTCGGTGGGACGGGTCGAGCTGGTCATCATCGGGATCAGCGACTTGAGGTCCGCGCCCGCCGAAAACGCCTTCTCGCCCGCGCCCGTCAGCACACCAATCCACAGGTTATCATCAGCGCGGAAATCCTGCCAAGCCGCGTTCAGCTCGCTCGCCGTCTCCAGGTTGACAGCGTTACGCGCCTCTGGTCGGTTGATCGTGATGTAAGCGACGCGCCCGCGTTTTTCGTAGAGAATAGCCATGTGTTAAATACTCCTTACTCGTACTATTGCGACTGATACTGTCGCGAAATATTGTAGTTAGTAGTGTAGCACAAAAGTACGGGCGAGCCATTTCATCCTGATATTTACACCGATAGTGAGTCCACTCTGTGAACTGAACCGTATAAGAAACAGTTGCATACACAAAACACCGTTTTTATTCAAGGAAGGAAGAAAAGAACATGACTCTCACCGTCGTCAAATTCATCATTTGGTTGATTATTGCCGTTATTGTCGGGTTTCTTGGTGAATTCATCGCTCATCGCCGTGCCCCAGATGGCATTCTGGGGTCAATTATGGTCGGGCTGTTTGCCATTTTTCTGATCGTGGGCTTCTTCCATTTCAGCATCCAAGGAGAGCCTACAGTGGAGGGTGTGCCGATCATCAGTACAATTATCGCTGCGTCCATGATTGTTGCCCTCTGGAGCAGCATGTCTTCTCGCTCCTCTCGGAGGTCGAGCTAGGATTATCACGAAAATAGCTCACACACGGGTTTTCCTGCGCTTTGCATGATTTCCAGATGCTGAGAGCAAACAGTCAAAAGCGGCATGGTTCAAGTTCATGTGACACTTTGAACCATGCCTTAGCAAAAAACCTACTGAAGACGATATCATACTAAGTCTCACGCCTTCTCTCTTACGATGGGAGACTACTTTTCTGTTGAAGCTTCTCATCAGATAGCAGCATTATTTCTTGTACGCGACGCTGTATGGCTGCGTCACGCTCGATATATTGTCGGTACATAGGTAGGGTGGACGTGCCAAGCAATTGCATTTCACGGCGAGCTAAAGGGGGTACCAACCAGGGCAACCTCTCTTTACTCACGAGTTGGGTCAAATTGTATCTCTAACGTTCCAGTGCCAAAGAATCTGGTGAAAACTGTGTCATACGACGCCTCCTGCTGTTTTTATGTATTGTATCATGCTTGCGGATGTATACTTCTTTTTGCACAAATATACATCCGCAGATTACTTTATTCGAGTGAAAATCAAAGTCTACGAACCCATGTTTGAAATCCCAGCTCTGAAAAAGGTTCTCGAACGCGAATGGCGAGATCTGACGCGTCGCTATCCGGGAGCAATTCTGGGCCGTTTGTCGTAATACCAGATCATCTTCATTTCTTGCTTACCTTGCGTGGCTTGACTGAGCCTCGGCCTTACCTTTGGGATGTTATGCGTGCATATAAAATCGCGAGTGACTCATACCTGGATCAAATGTCTACAGAAGCATTATTTGCATTGCCCTGCTGTCTTCTGGCAAGATCGCTACTACGAACAAGTTGTCTGAAATGCACGAGGGGCTGAGATTTTTACGCGCTATATCCGCGAAAATCCCGATAAACTGAGCAATCTTAAAGAGATGTTCTGGAATGATACAAACGGCTACTGGGTAGATTTGTAGTTCAGACGATGGCGAACTGCGTGCATCCGCGCCCTGGGGTGGGGTGGGCGTCATGCTGCCGCTGCACGCATCTTGCCATCGCCTGAACAATCCCAATCATTCTTACACCCGATGTCTCCCTCCCACTATCCCACCTTGCACCAATGATGTACAATGTCTGACAGATGCAGCAAGAGATACAGGGAGTGCGGGGAATGATCCTCGCTTGGCGGGACTATCGTGTCGTGTGCTACGCTCCTTGCGCCTCCCAGGCTGTTCGAGAATGCAGTAAGAGGGTGTTTCATGAGACAGGGTGACGGCTCAGATTTTTTAGATGCGGGCGATCCGCGTAGCGCGGAGATTGGCATTGTCTACGTTGAGTCTATGGACAGCAGGCAAGAGGTTCTGAACGCGCTGTATCTGCTGAATGGGCAGGGACGCAAACAGATTGTGCTGGACCTCTCCAATGCACTCAAGATTTTTCGTCAGCCTGTGGACTTCGATGGGCTGAAACAGACCCGCCGCGACCTCAAGGCCGAACTGATCGTGATCGCGCCCTCCGGTCCCGGCCCAGCGGAATTTGCTCGTTTACGCCGCTTTCCCGTCTATTCCTCGCTGGCTAGTCTCAAAACATTCTTGACTGAGGCCATGTCCTCTGCGCATACGCCACGCTCTCAAACGGGCAACCCGAAGAAGCCAGGGCTGCTGGCCTTTGGCTCGCGTAAAGCACACCCTGGCCGCGTACAACCCACGACCACCACCGCGCCAGTGCCATTCCCGCAACAGGGCCGGCCAGTGCCGCCGACGCCGCAACAGCAAGGCTCGCCGTTATCACCGTTGCCGCCAATGGCACCGACGCCGCAACAACAAAAAGGCTCACCGTTGCCGCCAATGGCACCGACGCCACGCCTGCAGCAGAGCGAGGGTCAGCCCAGCGTGCCCAGCCCGTTAGTACCGCCAACGCCACAGTTGCAGGAGCCGCCGTTATCATCGTTGCCGCCAACACCCGTCGATCCACGTAAAGCCGCAACGTTCGGGCATAATCAGCAGGTGACACGCGGCCCCCAGAATGACGACGACCTGCTCTACGCGCCATCCGCGTACCAGACTGGCCCGTCCATGCCACAAACCAACCAGCAGAGTGCGCAAGTCCCGCCCGCCGTGCCGCCGCAGTTGAGCGACGTGCCAGCTACGCCAGTCAAGAAGGGACGCGCCAGCAAACCTATCGCCGGGCAGCCAGAGAACCGGCCAATTCCCGGCGCGATCATCTTCCCTGGCGGCTCAACCACGTCTCGTGCCAACCCTGACGCTGCGCAAGGCATACCAACCAGGGCCAGCGGCACCTTGCGCAAAAACCAGAACCAACCCAACATACCCGCACCCCAACCGCCACAAAACATACCCAACCCGCAACAAGCTAGCGGTCCAGTTCCAGTCGTCCCGCTCTATATGCCCGGTTCACAACAAGCTAGCGGACAAGTCCCAGCCATGCCAAGCCCGCAACCACCAAAGAATATTCCCGGCCCACCACATCAAGCGAGCGGACAAGTTCCCTCTGTGCCACAAAACATGCCCGGCCCACCCCAGCGCGGCGGCACGGGCAAGATCGCAGCGGTTGGGGCTGCTGACTTTGGCGCGAATCTCGCGTCCGGCTCCATGCCAACTGTGCCACGAAACATGCCCAGCCCACCCCAGCGCGGCGGTACGGGCAAGATCGCAGCCGTGGATGCTACTGGAGCGGTTATGGCGGCTGGCGCGGCTATGGGCGGGCCTGGCAATCCTGGCACACCCATGCGGCTCGTGCCCCCTGGTCCTGGTGCGCCTCCACCCGGCCCGCGCCCGACTGGCCTGACACCACTGCCCCCGCCTCGTGCGAGTCGTGTCAATCGACCCGGCAAGGGGCGTTTGCTGCTTGTAGGCCTGTTGATCCTGCTGCTGCTTGTGCTGGTCGGCGGGGTTTGGGCTAGCAATACGAAAGGCGGTATTTCAAACATCCTGCCCGGCAGCCATGTCACCGCGACGGTCACGCTCACGCCAGCCAGTCGTATGGAGCAGAACAACTATATCATCACCGCTCTGCCCAACGGCACCACCGATAACGCCCGCCGCCAAGTTCCGGCCCG
>JBDTBU010000280.1:0-4101 GCA_039923935.1 Ktedonobacteraceae bacterium | reverse complement strand
TCAGCTCTTCTTCGATAGCGGTCAGTTTCTCTTGCACGACTTTAGCAGCCTCTGCAATCGCCTCGTGCTCATCGCGGCCCGTTGTACGCTGTTCCCACTGTTCGACTTGTTGGCGCGTGTCCCGGAGTAGCGTAATCGCCTCGTGAGTCTCCGAAAGCCTGTCGCGTATACTGAGCAACAGGGCACACTGGTCGTCCAGATCACGCTGGCTGGCCGCTACACGCGGGTCTTTCTGGATTTCAAACGAGACGCTCAAGCTCTGCTCTCCAACAATCAGGCGAACCTGATAGGTGCCAGGAGAAACTACCGGACCAACCAGCCCGTTGTCAGCACCCATAAAGCCCTCACTGACCTTGCTTGGATCGGGATAGCGCATATTCCAAGCGAAGCGGTTCGTGCCAGCTTCCTTTGGTACACGCGGGTCTTTGTTCCCGTTTGGCTTGCCGTTCCCGTTCTTTTTGCTACTGCCTGCTTTCTGCGGATCAGCCGGAGCCTCCTCACTTGAGAAACGTTTGATTTCCTGCCCATTGGTATCCAGGAAGATCAACTTGACTTCGCCAACTGGCTGCTCTTTGAGATAGTAGGTGACAATCACGCCGTTGGGTGGATTTTGGCCGGCATCCAGGTTGCGGTCAATTTTTTCGCCAGTAGGCTTCTCTTCTCGACGTGCGTTGATTGTGGTGACACCGGTTTTGCGGGAATATTTGCCGTTTACAGGAACCTGGGAAAAGCCGCCCACGGTCATAAAGCGGATCGTGGGACGCGGGGTAAAGAGATGGGCCGCGCTCTGCTCGATTTGCTCGCTCACTTGGCGCAAGGGCGTGATATCGTCGAGCACCCAGAACGAGCGCCCATGCGTAGCTGCGATCAAGTCGCTGTCTTTAACGACTAGATCGTGAATGGGCACGACAGGCAGGTTCAACTGCAATGGCTGCCACTGCTCCCCATCGTTCAACGAGACATAGACGCCGGTTTCTGTGCCCGCGTACAACAGCCCACGTCGCACTGGATCAACGCGAATGACGCGTGTGAAGTCATGATCGGGAATACCGGTAGTGATTGCATCCCACGTTGTTCCATAATCGCTGGTTCTATAGAGATACGGAGTGAAGTCGTCCGACTTGTAGCTCGTGGCGGCCACGTAGGCTACCGCCGGGTCATACGGAGAAGGTTCGATGATGCTAATCAGCGCCCATTCAGGCAGATTTGCGGGCGTGACCTGCTGCCAGGTTTTGCCATCGTCGCGTGAGAGGTGGATCAGCCCATCGTCTGAGCCAGCCCAGAACAGCCCGCGTGCACAGGGGGACTCGGCAAAGGCGAAAATCGTCCCATAGTATTCTGCGCCGGTATTATCCTTGGTGATTGGACCACCTGACGATCCCAGGCGACTACTGTCGTTGCGCGTTAGATCAGGGCTGATGGTTTGCCAACTTTGTCCCTCGTTGGTCGAGCGAAAGACGTAGTTGCCAGTAATATACAGGATGTTGGGATCGTGAGGCGAAAGCATAATCGGCGCGGTCCACTGGAAACGGTAGCGTTGCGCATCAGCTCCCCAGCCTGAAGCTAGTTCGGGCCACACGGCGATATTGCGAGCTTGACGTGTGCGGTGATCGTAGCGCGTGATAGCACCCTGGTAGTTCCCAGCATAGACAATGTTCGAGTCGTCAGGCCGCACCGCAATGTAGCCACTCTCGCCACCGCCGACATCATACCAGTCCAACTGCGTGATCCCAGCCAGGGCTGAGCGCGTAGGCAGGCTGATGGTGGTGTTATCCTGCTGAGCGCCATAGATGCGGTAGGGAACCTGATTATCGGTGGTGACGTGGTAAAACTCGATAGTTGGCTGATTCGCTTGTGTAGACCAGCTTTCACCGCCATTAAAGGAGATGCAGGCTCCACCGTCATTGCTTTCAATCACACGTTGCGGGTTCTCAGGGTCAATCCACAGGTCATGATTATCCGCGTGAGGCGTAGACACGTCGAAAAAGGTTTTCCCGCCATCAATGGACTTCCAGGCTTGGGTATTTAGTACCCAGAGCGTCTCCGCGTCCTGTGGATCAGCGAAGATGTGCTGGTAGTACCAAGCGCGTGCAAACAGGCCATGCTCGTCACACAAGCGTTGCCAATGCTCGCCGCCATCATCCGAGCGAAAAACTGCGCCATCCTCTGCTTCCACAATAGCCCAGATACGGCCAGCTTGTGCGGGTGAGGCTGCGAGGCCAATTTTGCCCAGAAGTCCCTGCGGTAGTCCTGGCTTGCGCGAAATCTCGTTCCAGGTATCACCGCCATCTGTTGATTTGAATATGCCGCTATCTTCGCCGCCACTAATCAGAGTATGAGGCAGCCGAACCGCTTCCCAGAACGTGGCATAGAGGATACGCGGATTATGTGGGTCCATCACTAAATCGATAGCACCGGCTTTTTCGCTGCGATAGAGGATGTTTTCCCAGGTTTTGCCACCGTCGCGGGTGCGATAGATGCCACGCTCAGGATTGGGGCCGTGCGCGTGGCCCAGGGCCGCGACATACGCCAGATCGGGATTGTGTGGATGAATACGTACTTTCGCAATCTGCCGCGTAGCTTCCAGGCCGAGATGTGTCCAGGTCTGCCCGCGATCCGTCGATTTGTACATACCATCGCCATGCGAGACATTGCCGCGAATCGTCGTTTCGCCCATGCCAACATAGATGACATTGGGATCAGCTTGTGCCACAGCGATAGCCCCGACTGAGGCCCGTTTAAAATACCCATCGGAAATGTTTTCCCAGATCAGGCCGCCATCAGTGGTTTGCCAGACGCCGCCGCCCGTTGAGCCAAAGTAGAAGCGCTGCTTATCGAACGGGTCGCCAGCCACCGCAACCACGCGACCACCACGATACGGTCCAAGCGAACGCCACTCAAGCCCTTTGAGCATATTTGGGTCGCTCAATGTGGTGGGAGAAGATTGATCTTGCTGATAGGTCATGGAGTCCCTTCTTCCTTGTTTATTAACGATCTACTGCTCTAATATATGTCATAAATGGATTGCAGCGTCAAATTTTTACCGAGATTACTGGGATACAGAGGCTAGTAAAGCCTGAGCAAAAGATGTATACTCTTGCATATATGCTACGCTACATAGTCGGATAACCTTCTTTTTTCGATTTGGCGAAAGTGCTCTGTGTGTTCCTACATTGAGAGAAGAGTGACCCGACTCCTTCATCCATCACCGATAGGAGACACCGATGACTACTATCTCGTCTGCTCAGAGTCGCATTGCAGGTTGGCTCTCACCTGAAGAGTTTCGTGTATTAGAAGCTGTATGCGATACGTTTTTTCCTTCGTTGACCCCACCTGATGGGAGTTCCGCAGCGCTTGCTGCCTACTATCAACGGAATGCGCGTGATCTGAATCTTGCTATGCTGATGGCTGAGACGCTAGCCCAAGAAAATGCCGAGGCACAGGCTGAGTTTCGCCAATTACTCGGCTTGCTGCAGAAGCCTGTCACTAGCCTCTTGTTGGTACAAAGCCTCAAGGTGTTTATCGCACTTTCGCAAGAGCAACGCTCGAAATATTTGTTGGCTATGGCGAATAGCCCACTGGGCCAGTTGCGCCAGGGATATCAGGCGATGAAGCGCTTAGCGGGCTTTATTTTCTTCTCAGCCCCCAATGAGCATGGCGTCAATCCGAACTGGGAAGTGCTCGACTACGCTGTACCAACCCTGTTCCCTGACCCTGCCCCCCGTCCACTCAAGCCACTCGCAATCACTGAAGACACGACGTTGGAGTGCGATGTGGTGGTGATTGGCTCTGGTGCAGGCGGTGGTGTGGTCGCAGGCGAACTCGCGCTGGCTGGGAAGAATGTAGTGATCTTGGAGAAAGGTGGCTATTACAGCGATGGCGATTTCACACTCCAAGAGGTGCAAGCGATGCCTGAACTGTACCTCAAACGGGGCACACTGGCGTCGAAGGATCTCGGCACGATTATTCTCGCGGGTAGTACGCTAGGTGGCGGCACCGTTGTCAACTGGGATACGTCGTTCCGTACGCCCACGAATATTCTAGAAGAATGGGCACAACTTTCCGGTTTAAGTGATTTCACCGGTTCAGCGCTCCAGGACA